>DATBBW010000193.1:0-7189 GCA_036270795.1 Gemmatimonadales bacterium | reverse complement strand
CGGGGGCGCCGTTCAGCATCCGGGACGCGTTGGGCATCGACGCGCTGCAGCTGCTCAAGGACCGCGCGTTCCTGGTGTTCGTGCTGGGGTCGTTCCTGTTGTGCATTCCGCTGCAGTTCTACTACACCTGGGCCAACGCCTTCCTGAACGAGATCGGGGCGCCCGAGCCCGCGTTCATCATGACGTGGGGGCAGATGTCCGAGATCTTCTTCATGCTGCTGCTCCCGTTCTTCCTCCGCCGCTTCGGCATCAAAGTCATCATGTTGGGCGGCATGCTGGCGTGGGGGCTGCGCTACCTGGCGTTCGCGAACGGCACGGTCGCCACCGCGATGTGGCTCTTGTATGGGGGGATCCTGCTGCACGGGGTGTGTTACGACTTCTTCTTCGTGGGCGGCCAGATCTACACCGACGAGCAGGCCGGCCCGCGCATCAGGGGCGCGGCCCAGGGCTTTATCAACCTCGTGACGAACGGCGCGGGGTACGCGGTCGGCGCCTGGGTCTCCGGGGCCGTGGTGCAGGCCTTCGCCACGCCCGTCTCTGGTGGCGGGTTCACACACGACTGGCACCACATCTGGCTGTATCCCGCGAGCGGCGCGTTCGTCGTGCTCGTCCTATTCGCGTTGTTGTTCCGCCCCCGGGCCGCGCTCCCACCTGTGCCCGCACCGGCGGATTGACCCACTGCGCAAAGGGGGAACGCTTCGATGGCGAAACGAGGGATCACGCGACGGAAGTTCATCCGCGAAGCGGGCACGGCCGGCGCGGCCGTGGCCTTCACGATCGTCCCGCGCCACGTGCTCGGACACGGCTACCGCGCGCCGAGCGACACGCTCAACATCGCCTGCATCGGCGTGGGCGGGCGGGGCCGCGAGGACGTGAAGTCCGTCGCGTCCGAGAACATCTACGCGCTGTGCGATGTGGACCAGGTCAGTGCGGCCGATTCCTACTCGGCCCACCCCAAGGAAAAGCGCTACACGGATTACCGGGAGCTGCTGGAGAAGGAGGCGAAGCACATCGACGCGGTCGTCGTGGCGACGCCCGACCATACCCACGCCGCGGTGGCGCGCCTCGCGATGAAAGCCGGCAAACCTGTCTACTGCGAGAAGCCGCTGGCCCGCACACTCGAGGAAGTCCGGGGCTTGGCCGACCTGGCGAAGACGACCAAGGTCGTAACCCAGATGGGGAACCAGGGACACGCGAAGGAAGGCACCCGCCAGATTCGGGAATGGGTCGAGGCCGGCGCCATCGGTACGGTGCGTGAGGTCCACCTCTGGACCAATCGCCCGATTTGGCCGCAGGGGCTGGACCGGCCGCTCGAGGAGTTCTACACACCCGCGACACTTGCCTGGGACCTCTGGCTCGGCCCCGCGGCGACCCGACCCTACAATCCCGCGTATGCCCCGTTCAAATGGCGCGGCTGGTGGGACTTCGGCACCGGCGCCCTAGGCGACATGGCGTGCCACCTCATGGACGCCGCGTTCTGGGCGCTCGATCTGGGCGTCCCCACCCGGATCGAGCCGGAATCGACTCAGCTGTACGCCGAAACCGCGCCCGACAGCTCGCGCATCACGTTCAGTTTCCCCGCGCGCGGCACCCACCCGGAGGTGAAGGTCGTGTGGCGGGACGGCGCGCTCTACCCACCGCGCCCCCCCGAAGTCCGGGACGACGTCAAGTGGCCCCCCGACACGAGCGGCCAGCTGTGGATCGGGACGGACGGCAAGCTCGTCGCCGGGACGTACGGGGACGAGCCGCGGCTGCTCGATGACGCGAAGCAGGCGGAGATCACGGCGCACCCGGTGGCGGTGAAATACCCCCGCTCCCCCGGCGCCCACGAGGAATGGATCGCCGCGTGCAAGGGGAAGGGACACGCGAATGCCGGCTTCGCGGAGTATGCGGGGCCGCTCACCGAGCTCGTGCTGCTCGGCAATCTGGCGGTCCGGACGGGGAAGACGCTCGAGCTGAACCGCGCCACCGGCCAGGTCACGAATGTGAAGGTGCCGGACGACTACATCCGTCCCACCTACCGGTCCGGCTGGGGCGGATAAACGCGCGGCGTCAGGGTAGCTCGCGGATCCAGATGTCCCGGTAGCGAACCCGGTTGCCGTGATCCTGGAGCTCCACCGGGAGGCGGTCGGCGTGCGGCTCGTAGTGCGCGCGCCGGCCGTGCACGGTCCAGCCGGTGATCCGCGTGTCGTCCTGCACCAGCACGCCGTTGTGGAGCACGGTGACGCGCGCCGAGTCCCGCACCGTGCCGTCCGGCGCGAAGCGGGGTCGGTGGAAGATGATGTCGTAGGTCTGCCACGCGCCCGGGGGGCGGCACGCGTTCACGCGGGGCGGGGTCTGTCCGTACACCGCGGCCGCCTGCCCGTCGGGGTAGGTGTCGTTGCCGTAGCAGTCGAGTACCTGGATCTCGTAGTGGCTCATGAGGAACACGCCGCTGTTCCCCCGCTCCTGTCCCGCTCCCGTGGGCGGCACCGGGCTCGCCCACTCGACGTGGAGCTGCACGTCGCCGAAGCGGCGCCGCGTGGCGATCGACCCCGTCCCCGGGGCGACTTCGAAGTAGCCGTCGCGCACGACCCACTTGGCCGGCGTGCTGTCCGCGGCGCGCCACTCGTCGAGGTTCGTGCCAGCGAACAGCACGATGGCATCCGCCGGCGGCGGCGCGGGCAGGCGCTCGGGCCCCGGGTCGACCACGGGCGGTCGCGGCCGCTCGAGCGAGTGCACCGGCCATACCGGGGGCTGTTGCGCCGCACCCACGGCAGAGCCGAGGAGTACGGCGCCGGTCCCGAGCGCGCTGGCGCGCCTGAGTGCGTGGGCGAGGGTTCTCATGGTTTCCACGTGCCTTGGGCGACGGCGGGCACGAAGCGCTCGAGGCCGGGGGGCGGACACGCGAGGGTCTTGCCCTGCTCAGCGCTCATGTACGCCGTCATCAGGAGCTCGACCACCGCGACGCCGTCGTGGAATGTGAGCTCGGGCTTGGCGCGCTCGCGGAACACCTGTACGAAATGGCGGTCCTCGGCGTCGTAGCCATACACCGCCGATTCGTGTGCCACGACGGGCATCAGTCCCTGCTCGGCGTTTTGCTTCTCGACCAGGTCTTCGCCCGCGGCCCCTTTCACCTCGCGGCTGAAGAACAGGTTCAAGCCGCTGTCGAGCGAGTTCCAGGCCATCGAGTACTCGGGGCCCAGCAGCTCGGCCGACAAGCGGAGGCCCGCGCCGACGAAGCTCCAGGACGTCGTCGCCTCGCCCAGGGCCTTGGTCCCCTCGTCGGTCTCGAATTCAATTAGCACGCTAGCGAAATCCTCGGAGGGGGCCTTCGTGTAGTCCACCTCCGGTCCCATCGTCCGCTGCAGCCGCTTGACGTAGGTGGGTCGCGTCCATTTCAGGCTCGCGATGTGTCCCGTGAGGCGCACTGGGCGGACGCTCGAGGCGGGCGCGCCTGGCTGGGTGAGCAGGTGGCGGACCACGAGCGCGGAGTGGCACATCATGTCGTTCAGGACCCCGCCACCCTGGAGCTCGCCTCGCCAAAACCACGGCATGTGCGGTCCGCTGTGCTCCTCGGCAGCCCGGGCGAGATAGGGCCGGCCGGTGAGCGCCGCGCCGCGCGCCCAGAGGAGCGCGCGCCCGTGGGTGACGGCGGGCGCGAACACCTGGTTCTCGAGATAGCCGTGCGCGATGCCGGCCTGCTCGACCAGCGCCGTGACCCGCTTGGCCTCGGCCACAGTGCGGCCGAGCGGCTTCTCGCAGGCGATGCCCCGCAGCTCGCCCTTGGCGCGCGTCACCGTGTCGGCGATCTCCTCCACGTTCTCGACCCGCGCGTAGTTCGGCCCGCACAGCCACACCGCGTCGATCGCCGGGTCCGCCACCATCGCGGCGATGGAGCGATAGGGCTTCGCGGCGCCGACGTCCAGCCGCCGCGCCAGGGCTGCGGTCTCCTCGGCGTGCGGCGTCTTGGGACTCCACACGCCCAGCACGTCGGCGTCGCGCACCGCCTGGAACGCCTGCAGGTGGAAGCGGGCGTTGAACCCGCTCCCGATGAACCCGATGCCCAGGCGTTTGTCCGTCATGGCCCGATCCGTCAGTAGCTCACGCCGAGCTTGGCGAGCGCCTCGGGGGGGCAGCCGTTCCACTCGGCGAGCACGGTGTTGCCGATGTAGCGCAGGTCCTGAACGCCGATCTTGCTCGAGTAGAAGCCCGAGGCGGTGAGGTCCCGGAAGTGGTTGAAGAACGTGGCGCCGGCGGCGTACTGGGGCGGCGCCCGTTTGGGCCACGCGATGTCGTCGAGCAGGGCTTGGCGCTCGCGGTCGCTCGCCCCGAGGAAGGTCGAGCCGTAGCGGTCGTTGCACGCGTGGTCCAGCCAGGCGAGGCCGCCCCGCACCGGCGTCGCGAGGTCGGGATCGTCGCCCAGCATGAAGTCCATGAATTCCGGCACGCCCGCGTCGGTGGCGCTCCCCGAGCGCTCGTCTTTCGGCAGGATGAGGTCGACGAGCAGGCGCACCGTGTCCCATTCGTGCGCGGTGAAGTGCTGCGGGTCGTAGGGAACCCCGCGCGCCAAGGCGGCGCGCGCCCGGACGGAGGCCTCGCGCACCGACTCCGGCGTCCAGCGGAACGCCGCGGCGAGCGGGGCGACGGCGAGGAGGTGCACCGCGGCGCGACGCTGCATCACAAGGCTCCTTTCTTCATCTGGTCGGCGATGTGGTCGCTGGTGCGCATCGCGAGGGCGAGGATGGTCCACGTGGGGTTCTTGTCCGCCTGCGACACGAAGGGCCCGCCGTCCGTCACGAACACGTTCTTGCAGTCGTGCGCCTGGCACGAGCCATTCACCACCGAGGTCTTGGGGTCGGCGCCCATGCGCGTGCCGCCGAGCTCGTGGATGATGGTCCCGCCCGCGGCGATGCCGTAGCCCTGCTCAGCGGTGGGCATGGGGGAGAACGCCTCGCCCCCCAGCTCGGCGATGAGCGCGCGGAACGTCTCCTGCATGTGCTTCACCTGCTTGTACTCGTGGTCCGACCACTTCCAATGGAATCGCAGCACCGGGATGCCCCACCGGTCCACGGTGTGCGGGTCGATCTCGCAGTAGCTGTCGTCGTTGGGGATCATTTCCCCACGCCCCGAGAAGCCGACCGTCGCGCCGTAGTAGCGGCGATAGTCGTCTTTGAGCTGCTTGCCGTAGCCGCCGCCCGCGGGGTAGTGGTGAATCCCGCCCAGCGCCCCGTACTCCGGCAGGTGCGCGCCGCCCCACATCTCGATGTGATAGCCCCGCGGGAAGTCGAGCGCCTTGTTGTCCAGCCACCACGGCATGTACAGGTGCATGCCGCCCACACCGTCGTGGTTGTGGGGCACGTGATCCATCATCCGCGGGATGAACCCGCCGACGTCCGTGCCGGTCGTGTCCGTGACGTATTTGCCCACCACGCCGCTCGAGTTGGCGAGTCCGTTCGGAAACAGGGGCGAGCGCGAGTTGAGCAGCAGCCGGGCGGACTCAAACGCGCTGGCCGCCAACACCACGACGCGGGCGCGCACGTGCCGGTCGCTCCCGGTCAGCTTGTCGATGTACGCGACGCCGCTCGCGCGCCCGCTCTTGTCCTGCGTCACCTCCCGGGCCATGGCGTTCGTCACGAGCGTCAGCTTCCCGGTGGCGAGCGCCGGGGCGATCAGCACGTTGGTGGAGGTGAAGTTCGCGTTCACTTTGCAGCCGCGGTTGCACTGGCCGCAGTAGTGACAGGCGGCGCGCCCGTTGAGCGGTCGGGTGAGAATCGAGAGCCGCGACGGGATGCAGGTGATGTGCAGCTTGTCGGCCGCCTGTTTCACGAGCAGCTCGTGACACCGGGGCTTGGGGGGCGGCAGGAACACGCCGTCGGGCTCGTTCGGGAGGCCTTCCTTCGATCCGAACACCCCGATCAGCCGATCGACGCGGTCGTAATACGGCGCCACGTCCTCGTAGGCGATGGGCCAGTCGTCGCCCAGACCGTCGCGGCGCTTCCGCGTGAAGTCGTAGGGCCCGAAGCGCAGCGAGATCCGGCCCCAGTGGTTCGTGCGGCCCCCCACCATGCGGGCCCGCCACCAGTTGAACTCGGTCCCGGGCGCCCGGGTGAAGGGCTCGCCCTCGATATCCCAGCCCCCGATGCAGGCGTCGAACTCGCCGAACGGGCGCTCCCGCGTCGACCTCCCCCGGCGCGGCGACTGGTAGGGCCAGGTGAGCATGGCCGAGTCTTTGGAGTTGTCCCACGGTCCGCCGGCCTCGAGCACGATTACGTCGGCCCCGGCTTGGGTGAGCATGTAGGCGGCCATGTCGCCACCGGCGCCGGAACCGACGATGCACACATCATAAGTGCGCTGTTGCCCGAGCACGTGCATAGGGGGGCTCGCTCCGATCCGGGGTGCGCCGAAGCTATCGCGCGCCCGCGCCGCTCGCCAGCGCGCTCACACGGCGCAGGTGCGGACCGCGTCGCGCAGGGCGCCGAGCGGGTCGCCCGTCGGGACGAACTCGTGCGCGACGTAGCCCGTAAAGCCCGTGGCGGCGATCGCCGCGGCGATCGCCCCGTATTGCAGTTCTTGGGTGGTGTCGAGCTCGTGGCGGCCCGGGACGCCGCCCGTGTGGAAATGCGCCAGGTGTTCGTGCGCGTCGCGGATTGTGCGGATGACGTCGCCTTCCATGATCTGCATGTGATAGATGTCGTACAACAGCTTGACCCGAGGCGAGCCGACCGCCCGAACTACCGCGAGGCCGAACGCCGTGTGGTCGCCTTGGTAGTCGGGGTGGTCCACCTTGCTGTTCAGCAGCTCGAGACAGAGCGTCACGCCCTGCGCCTCGGCGAGCGGCGCGATGCGGCGCAGCCCGGCGACGCAGTTGTCGATGGCCTCGGCGTCGCTCCGGCCGCGCCGGTTCCCGAACATCCCGATCACGTTCGGCACGCCGTGCCGGGCGGCGAGCGGCAGGGCCGTCTCGAGTTCGCGCCACAGCATCGCATGGTTGGAGCGGTCGTTGAAGCCGACGGCGATGAAATCGGGGCGGATCGCGGCGTATCCCATCGAGCACACCAGACCGTACTCGTGCATCTGCGGCCAGTAGTCGGGGCCGAGCAAATCGATCGCGGCCAAACCCATGCCGGCGGCGGCCCGGCAAAACTCGGGGAAGGGGATCCGTTCGTAGGGCCAGCGGCACACCGCCTGCTTGAGGCGTCCCGGCGCG
>DATBBW010000192.1:0-10996 GCA_036270795.1 Gemmatimonadales bacterium | reverse complement strand
CGCTCGGTTCGGGCGTCGCCTCAGGAGGCTCCTCCGCGAGGGGCGCGGCCGCCGGCAACGACAGCAGGAACCGGGCGCCCTCACCACTCGGGGCCGGCACGAGCGCGAGGTCTCCTCCCGCTTCCCGCGCGATCTGGCGCGAGATGTAGAGGCCCAGCCCGGTGCCGCGGCGCCCCTTGGTCGTGGCGAAGGGGCGAAACAGCCGGGCGGCGATCTCCGGGGCGACGCCGCGCCCGTTGTCGGCGACCGCCACCCAGACCTGGGAGCTCGCGACTCCTGTATCCACGCTGAGCTGGCGGGGCGGTTTGATGGCGCGCAGCGCGTCGATCGCGTTGGAGAGGAGGTTCACGACGACCTGCTCCAGCTTGATGGCGTCGCCTTGCACGAGGGGGAGCTTGGGGTCGAGCCCTCCGCCCACCGTGATCTCATCGACGCCGAAGCGGTAGGACACGAGATCGAGCGCTCCGCGCACGACGTCGTTCAGGTTGACCGGCGCGATCTCGCGCTCGGTGACCCGCACGAACCGCAGCAGCCCGCGCAGCAGTTTGGTCGCGCGGCGCGCCTGGCGCAGGATCTGGGTCATTTCGGCGCGCTGCTCGTCGGCGATCGTGGCGTCGGCCAGCCGGTTGTCGGCATGGGCGGTGATCGCCATCAGCGGATTGTTCACTTCATGGGCCACGCCGGCGAGCAGCTCGCCGGCCGCTGCGAACCGGCCTTGCTCCTCGGCCCGGTCCCGCAGGACCCGGGTCATCTCGTTGAAGTGCTGGGCCAGGCGCCCCACCTCGTCGTGCCGGTGGACCGGGACTTCCGTCGCGAGGTCGCCATCGGCCACGCGCGCGAGGCCCGCTTCGAGCTCGCGCAGCGGCCCGGCAACCCGCGACCGGAACACCATCACGGTGAAGGGGACGAAAATCACGCCCAGGAGCACCCACACCGCGGCGACCCGGAGCGCGCTGTTCGTCGCCGAGCGCAGGGCCCGCTGGCGCTGCAGCAGTTGCTGCCGCACGACGATGCCGTCCTGCGCCAGCAGCGCGTCCACCGCGTCGTGCAGCGCGTCGACCGCGGCGAGCCGGGCGAGCGCCGCGCGCGTGCGGCCCAGCTCGAGCAGCGCGGCCAGCTCGCTCAGGGTGCCGGCCATGAGCGACATATTCTCGTCGGTGCGGGCCAGCATCACGCGGAGGCCGCCCGAGAGGGTCGCGAAGGTCGCCGGTCCGGCGGGGACGCCGCCCGCGCTCGCGAGGTGGCGGATCGAGTCGACGACCCGGGCCGAGGGGGTGTGCCCGCCGCGCAAGGCTCGGTCGGCGAGCGCCGTGCCGTGGTCCAGCGCGTCGTGCCGTTGCGACAACGCGTCGAGCAGGGCGACGGCCTCCTCGGCCCCCTGGCCCAACGCCGTGGCGGCCGACCCGACGCGCTGCGCCAAGAACAATGAGAGGGCCGTCGCATACAGTTCCGACGCGACCACCAAGAGCAGCAGCGCGGCGCGCAGGCTGAGCGACAGGCGCCAGCGTCTCACGGCGGCGACACCGTCTGCACCTCGCGCCCGTGTACGCGCGTCATGATCAGCGCCGGCGCGCGCGTCGCGGTGAACGTGATGGGCCCGGTGACGCCGTGGTAGGGCGGGCGGGTCACGCCGAGCGACGCGAGGTACGCCCGGATGGCGGCCCGACGCGGTCCGGCGTCGGCGACGGCCCGCGCCATCACCATCAGGGCGTCGTGATTCATCGCGTCCCCGGACTGGGGCGGGCGCCCCGCGATGCGGGTGAACCGCTCGACGAAGGCGCGCGATACGGAGTCCGCGCGGTCGGGCATCCAGAACGCGACGACATAGATCGAATCCGCGGCCGGGCCCGCCTCATCCACGAGCAGCGGCAGCACCAGGGCGCCATCGCCCGCGAGCACGCGCTGGCCCGGGTGCAGCCGCCACGCCGCGCGCGCGATGTGCGCCGTCTCGCGTTGGCGACCGGCCACGATGACCACGTCCGGCACGCCGCGATGGAACGACGCCGCCACGAGCGGAGCCAGGTCGTTGCGGTTGTCGTAGCCCACCTCGTCCAGCACGCGCACCTGGCGCCGGGCCGCCTCGGCGGCGACGCCGTCGCGCAGCCCCGCACCGTATTCATCGGTGACGTAGAACAGCGAAACCCGCCGGGCCCCCAGGCGCTCCGCCGCGAACTGCGCGAGGAAGGCGCCTTCCACCGAATCATCGGGCGGCAGCTGGAAGGTCCAGGGACCGATGCGCTTGACCAAGCGACTCGTGCTCGTCGGCGCGACCTCGGGAATCCCGGCTTGGTTGTACACAGGCGCCGCGGCGAGCGTGCCGCGGCTGCCGCCATGCCCGACGATGCCCACGAGCTCCGGGATCGCGGCGAACCGCTGGGCCCGGCTGACCTCGATGTCGGGGGGATCGCCGGTGGAGGAGCTGTCGTAGATGATGCGGACCGTGGGGCGCATCGTGGCGGGCCAGGACGCAATCTCGTCGAGCGCCACGCGCACCGCGAGCTGGCCCCAGCGCGGGAACGCGTAGCCGATGGCGACGGGGCGCGCCGGGGCGCGGCACGCGGCGAGGACGCCGGCGGTGACGCCGAGAGCGGCAAGGAGCGGGCGGATCGACGCCACCGACGTGTCGCGCACGAGGTGTTCCTGCGACGGGGAAGGGGCAGGGCCAGGGGTAACATAACGCGCTGTGGCGGTGACGCAGCGCCCTGGGGCCGGCCGCCGCGGCCTAGCGGGCGGGCCCGCCAGCGGCGACATTGTCTCGCGCGCTCCCCTCCAGTGCGCAGCGAGGTCGATATGGCCAGCGACGCGGGCGACCGCATGAAGATCACGATCTACTACGCGGTGTGGGCTACGCTCTGCGCCCTGGGGGCCGGGCTCGCGATCTCCCTGATTCACACGGCCTTCTTTAGCTACAACCCCGGCAAGTCGTGGCTCGTCCACACCATCGTGAGCGACGCCGTGACGGCGGTCCTCCTGGCCGCGGGCCAGGGTGCGGTGGCGCTCGTGACCGGGAGCCTGCTCGGGCAACTGGGCCGCGAGCTGCGCGGCACGGTGCTGCTGGGGCTGCTGGTGGGCGGGTTCGACTTCGTGATGAACTTCATCCAGATGGCCGTGCCGGCCACCGAGCTGGGGTGGGTGCCGGACCTGTTGATTCTCGCGGCCGTCGCGGTCGTGATCACCGCGGTGGGCTCGCGTCGGCCCGCGGTCGCGCTCTGAGCCCGGGCGGGGGCGGGGGCGGGGTGACGGCGGACGGCGCGGCGGCCCCCCCGAGCGCTACAGTTTCGGCAGCGTAATCCCCTGCTGCCCTTGGTATTTGCCCTTCTTGTCCCGGTAGCTCACCTCGCACTCGTCGCCCTCGTCGGCCGTGAAAAACAGCACCTGGGCGATGCCTTCGTGGGCGTAGATCCGGGCGGGCAGCGGCGTCGTGTTCGAGATCTCGAGCGTGACGTAGCCCTCCCACTCCGGCTCGAATGGAGTGACGTTCGTGATGATGCCGCAGCGCGCGTACGTACTCTTGCCCACGCAGATGGTGAGCACGTTGCGCGGAATCCGGAAGTACTCGACCGAGCGGGCCAGCGCGAACGAGTTGGGCGGCACGATGCACACGTCACCCGTGAACTCGACGAACGATTTCGGATCGAACCGCTTGGGGTCCACGACCGCCGAGAGCGCGTTGGTGAAGATCTTGAACTCGGGCGCCACGCGCATGTCGTAGCCGTAGGACGAGACGCCGTAGGAGATCACGCCCGCGCGCGCCTCCTGGTCGGCGAACGGCTCGATCATGCGGTGGGCGCCCGCCATGCGCCGGATCCAGCGGTCGGACTTGATGGACATGGAGGGGCAATATATCGGCGGCGTCGAGACTTACGCCACTCGATTCGGTTGACTTTGGCGTGAGCGGCGGATACGTTTCGGCGGGTTAAGTGAAATTTTTCACGAACTCAATGAACCAGCCCTATCTCTCCTTCCTCATCCTCTTCGTCTTCGTCGCGTTCAACGCGGCGTTGCTGATCGGTCTCTCCCATCTGCTCGCGCCCCGCCGGCCCACGCCGGCGAAGGACGCCCCCTACGAAAGCGGCATGCCGCCGCTCGGCGACGCGCGCGAGCGCTTCTCCGTGAAATTCTATCTCGTCGCGATGCTGTTCATCGCGTTCGACTTGGAGACGGTGTTCCTGATTCCCTGGGGCACGATCTACTTCGCGAGTGGCAACGCGGCGGGGGGTGGGGCGGCGGGCCCGGGGATGGGCTTCCTGCTGCTCGAGATGCTCGTCTTCATGCTGATCCTCGCCGTGGGCTACGTGTACGTGTGGAAGCGCGGGGCGTTCCAATGGGACTGACGCCGATGGGGAAGCACGCGGTGTCGGGGGTGACGTCGCCCAACTGGCTCACGACCCGCTTCGAGGAGCTGGTCAAGTGGGTCCTGAGCGTCAGCGGCGCGAACAAGGCAGTGAACTGGTCGCGCGCCAACTCGCTGTGGCCCATGCCGTTCGGGACAGCCTGCTGCGCCATCGAGTTCATGGCGACCGCCGCGAGCCGGTTCGACTTCGCGCGCTTCGGGATGGAGCGGCAGGCCTTCTCGCCGCGCCAGGCGGACGTGCTGATCTGCGCCGGGCGGCTGCCCTTCAAGCTCGCCCCGGTGATCCGCCGCATCTACGACCAGATGCCGCAGCCCAAGTGGGTCATTTCGATGGGGGCGTGCGCCTCGACGGGCGGCATCTTCGACAACTACGCCATGGTGCAGGGGATCGACACCATCGTGCCCGTGGACGTGTACGTCCCAGGCTGCCCGCCCCGGCCCGAGGGGCTGCTGTACGGGGTGCTGCTGCTCCACAAGAAGATCAAGGGGGAATCGCTGCTCGATCCGTCGGTGCGCGAGGAGCAGCCGCTCGACGAGCGCGGCCTGCGGCTCCCGCCCGAAACCATCGACGAGATCTCCGAGCCCTTCGGTAACTCGGTCCACCAATTCCGCTCGGCGTGAACCCTTCCGTCGAGGCCGGGCGGGCGACCCTCGGCAGCGCCATCGGCCGCGTGGTCGAGTCGTGCGGCGACACGATCGTCTATGTGGCCGCGGAGCGGCTGCGCGACGTCCTGACGTGGCTACGCGACACACCGGGCGAAGCCTACGACTATCTCGTGGACATCACCGCCGTCGAGTACCGCGATCGCGAGCGCCCGCTCGAGGTCGTCTACACGCTGCGCTCCCTGGGGCGCGGCGCCGAGCTCCGGGTCAAAGTCGAGCTCGATCCGCGGGGCGCGCTGACGCTCGATTCGGTGGTGCCGCTGTGGCAGGGCGCGAACTGGTTGGAGCGTGAGGTCTACGACATGTTCGGCGTGAGCTTCCGCGAGCATCCCGACCTGCGCCGCATTCTCATGTGGGAGACCTACGCCGAGGGCTATCCGCTGCGCAAGGACTTTCCCTTGCGCGGGCGGTTCAGCCGGGCCGAGCAGGTGCGCCAGGCGCTCACCGCCAATCCCGAGGCGCACTATTCGATCGACGAGCTCTCGATCGCCGCCGCCGCCGCTGCCCTGCCCGCCGACATGGCGGAGCGGCTGCGCCGCGGGGAGCGGGGCACCCTGCCGCACTCCGAATGAGCCGGCGCACCGTCGAACTCGAGCTCGCGACACCGGGCGTGGACGCGCAGGGACGCCCGGTGCGCGTGCCGCTCGGCGCCACCGGTCTCGGGGCCCCGGGCGCTGCGGCGGGGGCGGCAGCGGACGAGCCGCCGCTCCCCGACCAGCACATGCTGATCAACCTCGGGCCGCAGCATCCGGCGACGCACGGCGTGCTGCGGCTGGTGGTGGAACTCGAGGGCGAGACCGTGGTCCGCGTCATTCCGCACGTGGGCTACCTGCACTCCGGCTTCGAAAAGCTGGGCGAATACCGCCACTACAACCAGATCATCCCCCTCACCGACCGCACCGACTACCTCTCGCCGATGGCGAACAACGTGGGGTTCGCGCTCGCGGCGGAGCGGCTCATGGGGATCGAGATCACGCCGCGCTGCCGGGTGCTCCGGGTGATCGCCTGCGAAATGAGCCGCGTGATCTCGCACATGGTCTGGCTCGGCACCACGGCGATCGATCTCGGCGCGTTCACCCCCTTCCTCTGGGCGTTCCAGGAGCGCGAGCGGATCTACAACCTGCAGGAGATGTGGACCGGGGCCCGCCTCACCACCAGTGTGACGCGGGTGGGCGGGATGCTGGCCGATGTCCCTGATGGCTTCGTGCCGGCGCTGCGGCACTTTACCGAGACCTACCCCCGGACGCTGGACGAGATCGATCGCGTGCTGACGCGCAACGCCGTGTGGGTGGGGCGCACGCAGGGTGTCGGCGCGCTGACCGCCGCGGAGGCGATCAACCATTCGCTCTCCGGGCCGATGCTGCGGGCGAGCGGCGTGCCCTTCGACCTGCGCCGCGACAAACCGTACCTGGACTACGAGACGTACGACTTCGACGTGCCGGTGGGCGAGCACGGCGACGTGTACGATCGCTATCTGGTGCGGCTGGAGGAGTGCCGCCAGGCGAACCGCATTCTGGCGCAGGCGCTCGAGCGGCTGCCCGACGGGCCGGTGAACGTCGCCGACCCGCGCGTCATTCTTCCTCCCAAGTCGCGCGCCATGAACGACATGGAAGCGATGATCTATCACTTCAAGCAAGTGATGGAGGGCGTCAAAGCCCCGGTGGGGGAGGCGTACGTGGGGATCGAGAACCCCAAGGGCGAGCTCGGCACCTACCTCGTCTCCGACGGCACGGCGAAGCCGGTGCGGTGGCGGATCCGGCCACCCTCCTTTATCAACCTCTCGGCGCTCCCGAAGATGGCCGAGGGCCATCTCCTGAGCGACCTGATCGCCATCAACGCCTCGGTGGATATCGTGATGGGCGAGGTGGATCGGTGAGCGTCAGCGCGCATCCGGGCCCGCCCGCGGGCGCCGAGGAGACCGCGCCCGTCTTCGCGGGCCCCACGCTCGAGCGACTGCAGCAGCTGCTCACGCGCTACCCCACGAAGCAGGCCGCGCTCCTGCCGGCCCTCTGGCTCGTGCAGCAGGCCCGGGGCTGGATTTCCGACCGGGACATGGCCGAGGTGGCGGAGCTGCTGGGCCTCACGCCCGCCTACGTGAAGGGCGTGGTGTCGTTCTACACCATGTATCACCAGCACCCGGTGGGGCAGCACTTCGTGCAAGTCTGTACCACGTCGCCCTGCAACCTGTGTGGGGCCGAGGCCGTGGTGCAGGCGTTGCTCGAGCGGACCGGCGCGAAGGAGCTCGGCGCCACGAGTCCCGACGGCCGCTGGACGGTGATCGAGGTGGAGTGCCTGGGAGCGTGCGGGTTCGCGACGCCGGTCCTCGTCGACGACGACTTCATCGAGAGCGTGACCCCCGAGCGCGTGGCCGAGCTCGTGGCGCGCTATAAATAATGGGCTTCCCGCACAAGCCGCATCCGCGCGAGACGCTAGTCCTGTCGCAGCACTTCGGGCAGGCCGAGGCGCGCAGCTACAAGGGGTGGGTGAAGCGCGGCGGCTATGCCATGCTCGAGCAGGCGCTCGCCACGGAGCCGGCCAAGATCATCGACGTGGTGAAGGAGTCGGGACTGCGCGGGCGCGGCGGCGCCGGGTTTCCCACGGGCCTCAAGTGGTCCTTCATGCCGAAGGAAAAGAAGAAGCCCCACTACCTGTGCGTGAACGCCGACGAATCGGAGCCGGGGACCTTCAAAGATCGCGAGATCATGCGGTGGACGCCGCACGCCCTGCTCGAGGGTACGGCGATCGCGGCCCACGCGATTCAGGCCGAGGTCGCCTACATCTACGTCCGGGGTGAGTTCACCGAGCCCTACGCCATCCTGGAGAAGGCGCTGACGGAGGCCGGCGCCGCCGGCGTGTTCGGCCAGCTGCAGATCCATCTCCACCGCGGCGCCGGCGCCTACATCTGCGGCGAAGAAACCGCCTTGATGAACTCGATCGAAGGCAAGCGCGGCAACCCCCGGATCAAGCCGCCGTTCCCCGCGGCCGCCGGCGTGTTCGGCATGCCGACGACGATCAACAACGTCGAGACGCTCGTCGCCGTGCCCCATATCCTCAAGCGGGGCGCGGCCTGGTACAAGGGGCTGTCGCTCTCCAATCCGAAGAGCACGGGGACGAAGCTGTTTTCGGTGTGCGGGCACGTGCGCGCGCCGGGCAACTACGAGGTGACGCTCGGCTTTCCTCTCAAGGACCTGGTGTACGAGCTGTGCGGCGGGATGCGCCCGGGGCGCACCCTCAAGGCGTGCATCCCGGGCGGCTCCTCCGTACCGATCCTCGATCGCGCGGAAACCGAGGGCTGCCTGCTCGATTACGAAGGGGTCGTGGAGCAGGGCTCGATGCTCGGCTCGGGCGGCGTGATCGTGTTCGATGACTCGGCGGACATGGTGTACCAGATTATGCGGCTGGCGCGCTTCTACGCGCACGAATCCTGCGCGCAGTGCACCCAATGTCGCGAGGGGACCGCCTGGACCACGAAGATCCTCGAGCGCATCCTCGCGGGCCAGGGCAAGACGGCCGATCTCGACCTGCTGCTCGACCTCGCCGACAACATGACAGGCAAGACGATCTGCGTCCTGTCCGATTCGTGCGCGGCGCCGGTGGTGAGCGGCATCAAGAAGTTCCGCGGCGAGTTCGAGGACTATCTCGCGGGCCGCCGCCGGCCCGTCCTGGTGGCGTAATGGCCGACGCCCTCGTCACCCTGACGATCGATGGCGTGCCGGTCAGCGTGCCGCCCGGGACGCTCGTGATCGAGGCCGCGAAGCAGGCCGGCGTCCTGGTACCCCACTACTGCTATCATCCCGGCCTGCCCGTGGCCGGGGTGTGCCGCATGTGCCTCGTCGCGATCGAGAAGGCGCCCAAGCTGCAGATCGCCTGCGCGACCCAGGTGGCGGAGGGGATGATCGTGCACACGCAGACGCCGGCTGCGAAGGCGGCCCGGATGGGCGTGCTCGAGCTGCTGCTCATCAATCATCCGCTCGACTGTCCCATCTGCGACCAGGCCGGGGAGTGCGAGCTGCAGGACTTCACCTTCCAGGAAGGCCGGCCCGCGACGCGCTACAGCCCCGAGTACCCCAAGCGCTTCAATCCCGTCGAGGATTTCGGACCCGACGTCCTGTACGTGCCCAATCGTTGCATCCTGTGCACCCGCTGCGTGCGCTTCATGGAAGACGTCGCCCAGGAGCCGGTCTTGAACGTGTCGGAGCGGGGCGACCGCGCCTTCATCGGGATCCATCCGGAGGCGCGGCTCGATCACCCCTGGGCCGGCAACGTGGTCGACCTCTGCCCGGTGGGCTCGCTCCTCTCGAAGGATTTCCTGCACAAGGCGCGGGCCTGGGAGCTCGACAAGACGGCGTCGGTGTGCACCGGCTGCGCGCAAGGGTGCAACGTGACGCTCGACACCCGCGACAATGTCGTGGTGCGGGTCCGGCCGCGCCCGAATCTCGACGTGAACCGCTACTTCATCTGCGACCACGGCCGCATGAACTACCGCTGGATGAACCGCGGCGACCGGATCGAGGCGCCGCTCGTGAAGCGGGGCGGCGAGCTGCACGCGACCGACTGGGATGAGGCGGTGGCGCACGCCGCGACGCTGCTGCGGGGCGCGGCGGGCCAGGCGGTGGCCCTGGTGGCCCCGCGCGCCTCGACCGAAGCGCTGTTCCTCGCGCGCGCGCTGTTGCAGCGCTTCGCCTGGACCGGCGCGTTCCAGGTCGTGATGGGCGAGGAAGTGCCCCTCGCGGGCGTGCCCAATCTGGCGCTCCGCGCCGAGCGGGCGCCCAACGCCAAGGGCGCGGAACTCCTAGGCTACGGCCGCGACTATCGGGCGGCGCTCGCTCGGGCGGAGTCCGCGGCCGCGGTGCTGGTGCTCGACGAGCCGGAAACCGCGGTGCGCACGGCGGGCGTGCTGGTCTATCTCGGCACGGTGTTGCCTGACGGCGCGCGCGCCGCCGACGTGGTGCTTCCGATCGCCAACGTGGCCGAGGAGGACGGGACCTACGTGAACCGGGATGGGCGGGTGCAACGCTACTGGCAGGCGAAGCCCGCCCCGGGGATGGTGCGCCCCGCGTGGTGGGTGCTCGCGGAGCTCGCCGCCGCGCTCGGCCACGGGGAGCGCGTAGGGAGCGCCGCCGCCGCGTTCGACCAGCTGGCGCGGACCGTGGCAGCGTTTCACGGCCTGTCCTACGCGGCGCTCGGGCTCGGGGGCACGCCGGTGGCGGCGCCGCGGGCGGCGGCGGTGCCGGCGTGACCTTCTTCCTCGTCACCTCGGCGATCAAGGTCGTCGTCGTGTTTACGGTGATCATGGTGAGCGTGGCGCTGCTCACGCTGGCGGAGCGCCGCATTTGCGCCTGGATGCAGGATCGCCTGGGACCGAACCGCGTCGGCCCCCAGGGGCTGCTGCAACCGGCGGCGGACGGCTTGAAGAACCTCTTCAAAGAGGAGACCCTGCCCGCCAAGGCCGACAAGACGCTCTTTATGCTCGCGCCGGCGATGTCCTTCGTGCCGGCGCTCGTCACCTTCGCCGTGATTCCCTTCGCCGCGCCCCTCCCGACCCCCTGGGGCACGGTCGACATGGTGGTCGCGAATCTCCCGGTCGGGGTGCTCTACATCCTCGCGTTCGGCTCGCTCGGGGTGTACGGGATCGTGCTCGCCGGGTGGTCGTCCAACAACAAGTATTCGCTCCTGGGCGGCCTGCGGGCCTCGGCGCAGATGATCTCCTACGAGATCGCCCTGGGGATGAGCGTCGTGGCCGTGCTGCTCGTGGCGGGGAACGTAACGCTGGGTGACGTGATCGCGAAGCAGTCGGCGTCGCTCTTCACATGGAACGTGTTCCCGTTGTTCCTGGGGGCCTTCGTCTTCCTCGTGGCGGCGTTCGCGGAGACCAACCGGCTGCCATTCGACCTCCCGGAAGCGGAGGGCGAGCTCATCGCCGGCTATCACACCGAGTACAGCGCGATGAAGTTCTCGATGTTCTACATCGCCGAGTAC
>DATBBW010000191.1:0-14341 GCA_036270795.1 Gemmatimonadales bacterium | reverse complement strand
CCCGAGCGCGGCGAGCGCCGTCGCCGTGCGCCGAGCGCACTCCGGCGCTGCGAGCCCCAAGACGCGTGGCCCGAAGCTCACGTCGTCACGTACCGAGCGCGCGAACAGCTGCTGCTCCGCATACTGGAACACCGAGCCCACCCGCCGCGCCAGCTCTTCCGGGGGGCGCCCCCGCGTGGCCCAATCACCCACCCACACGGTGCCGGCGCCCGGTTGCAGCAGGCCCGTGATCAGCTTGACGAGCGTCGACTTGCCCGAGCCATTGCGCCCCAGCAGCGCCGCGCGCTCGCCCCGCGCGAGGGTGAACGAGACCGTGTCGAGGGCTGGCGCGGCGCCGTAGGCGAACGACACGGCCTCGCAGCGGAGCGCCGCTAACGCCACCGCCGCACTGCCTCGGCCACGCTCGCCGGATAGGGCGCCGGGAGCCGCGCGGCCCGCCACACGCCGGCGACCGTCGTGCCCAACCCCGCAGCGCACACCGCCTCGTCGGCGAGCAGTGCCGGCGTCCCAGTCTTTTTGACGCGACCGCCCTCAAGCCACGCCACGCGATCCGCGACGTCGACGATCGCGTCGAGATCGCTCGTCGCGACGATGACCGCGGTTCCTTCCGCCGCCAGGGTCCGCACCAGCCCCCACAGCAACCGGGCACCCGCCGCGTCGAGCTCGGCCGTGGGCTCGTCCAGCAACAGGAGCGCCGGCTGCATCGCCACAATCGCCGCGAGGACCACCCGCTGGAGTTCGCCCCCCGAGAGCGTGCCGGGCGCGCGCTCAGCGAGCGCGCCGATCTCGAGCCGCGCCAGCGCCCGGTCGACCTGCCGCGCTATCTCCGCCCGCGCCCACCCCAGGTTGGCCGGCCCGAACGCCACCTCCTCCCACACGGTGAACGCCATGCCGGAGAGCTGGGTCCACGGCGTGGGGAGCACGATCCCCCGCCCGCTCCCGCCGGTCGGGCCTCGTCCCTCGAAGCGCACCACCCCCTCGAGACGGCCCCCGACCACCCGGGGCGCGAGATCGCCCGCCACGAGCAGTAGGGTCGACGCCCCCGCTCCGACGTGCCCGACGAGGGCGACTACCTCACCTCCCGCGACGTCGAGCGAGCAGTCGGCGAGCGCCGGCACCGTGGTGGCGGGATACCAGAAGCGCACGCGCTCGAGCACGAGGCGGGTCACACGAGCCGCCGCGCGAGGGCCAGGGCACAGAGCGCGAGGAGCGCCCAGCGAGCCACCCGTTCGGCGCCGCGGTCGGCGGGCGGCGCCAGAGGGGTGCGTCGCGCGCCCGGGACGAGCCCCCGCGTTTCGAGCGCTAGCGCCCGCTCGTCGACCTCGTGGAGCGCCGACAGAACGAGCGGCAGAGCCAGAGCGCGGAGGGCGCGGAAGCGCGCCGCGGGGCCGCCCCGCGGCGAGAGGCCGCGGCACCGCTGCGCCTCGACGATCCGATGCGACCGGGCCTTGAGGACGGAGACGGCGGATAACGTCGCGGCAAACAGGTATGCGGCACTGGCACTCCAGCCGCGGACCACCATCGCTTCCACGAGACGCGGGGGCGGGAGCACCGCCACCACCCACAGGACGCCCGCGATCATGGTCGTGACGCGTAGGCCGGTCGCGACGGTCGTCGGGAGGTCGTTGAGGAGGAAGAGAAACAGCCAAAAAGGCGCCGCGGTGGCGAGCGCCGCCGCGAGCACCGGGCGCGGCCCCGCGCTTGCGGCGAGCCCGAGCGCGAGCGTGCAGGTCGCGAGCCCGCCCGCCGGCGCGGGCAGGATCCACGCCAGCGCCGTCAGGGTCGCCGCGATCGCCAGCAGCGTGAACGGGTGGAGCCGCCTCAACCGGCCCCGATGGCGCGCAGCGCCCCCGGGAACCGCGCCGCCGTGCGGCGTGGCAGGGCGTGCAATACCGACGTGACGAGCGCGAAGGTCACTGCTTTGTCGCCGAAATCCGCCACGAAGCTCCCGAAGAAGCACGCACCGAGCGGCGACAGGCCGAGCGCTTCCCCCAGCGCGGTCGTGAGCGCGATCCCCCCGGTCGTGGCGCAGCGGAACACGAGGTAGGAGATGGGCGTCGAGGTGACCGACGCGATCACCCCGAGGCCGAGCCCCGCCGGCACGGCCGTCCGAAAGCTGCGGAACAGCCCCGCTCGCGCCGCCACCCCCGCGTACAGCGCCACGATGATCTGCACGACCACGAAGGGCCAGAATGTGGGATTGCGGAGCGTGTTCACCGCCGAGGTGACCACACCGGTCGCGACGCCCACCGCAGGGCCGGCCAGGGCCGTGGCGAGGATGGTCCCCGTGGTGTCGAGGAACAAGGGCAAGGCGACCGCGTCGACGGCGGCCGATAGGGCGAGGCTGATGGCCGCCGCGACCGGAATTAGCACGAGCAGACGAACGGACACCGACCCGCTTCCGTGGGAGTCGGGCGTAAGATAGATATGGAAGGACGATGCCGGCCACCATCGAGCCCAGCGCGATCGTGCGCGCGTTGCGCGCCGCCCATCTGCACGACGCGCCGCGGCGCGCGTTGCTGCAACTCGCGTGCGATCGTATCCAGGCGCTGGGGCCGCCCTACACGTCGGTGTACGCCTATATGCTGCACGGCGACACGCTGGCGCTCGAGGCGTTCGCGGGGCGCGCGACGGAGCACAGGCGGATCCTCGTGGGGCAAGGCGTGTGCGGCACGGCCGTCGCGCGCGGAGCGGACCAGAACGTTCCCGACGTCGCCGCCGTGGGCAATTACCTGGCGTGCAACCTCGAGACCCGATCCGAGTTGGTGGTGCTCATCCGCCGCGGCCCGACCATCCTCGGCCAACTCGACATCGACTCGGACGTGCCGGCGGGGTTCACGGACGCGCACCACCGCGCGGTGAAAGAAGTCGCGGACGCCCTGGCGGTACTGCTCTAACTCGCTCGGGCCGGAATCGCCGCGCGGGGCGCGGCCGCGTTACTCGGGCCGGAGTTCGGGCGCGCCTTCGGGAGAGGCCAGCAGCGCGAGCCGGCCCACGTCGGGTTTGTGCTCCAGGAGCTCCGCGTACCGCCCCCACTCGATGATCGTCTGGAACAGCGAGTCCGCAGGGATGAACGGGAAATAGATCGTCAGGTCCGCCAGCGCCTCTTCGTCGTCCACCGTGCCTTCCTCCTTCAACATCGCGATGAGGCGCGCGAACAGCGGCTGACGGGACAAGCGGGCCCGCGTTGCGTCCTTGCGGGCCGCATCGTCCATCGCCATCAGCTCGCGCCCCGCCGGCGTCAGCACCACGATCTCGCCCGGGGTCGTCACCCACCCGAGCTGCTCGGCACCACGCACGACGGCCGACATCCGGTCGTAGTCGACGCCCAGGTCCTCCGCCAGCTCGAACACCGCCCCCTTCCCCCCGGGCCGCGTGAGCAAGTGGTCGAGGAGCCCCACGACCTCGGACACGTGCACCCGGGGGAACGGCACGAGCCGTTGGGGCGCCGCCGCCACCGGCTCGGGGAGCAGCGTCGCCGTAAGGATCCCGTGCAGCCGATCGACCATCGCCTCGAACTCGGGGCTCCGTTCCTGCCGAGGATACGGCAGCGGGTTCACCAGCTCCTCGCGTACGTGTCCGGGGTTCGAGCCGAATACCACGATGCGGCCCGCCAGGAAAACCGCCTCCTCCACGCTGTGGGACACAACCACGAGAGTGTTGACGCCGGTCGCTGGGTCGCGCCACAGGTCCACGACCTGACTGCGCAGGGTTTCCGCGGTCAGGGGGTCGAGCGAGCCGAATGGTTCGTCCATCAGCAGGATCTCGGGCGCAACGGCGAGCGCTCGCGCGAACCCGACGCGTTGCTTCATGCCCCCGGACAGCTCCTTCGGGTATGCCTGCTCGAACCCCTCGAGCCCGACGAGGTTGATGGCGCGGGCGACCGCGTCACGTTGCGCCCCACTGTGGACGCCGCGCGCGTCGAGGCCCATCGCCACGTTTTGCGCCACCGTGAACCAGGGGAGCAGCGCGAACGACTGAAACACCATGGCCGCCGCCCCGAGCACGCCCTCGAGCGGGTGACCCCGGTACAGCACCGCGCCCTCCGCCGGGCGGGCGAGCCCGGCGAACAGCCGCAGCAACGTGCTCTTGCCGCAGCCCGACGGCCCCACCAGCGCCACGACCTCGTGCTCCCGGACCGTGAGCGACACGTCGCGTAGCGCTTCGAGCAGCTGCCCGTTGGGTAATCGGAAGCGCTGGGTCACGTGCTGCGCGTCGAGCAACAGCGCGTTCCCCGTCATGTCCCGAGCCCGAAGCGGGTCTGGGCCCATGTCATGAGCGAGCGCCACACCACCCGGTTCCAGCCCACGACGATCAGACTCATCAACGCGATGCCCCCGGCGAGCAAGGGGAAGTTCGCGTGCGCCGTGGCGTCGCTGATCAGACTGCCGAGGCCCCTGGTCATCCGCAGGTGGCCGCCGGCTTCGATGTACTCGGCCACGATCGATCCGTTCCACGCGCCTCCCGCCGCGGTCACCCATCCGGTCACGAGCGCGGGGAACGCCGCGGGTAGGTAGAGGGCCCGCCAGCGGGCGAGCGGGGCGAGTCGGAACATCGTCGCGGCGTCTTTGAGCTGTTCGGGGATCGCGGCCACGGCGGAGATGACATTGAACAGCACGTACCACTGGCCGGCCAGCACCATCAGGGCGACGGCGCCCCACCCCAGCCCGACACCGGCCCGCTCGAACAGGAACACCACGATCGGGAACAGCATGGGCGCGGGGAACGACGCCACCACCTGGATGACCGGCTGGAGCGTCTGCGCCAGCCGCGGCGAGCGCCCGATCGCCACGCCGGCCGGAAGCGCCCACGCGGTGGAGAGAGTGACGGCACCCATCACCCGGGCGAAGGTGAGGGCGCCGGAGACAGCGAGGTCACGCCACTCTCTCCACCCGAGCGGCGCCAACAGCCGCACCAGTTGCCACAGGCCTCCCGCGGCCGCCGCGACGATCGCCGCCCCGACCAGCACCGCAGCCGCCGTGCGGGTGATCGGGCTCGCGAGCGCGACCCGCGGTCCGCGCAGGATCACCGGCCCGGCGGCGCGCAACGGACCTTCGAACGAGCGCGTCACCCGGCGGGCCGTCCGCAACCACACCGCGAGGCGCCGCGGTAGCCGCGCCCGGCGCAGGAAGTCGAGCACCCAGGAGGACGCCGCCGGCGCGCCGCCGGCGGTCTCGTCCAGCCGGAACTTCTCGACCCACACGACGAGCGGCCGCCACACCAACTGGTCGACGGCCACGATCATCACCGTCATCGCGACGACCGCCAGGGCCATCGCCGGCACGTTCCCCTGGTCCAGGGCGACGCTCATGTAGGAGCCGATCCCGGGCAGGCGGTAGTCGTGGTCGCCGAGGCGGAACGCCTCGTTCACCATGAGAAAGAACCAGCCGCCCGCCATCGAGAGCATCCCGTTCCACACCAGTCCCTGCGCGGCGGCCGGCACCTCGAGCTGCCACAGCGTCCGGCGCGGGGGCCACCCCGCGACTTTGCACGCGTCGCTCAGGGGCTCGGGGAGGCTCTTCAGCGAGTTGTAAAACGAAAAGGCCAGATTCCAGGCCTGCGCCGTGAAGATCATCAGGATCGCCGCGAGCTCTAAGCCCACGTTGCGGGTCGGGAACAGCGCGACGAGGCCGAGCACGAGGCCGGGCAGGAAGCCCAGCACGGGGATGCTCTGGAGAATGTCGAGCAGCGGCAGCAGCAGCCGCTCGGCGGCGCGCGACTTCGCGGCCGCCCACCCGTAGCTGAGCGCGAACACGTACGAGATGAGGAGCGCCAGCACGCCGCGCGTGAGCGAGTAGAGGGTGTAGCGCGGCAGCGCCGCCGGACGCAGGTCGATCCGAACGGCCTCGTGAAACGGCGCCTCGAACTCACGAGCGAACGTGACCACCGTCGCGATCACCCCGCCCACGAGGCAGAGGATGACGATGTCGGCGAGCCCGAGCCGCCGCACGAGCGGCGGCGCGAGGGCGAGCGGAAAGCGAAGCGGCTTCATGGCCGTGCGGTCAAGGTCGACGCCGAACAGGTTAGTTTGTGACGCGATGGACGAAACGACGGTCGCGGTCCCCGGCGCCCGCCTTTATACACGCCGCGCCGGAGACGGCCCGGCGGTGGTGGTGCTGCACGGCGGACCGGGGGCCCACCACGACTATCTCTTGCCGCAGTATGACCGGCTCGCCCGGGGCCGTGCCCTGCTGTACTACGACCAGCGCGGCGGGGGTCGGTCACCGGTCCCGCGGGAGACGCCCGTCGGGTGGCGCGAGCACGTGGCCGACCTCGAGGCGCTGCGCGCCCACTGGGGACTCGAGCACCTCGTGCTGCTGGGCTATTCCTGGGGTGGCCTGCTCGCGGTGCTGTACGCGCTCGAACACCCCCACCGCGTCGCGCAGCTGGCCCTCGTCGCCCCCGCACCGCTCACGGCGGCAGGGCGGGACGAGTTCGAGCGCCGCTTCGCCGCCCGCATGGCCGCACCGTGGCTCGCCCGGGCGCGGGACGAACTCACGCGTTCGGGCTTGTCCCGGACCGATCCCGAAAGGTATCGCCGCATGGCGTTCGCGCTATCGGTCGCGGGGTACTTTCGCGATCCGAGTCGCGCCGCCGAGCTGACGCCGTTCCGCGTCACCGAGCGGACGCGGCAGGCGACGTGGGAGAGTCTCGGACGGTACGATTTACGGGACCGGCTGCGCCGCACCTTTCCGAACGGCCGAGCGCCGCGCTCAATCGTGGTGCAGGGGATTGACGATCCGCTGCCGCTCGACGCCGCCCGGGAAACGGCAGCGCTGCTGCACGCCGGCGTGATCGAACTCGCCGCGGGACACGCCCCGCACGTCGAGGCGACGGAAGAGTTCGTGCTCGCGCTGGACGGGTTCCTGCCCCACCGCTAAGCGGTTAGGTTGATGCGACCATGGCCACGCCACCCGGTCGCTGTCACGCCCGTGCGCCTCGCGCCACCTGATGCCTACCAAGACCCGCGCCGCGCGGCGGCGCACCAAGGAGACCCCGACCCAGCTGCGCGCCCGCACCCGCAAGATCCTCGCGCGCCTCACCCCAGCCTATCCGGAGTCGACCACCGCTCTGCACCACGGCAGCGCGGTCGAACTGCTCGTCGCGACGATCTTGTCAGCACAGTCGACGGACGCGCGGGTCAACCTGGTTACCCCAACGCTGTTCGCGAAGTACCCGAGCGTCGGGGCGTTCGCCGCGGCCGACCCCCGGGTGCTCGAGCAGGACATTCACAGTACCGGGTTCTTCCGCAACAAGACCAAGGCGATCATTGGCATGGCGCAGGCCCTTCTCGAGCGCCACGGGGGCCAGGTGCCGAGCACGATGGCGCAACTCGTCGACCTTCCGGGCGTGGGCCGCAAGACGGCGAACGTCGTGCTCGGCACCTGGTTCCACCAGAACGCCGGGATCGTGGTCGACACCCACGTCCAGCGGCTCGCGACGCTGCTCGGCCTCACGACCGAACGGGACCCCGTGAAGATCGAACGCGACTTGATGGCGCTCGTGCCACGCGAGCGGTGGACGTGGTTCTCGCATGCGTTGATCCTGCACGGGCGGGGCGTCTGCATCGCCCGGCGGCCGCACTGTGAGGTGTGCGTGCTCAATCGCCTCTGTCCGAGCTCCCGCGTGTGACGTCCGCCCCGCGCCCCCTCCCTGACATCGATCGCGCCGCGCTCGTCGCCACGCGCCGGGACCTCCACCAGCACCCGGAACTGGGGTTCGAGGAGCGCCGCACCAGCACGCTCGTCGCTGAGCGGCTCCAGCAGCTCGGCTACGCCGTGCGCACCGCCGTCGGGAACACCGGCGTCGTCGCCGTGCGCGAGGCGGGGTCGCGCCCCCGCGCCCGGTGCGTCCTCATCCGAGCCGACATGGACGCGTTGCCGATCGAGGAGGCCAATGACGTCCCCTATCGGTCCCGGCACGCCGGCAAGATGCACGCGTGCGGGCACGACGGGCACGTCGCGATCGGCCTCGAGGTGGCGCGGCGCCTGCAGGCGGCGCCGCTGCCGGGCATCGTGAAGTTCGCATTCCAACCGGCTGAGGAGGTGTCGCACGGCGCCCAAGCGATGATCGCCGCTGGCGTCCTCGACGCCCCCCCGGTGGACGCGGCGTTCGGGATCCACCTCTGGAACGACCTCCCGACGGGGACCATCGCCGTGATGGCCGGGCCCGTGATGGCATCGGTCGACGAGTTCGAGATCACGATCGAGGGCCGCGGCGGCCACGCGGCCGCGCCGCACCAGACGATCGATCCCATCCTGATCGCGGCGCACGTCGTGACCGGCCTCCAAAGTCTCGTCTCGCGCCGGCGCAACCCCTTCGAGGAGGGGGTCGTGTCCGTCACCCAAGTGAATGCCGGCCGGGCGTTCAACGTGATTCCGGGCCGCGCCGAGTTGCGGGGCACCGTGCGCACGTTCGGCGGCCAGCTCTACGAGGACGCGCCGCGGGTGCTCGAGGACACGGTGCGCGGCATCGCCACCGCGTTCGGGGCGACGGCCGAGGTGCGCTACCGCCGCCTGTCACTGCCGCTCGTCAACGACGAGGGGATGACCGCGCTGATGCGGGGCGCGGCCGCTGAGATCGTGGGCCCCGACCGCGTGGTGCACGGCGTCCGCACGATGGGGGGGGAGGACATGTCCCTCTTTCTGGCGAAGGTGCCGGGCGCCTTCGCGTTCGTCGGGTCGGCGCCGCCCGGGAAGCCCGGGGCGCCCCATCACAGCCCCACGTTCGACATCGATGAGGAGAGCCTGGTGATCGGGGCGGCCTTGCTGAGCGAGACCGTGGTGCGGTATCTCGCGACGGCCCCGGGCGTCCCCCGGGGTTAGTCCGCCCCGGCGCCCCTCCACCTACATTTCCTCTCGCATGCCGAATCTGCTCGCGGCCGAGCCCTCCGCCTATCTGACGTCCGCGGCCCATCAACCGGTCGCCTGGCACCCGTGGGACGAGGCGGCGTTCGCCCGGGCCCGGCACGAGGACAAGCCGATCTTGCTCGACATCGGCGCGGTGTGGTGCCACTGGTGTCACGTGATGGACGGCGAGTCGTACGAGGATCCCGCGGTGGCGGAGATCCTGAACCGGGATTTCGTCTGCGTGAAAGTGGACCGCGACGAGCGCCCCGACGTGGACGTGCGGTACCAGCGGGCGGTGCAGGCGCTCACTGGGCAGGGTGGCTGGCCGCTCACCGCGTTCCTCACGGCCGACGGGGAAGTCTTCTTCGGGGGCACCTACTTCCCGCCGGAGCACAATCCCTACGGCCGGCCCGGCTTCCCGTCGGTCCTGACGCAGGTGGCGGAGCTGTATCGCCGGCAGCGCGACAAGGTGGCCCAGGACGCTCAAGCGCTGCGCCAGCAGGTCGCGGAATCGCTGAACGAGGCGAAACGCGGTCCGGTCACCCCCGAGATCCTCGAGGCGGCAGCGGGCCAGATGGCCCGCCTCTTCGACATCCGCCACGGTGGATTCGGCACCGCGCCGAAATTCCCCCATCCCGCCGCGGCCGACTTCCTGCTGGCGCGCTGGTACGACACGCGGGAAGATTGGTCGCGCGAGGTAGTCGAGCGGACGCTCGGCGCCATGGCGCGAGGCGGGATCCGCGATCACCTCGGCGGCGGGTTCCACCGCTACGCCGTCGACGAGCGCTGGACCGTCCCCCACTTCGAGAAGATGGCGTACGACAACTCAGAGCTGCTGCAGGCCTACCTCAACGCGTACGCGGCGTTCGACATCCCGCTCTTCAAGGAGGTCGCCCAGGGCATCGTGGGGTGGGTCCTCGAGGTGTTGTCGGACGGGGAGCGCGGCGCGTTCTACACCTCCCAGGATGCCGACGTCCGGTTCGGGGACGACGGCGATTACTGGACCTGGACTCCCGCGGAGATGACGGCGGTCCTGGCGCCGCGGGAATTCGCCGTGGTGCGGCGCGTGTTCGACGTCGAGGTCCCGGGCGAGATGCACCACGATCGGGAGAAGAACGTCCTCTGGTGGAAGCACGACCCGGCGGCCGACGAGGAGTGGCCGTTGCTTCGGGACGCGCTCCGGCAACTCAAGGCGGCACGCGACCGGCGCCAGGCGCCCTACGTCGACACGACGCCTTACGTGAATTGGAATGCGATGCTGGCGTCCGCCTTCTTGCGCGCGGGCGCGGTGCTCGACCGAGTCGAATGCAACGCGCTCGCCCTCAAGGTGTTGACCCACATCTGGGCCGACGCGTGGGATGGCACGCTCGGGATGGCTCACGTCGTCGGACGGCCAGAACCGCGCGGCCTGCTCGACGACAACGTCCACGCCGCGGCGGCGTTCGTCGACGCCTACGAGGCCACGGGCGATCACACCTGGCTCGAGCGCGCCGTCGCTGTCACACGCTACTGCCAGCGGGCGCATTGGGATGAGCACGGAGGCGGGTTCCTCGACGTGGCGCCCGCGCGCGCCGGCGTGGCGTACCTCACGACTCCAGCGAAACCGATCCAGGATTCGCCCACGCCGTCCGCCAACGGCGTAGCGGCCCTCGTGCTCGCGCGTCTGTGGGCGGTCACGGCCGATCAGGAGTGGCGCCGCTTGCTCGACCGCCAGCTCGAGACCTTCGCCGGCGCCGCTACGCAGCTCGGGCTGTATGGCGCCACGCTGCTCCGAGCCGTGGATTGGGCGCTCCACCCGGTGACGCGCATCGACGTCGCGGGCCCCCGCGGCGAGGGGCCGGCGTGCGTGATGCACCGGCTGGCGCTCGCGAGCTATCGGCCGCGCCGCGTCGTGGTCCGGACACCGGCCGACCGCCCGAGCGCCACCGTTTGCGTCGGTACGACGTGCTCCCTCCCGGTGTCCACGCCGGAGGCCCTGGCGGATCTGCTGCGGTGAGTGCCCGGGTGCTCGGCCGCACCGGGCTGTCCGTGCACCCCATCGGCTTCGGCGGCTGGGCGATCGGCGGAAACCGGTTCGGCAACTCCTACGGGCCGACCGACGACGCCGAGTGCACACGCGCCGTGCGGCGCGCCCACGAGCTGGGGTGCAATTTCTTCGACACGGCCGACGTGTACGGCCACGGGCACTCCGAGGAGCTCCTGGGCGAAGCGCTCGCCGGCATCCGCCACCAGGTGCTCTTGGCCACCAAAGTCGGCGGCAACTTCTATAACCGGGATGTGAACCCGCTCCTGCTGGGTCGCCTCGCCGACGCGTTGGGCCACCCCCTCGACCAGGAGCCGCCCGACGCGCCGCTCCCGCTCACCCATGACGCCAACTTCGCGCCCGCGTACGTGCGGTTCGCCCTCGAGCGCTCGCTGCGCCGCTTACGCACCGACTACGTCGACCTGTTACAGCTCCACAACCCCGCCCTCAGCTTGATCGCCGACCCAGAGGCCTATCACGTACTGGAAGACCTGAAGCGGGAGGGGAAGATTCGCTTCTACGGCGTGTCGGTGCACCCGCCCGAAGAGGGGCTCGCGGCCGTCGCGGTGAAGCGACCGGACGCGGTGCAGCTGGTGTACAGCCTCGTGCGACGCGAGGCGGAAACCGCATTCCTCCCGGCCGCGCACGAGGCCCACGTCGGCGTCATCGCGCGCGAGCCGCTCGCCAACGGCTTCCTCGCGGGGGGCTACACGGGCGACAGCACGTGGGGCCAGGGCGACATCCGCGCCCGGATGCCGCGACCGTACGTGGCCCAGATGGCAGCGCTGGGCGCGCGGGTGCGCGAGCTGGCGCAACAGGCGGGCCTCACGGCGGCGCAGCTCGCCCTCAAATTCGTGCTGGACAACGCCGCCGTGTCTGTCGTGATTGTAGGGATGAAGACCGTCGCCCAGGTAGACGAGAACCTTAGCACGGAGATCTGATGCCGACGAAGCGAGCCGTCTTTGAGACGGCGAAGGGCACGATCGAGCTGGACCTCTTCGCCGACGAGGCGCCGAACACGGTGGCCAACTTCGAGAAGCTGGCGAACTCCCGCTTCTACGACGGCACCACATTTCACCGCGTGATCCCGAATTTCATGGTCCAGGGCGGCGATCCGAATTCCAAGAGCGGCAAGGGGCGCGTCGGCACCGGTGGCCCCGGCTACACGATCAAGTGCGAGACCGCGCAGAACGTACACCGCCACGTCGCCGGCACGTTGTCGATGGCGCACGCCGGCAAGGACACGGGCGGCAGCCAGTTCTTCATTTGCCACTCGCCCCAGCCACACCTGGACGGCGTCCATACCGTGTTCGGGCAGGTCACGAAGGGGCTCGACGTCGTGGCCAAGATTGCGCAAAACGACGAAGTGAAATCCATTCGAGTGACATGAGCCCCTGCGTGGCGAGCCGACGCGTCGTGACGCGCTGGCCGCTGCTGTCGTGGAGATCCCCTTTCACCAGGACCTCAACGTATGCTTCCAAGACTTGCCGGCGTACTCGCCACGAGCCTCCTCGCTCCGACGGCGCTCCTCGCCCAGGATGGACAGTTCGTCGTGCGGATCGGGACCGACACGCTCGCGATCGAGCAGTATACCCGCACGGCCGGCCAGCTGCGCGGGGAGCAGGTCCTCCGCAGCCCACACACGGTGCACCGCATTTACACGGCAACCTTTGGTGCCGGCGGCACGACCGAGCGCTTCGAGGTCGTGACCCACAACATCTCGGGCGCCCCGGGACCAGCCCAGACCACCGGCTCGGCGGTGTTCCGCGACGACAGCGCGATCGTCCAGCAGACTCGCAACGACAGCACGGTGACGCAGCGCGTGAAGGTCGGGGCCGGCGCGCTGCCGTACACGACGCAGAGCTATGCCCTGGTCGAGGAGGTGACACGCCGCGCCCGCGCCGCGCAGCGCGCGCGCTACACGACGTCCGTGCTGCCGTTCGGCTCGAGCGAACCGTGGGCCGTCGCCGTCGAGCGACTGGGGCTCGACTCCATGACGCTCACGCTCGGGCCCATCGGCCCGCTGCGCCTGCGCGTGGACAGCCAGGGGACCCTGCTCGGGCTCACCGGGGCCGGCAGCACGATGCAGGTCACGGTCGAGCGCGTGCAGGGCCTCGACCTCACCGCCGTCGCCCAGGCGTTCGCGGCTCGCTCGCTCGGACCGCTCTCACCGTCCGACTCGGTGACAGCGCGGGTCGCGGGCGGCACCGTGACGGTTCGGTACAGCCGTCCATCGGCGCGCGGCCGCGTGGTCTTCGGCAGTGTGGTCCCGTGGAACCAGGTGTGGCGTACGGGTGCGAATGATGCCACGCTGCTCGAAACGAGCGTCGACCTCGTCGCGGCGGGCACCACCGTGCCGGCCGGCACGTACAGCCTCTGGACCATCCCCTCGCCCGCGGGGTGGACGCTGATCATCAATCGGAACACGGGACAATGGGGCACTGACTACGACGCCAAGTACGACCTCGCGCGACTCGCCATGCATGTGGAGACGCTGCCGCAGCCGGTGGAGCGGTTCACGATCGCGATCGAGTCGCGCGGCCCCGGTGGGATCCTGGCGCTCCAATGGGCGAGGACGCACGCCTGGGTGTCGCTCGCATCGCAGTAGCTTGCACCTCGACTTCGCGGTCATCGCCGACTACGCTCTGGTGGATCAGGCGGGGAAACTCTCCGTCTTGGGGATCTTCCAGCACATCTGGGTTCAGCAGTTTCCGGCGATGCACCCTCGGCTGCACTTGGTGCTGCGCCTCAAGGGCAAGCGCACCGAGGTCGGCGAGCATCACGTGCAGATCCGCCTGCTCGACGAGCAGGACGTCGAGATCCTCGGTGGCAACGGCAGCGTCAATTTTGCCGAGCCACCGGCGGGCGTCACTGAGATCGAGGCCGGCGCGATCCTGGTGTTCGACGTGCCGTTTCCCCACGCCGGCGGGTTCCGCTTCGAGATCACGATCGACGAGGAGATGAAGGCGGCGGTGCCGGTCACGGTGAGTCAACTGCCCGCGCCACCCGGCGGGCAGACGCTGCATTGAGCGCGCCGCACGACCCGAGCGCGAATCCCGGTCAGTTGAGCCGTGCCTGCAACCGGCGCAAGCCGAGCAGTGCCGGCTGGTACCCGGGCAGTTTCACGAGTGCCTCACCGTACTGCGTCACGGCGTCGAGCACGCGCCCCTGGTGTTCGTAGATCCGCGCCAGATTGACGTGGGGAAAGTGGGGCGCCTCGTAGCGCGCTGCCGCCATCGCTTGTTCGAGCCAGGGAATGGCCTCGTCCTCGCGCCCGAGCGCGATCAAGTAGCACCCAATGTCGTTGTACGGGTTGCCCAGAGTCGGATCCACCGCGATCGCGCGCTTGCACTCGGCGATCGCCTCCGCATAGCGCCGCTGGAACGAGTAGACCCAGCCGAGGAACGTGTGCGCCTCGGCCGTCGGCTGCGCGGCGATCGACGCTTGATACAACTGAATCGCGCCCCCG
>DATBBW010000190.1:0-7791 GCA_036270795.1 Gemmatimonadales bacterium | reverse complement strand
GACGCTCACGTACTGGATGGGCGCGTGGGCCAGGTCCTGCAGCCGGTCGAGGTACGCCCGGGCCGGCGGCGGCAGCTCGGCGAGCCGGCGCACGTGGCTGAGCGACCTCTGCCAGCCGGGCAGCGCCTCGTAGGTGGGCTCCACACGGGCGAGCCGCTCCACGTCGGCCGGCATCGAGTCGTAGGGCTCGCCGTCCAAGCGATAGCCGACACACACCGGGATTTCCGCAAACGAGTCGAGCACGTCGAGCTTGGTGACCGCGAGCCCGGTGAGGCCGTTCACCCGGACCGCGTAACGGACCACCACGGCGTCGAACCAGCCGCAGCGCCGCGGCCGGCCGGTGGTGGCGCCGAACTCGTCCCCCAGCTCGCGAATCCGTTGCGCCACCGCGGGGGCCGCCTCGGTGGGCAGGGGGCCGTTGCCCACGCGCGTGGTGTAGGCCTTCACCACCCCCACCACGGCGTCGATCGCCGTGGGGCCGATGCCCGCCCCCACCGCCGCGCCGCCCGCGGTCGTGTTGGAGGACGTGACGTAGGGGTAGGTGCCGTGATCGACGTCGAGGAGCGCGCCCTGGGCCCCTTCGAGCAGCACCGACTCCCCCCGCTCGAGCGCCTCCCACACCACCCGCCCGGAGTCGACGGCGAGCGGCAAGAGACGCGGCGCGAGCCGGGCGAGCAGGGCGATATGCTCCGCGGCGTCGGCGCGCTCCGCCGACCCCAGCAGCTCGAGGAAGGCGTTCGCCGCCGTGACGCGCGTGCACACGAGCTCCCGGGCGCGCTCCCCGTTGCGCAGGTCCCCCACCCGGATGCCGCGGCGACCGTACTTGTCCTCGTAGGTGGGGCCGATGCCCCGCCCCGTCGTGCCCAGCTTTTCCTGCTGTTCGCGCGCCCGGTCGAGCAACTTGTGATAGGGTAGCGTGAGGTGCGCCCGCTCCGACACGTACAGCTTGTGGTCGGTGCGGATGCCCCGCGACGTCAGGGCGTCGAGCTCGGTGAACAACGTCTCCGGGTCCAGGACGACCCCGTTCCCGACGATGCACACCGCGCCCTGGAGGATGCCCGAGGGGATCTGGTGCAGCACGAACTCGCCCGCGCCGGTATGCACCGTGTGGCCCGCGTTGGCCCCGCCCTGGTAGCGCACCACCAAGTCGGCGCGCTCGGCGAGCACGTCGACGATCTTCCCCTTGCCTTCGTCGCCCCATTGGGCGCCGACGACGACGACGCAGTGGACCTTGGGTCCGAACATGGACTCCTCAGCAAAAACGCCCCGGCGGCGCGGGGCGTTGTGGCATCCTCCAGGGAATACTAGACCCCGGGCGCGGTGGCGTCAACGCGCGTCACCCCGGCGACGAGCCGCGCCACGCGTTCCCGCTCTGCCGCGGCGAGGGACGCGAGTGGAGCCCGCACCGGGCCGCCGTACAGCCCCACCGCGTCCATCGCGGCCTTGACTCCGGGCGGCCCGAGCTTCCCCACGATCTCGCGGTCGAGCGGGCCGAGCCGTTCCTGGAGCCGGCCGGCGCGTGCGCGATCCCCATCCCGGAAGGCCGCGCGGATCTCGGCACACAGCGCCGCCGCGAAGCACGCCACGGCGAGGATGCCCCCGTCGCAGCCCAGCTCGAGCGCCGGGTAGAACAGCGCTCCCGAGCCCACGAACACCGACCACGCGGGCGCGGCGGCGCGATACGCGGCCAGGTTGTTCGAGTCTCCCGACGAATCCTTCACCCCGACGATGTTCGCGTGGCCGGCCAGCTGCGCGAGCAGCCCCGCGGCGAGCGGGAGATGAGTGTACTTGGGGATGTTGTACACGAGCACCGGCACGGGGCTCGCGTCCGCCACGGCGCGGAAGTAGTCGACCAGGCTGGCCGGCGCCAGGGCCGCCGCGAAGTAGCCGGGCGGGCGCACCAGCACGGCATCGGCCCCCTCGGCCGCGGCGGCGCGGGTCAGCCCGACGGCCTGCCGCGTGGACTCCGCCCCGGTGCCGACCACGAGCCAGCTCTGGTCCCCCAGCACCGCACGCACCCACCCCACCATGCGGCGCTGTTCCTCGGGGTCGAGCAGTGCCGCCTCGCCCGTCGATCCCGCCACCACGACCCCGTCCAGACCCGCGGCGATGAGGCGCGCGACATTGTGTCGCAGCGGGACCGGGGCGACATCACCCGTCGCGCCGTCGAACGGTGTGGTAATCGGGGCGAGCACCCCCGCGAGCTGCCGCTCGGTCACTGGCCCGGAAACAGACTCGACAGGTCGTCCGGGAGGCCGGCCGGCCGGTCCGGGGCGGGCGTCTCCGCTGCATCGGTAGGGGCAGCCCCGCGGGCATGGCGTCGCACTTTGCGCATCTGCCGCTCGAAGTCGCCCGGGTTGGTCGCCGCGGCGAGCGCGGTGTCGTGGCCGACGACGCCCTCCGCGACCAGGTCCATAAGGTGCTGATCGAACGTCTGCATCCCGAACTCATCGCGCCCATCACGGATGTAGTCGTGCAACTCGGCCGTGCGCGTGGGATCGGTGATGAGGTCGCGCACCGCGCCCGTGCAGATCAGAATCTCCAGGGCCGCCGCGCGACCGTGCCCATCGGCGCGCGGCAGCAGGCGCTGCGACACGACGGCCTGGAGGGCCTCCGCGACGCGCAGGCGGGCCACCGGCTGCTCCTCGGCAGGGAACATCGCCACCAGCCGGGCCACGGTCGTCACGGCGTCCGGGGCGTGCAGGGTCGAGATGACGAGCGCGCCGGTTTCCGCCGCCTTCAGGGCCGTATCGATCGTCGCGGAGTCTCGCAGCTCCCCGATCAGCACAACGTCGGGGTCTTGGCGCAAGGCGGCGCGCAGGCCGACGAGGAAGTCGTCCGTGTCGACTCCGATCTCCCGTTGCGTCACCGAGGAGTTGACGTCGCGGTGCAGGAACTCGATCGGGTTCTCCAGCGTGACGACGTGCTTGCGCTGGGTCTGGTTGATGTGGTTCACCATCGCGGCCATCGTCGACGTCTTCCCTGACCCCGTGACCCCGGTCACGAGGATCATGCCTCGCTCCGCCGACGCCACCGTCGCGAGCACCGCGGGCAGCTTGAGCGTCTCGAAGGTCGGCACGTCGAACGGGATCACCCGCAGCACGATCATGAAGGAGGAGCGCTGGCGCAGGATGTTCACGCGGAACCGCCCGACGCCGGGCATCCCCCACGAGCAGTCGAAATCGCGCAGCTTGTCGATGCGCGCCCGATCATCGTCGTTCGGAATGAGCTGCAGCGCGATGGCCTTGGTCTGCTCGGGCGTGAGCCGTTGCTTCGTGAGCGGCACCAGCTTCCCGTCGATCCGCGCGCGGAACACGTCGCCGGCCTTGATGTGCAGGTCCGACGCGCCGCGATCGATGGCCGCCTTGATGATCTTTTCCACTCAGTACCCGGCTTCCTGGTCCACCACGTTGAGCAGGGGCGTCCCTGCAAGATAGCGTCGGATGTTCTCGACAATGAGCCCCGTTTCACGCTCCCAGAAGCGCGTGGTCACGCCCGCCACGTGCGGGCTTATCAGGACGCGGGGGTGGTGCCAGAAGGGATGGCCCGCCGGCAGCGGCTCCGTGGTGAACACATCGAGCGCCGCGCCCCGCAGCGCGCCCTGGTCGAGCCGCTCCAACAGGGCGGCGTCATCGAGGAGCGCGCCACGCGACACGTTGATCACGATCGCTCCCGGCGCCAGCCGCTCCAGCACGGCGCGCCCCACCGCCCCACCGGTCGCCGGTGTGTGAGCCGCCGCGACCACCAGGCTGTCCCGGTCCGCCGCGAGTCGCGGCAGGTCGGCCAGGCCGCCCACCCATTCCACACCGGGCGGTCCGCCCCGCTCGGGCCGGCGCCGCACGCCCGCGACCTTCATCCCGAGGGCGACGGCGCGGCGGGCAATGGCGCTGCCGATACCGCCCAGCCCAAACACGCCCAGCCGCAGCTCCCCGAGCTCCCGCACCGCCACGGCAAAGTCGGTGAACTCGGTCTTCGCCCACCGCTCGGCCGCCTGAAACTCCCGCATGCGGTCGAGGCCCCGGGCGAAGTAGGCGATCACCGCGATCGTCCAGTCGGCGATCGGCTCGGCATGGACGGCGGCGGAGTTGGTGAGGATGATCCCGGTCCCTACGAGAGGCGCGAGGCTCGCGCCCACGCCCGCCGTGGCGCTGTGGACCCACCGTAGCGAACCGCGTCCCGCCTGCGCGACGGACGCCGAGACGCCATACCCGACGTAGATCTCGGCTCCCCGAGCCGCGGCCACCGCCTCCGCGCTCCCCGACCCCCCGTCCCCATCGGACGCCGCCGGGGCCCGCACCGTCACGACCTCCCACCCCGGCCCGAGGGCGTCGCCAATGGCCCCGAGCGGTCCATCAGGCACGCGCCACGCTGCCCGCGGCGACGTGAGATCGACGACGAGGCGCCGCGTCACTCGCCCGTGGACACCGTCCGCACGCTGTTGTGATGGAGCAAGGCGATCATCACTTCATCGTGGAGCCGTTTCGGTCCCCGCAGCGTGAAGTCGATCACCAGGTCCACGTTCTCCTGGCGGCTCACTTGCCGTTCGATCTCGAGCCCCGTGCGCCGGATCAACACCTCCAGGTCCTCGAGCACCGTCGGCCCGGGGCGGGCATGCACTGTCAGGGTGTCCTGCATGTATTGCCGTGCGACCAAGCGCTCCACCCGGCCGAGGCCCTGGAGGACCCCGAGGACGAGCAGCGTCGTGCCGGCCGCCTCCCAATAGAAGGCGGCCCCAAGCGCCACGCCGATCGCCGCGACGACCCAAATGGTCGCGGCACTCGTCAGGCCCACGACCGCCCCGCGCGCGTGCAAGATCGTGCCGGCCCCGATGAAGCCCACCCCGGTGACGATCTGTGCCGCGACGCGCGTCGGGTCGGCGGTTCCTGAGGCCATCGCGACCGACAGCTTCGTGTACAGCACCGAGCCGATGCAAATCAGGATGTTGGTCCGGAGGCCGGCGGGCTTGCCGCCGAGCTCGCGCTCGAGTCCGATTGCTCCGCCGAAGACGGTCGCGAGCGAGAGCTGCAGGAACAGCTCAAGGCGGAACAGGTCCACCATCTCGCGCACGAAGTGCTGCATCAGTCCGGCGCTCCTTCGAGGAAGCCCATGGAGCGGCGCACCCGGGTGATGGTGTGACGGGCGACCGCCCGCGCCTTCGCGGCGCCGGCGCGCAAGGTCGCCCGCACCCGGCCCGGCACGGCCTCGAGCGCCCCCGCCCGCTCGCGGATGGGGGTGAGGGCGGCTATCATATTGTCCGCCAACACCCGCTTGCAATCGAGGCAACCCCACCCGGCGGTGCGACAGTTGTGCGCCACCAGCTTCAGCGTGTCGGCTGGCGAGAAGCCCTGGTGGATGGTGAAGATGTTACAGAGGTCCGGGTTGCCCGGATCCTTGCGGGTGACGCGGGCCGGGTCGGTGGCGGCGGGCTTGAGCTTCTCCCAGATCGTGTCCGGCGGGTCGAACAGCCCGATCGTGTTCCCCAGGCTCTTCGACATCTTGGCCTGGCCGTCGAGGCCGAGCACCCGCTTCGCGCCGGAGAGCAAGCCCTGCGGTTCGGGGAACGCGAAACCGTCGGCGAACCGGGCGTTCCAGCGCCGCGCGATCTCTCGCATCAGCTCGAGGTGCTGGAGCTGGTCCTCGCCCACGGGTACGAGGGTCGCCTCGTACAGCAGGACGTCGGCCGCCTGGAGCACGGGGTAGTTGAGCAGCCCTGCCGGCACGCTTTCCTGGCGGTGTGCCTTGTCCTTGAACTGGGTCTGGCGCTCGAGTTCCCCGAGCGGGGTCACCGTGGTGAGCAACCAGTTGAGCTCGGCGTGCTCGGGGACATGCGACTGGACGAACACCGTGGCACGCTCGGGGTCGAGGCCCGAGGCGTACAAGCCGATCGCCATGGCGAGCGTGCGCTCTGCCAGCGTGGCGGGCTCGTAGGGTTGCGTCACGGCATGCCAGTCGACGACGGAAAAGAAGCACTCGTGCTGCTGCTGCAGCGCGACCCAGGTGCGGACGGCGCCGAGGTAGTTGCCGATATGGAGTTCGCCCGAGGGCTGGATACCGGAGAAGACGCGCGCCATCGGCTCACAACCTACGCCGCTGGGGGTCGGCGCCGCAAGGTGCGAGAACTCAAAGACTTAGTCGATGTCGCGCGACGCGCCGCCGGCCGCGCCGCGCACTACCTGCGCGCCGCCACGCCCGCGCCGAGCGCGGCGTGGTTGGAGAAGGCGCCGCACGATTACGTGACGGCGGCGGACCGCGAGGCCGAGGCGCTGATCACGGACACGCTGACGCGCGAGGTCCCGGGCTCTGTGGTCGTGGGGGAAGAGTTGTCCCCGACGGCTGCGCGGGCGGGCGACGTCGTGTGGATCGTCGATCCGCTCGACGGCACCACAAATTTCCTCCACCGCTACCCGCAATACGCGGTTTCGATCGGCTGTATGGTGGGCGGCACTCTCCAGGCGGGCGTCATCCACGACGTGCCGCGCGACATCGTGTACTGGGGCGCGGCGGGCCTCGGCGCATGGCAGGGGGAGCGGCGGCTCGCGGTGTCGGGCGAGGCGGAGCCCACCCGAGCGCTCGTCGGCACAGGGTTTCCCTTCAAGCGGCTCGAGGCCCTCCCGCAATACTTGCAACAATTCGCCACGGTCACTGCGGCAGCGAGCGGGATCCGCCGCGCTGGCTCCGCAGCGCTCGATCTCGCCGACGTCGCCGCGGGGCGGTTCGACGCGTTCTGGGAGCTCGCACTGGCCCCCTGGGACATCGCCGCCGGGGTCGTGCTCGTCCGCGAGGCCGGGGGGATCGTCACGACGTTCGACGGCTCGAGCGACGTGCTGCGGGAGGGCGCGATCGTGGCGGGGAACCCCGCCCTGCACCGCTGGCTCCTCGACCTCGTGCGGCAGGCTTAGCCATGCCGGCACCGCTCGTCGAGTGCGTCCCCAACTTCTCCGAGGGCCGCGACAGCGCGACCCTCGCCGCGCTCGAGCGGGCCATCACGGCGGTGTCGGGGACGACGCTGCTGGACGTCCAAGCGGACCCCGCGCATCACCGCTCGGTCTTCACCTTCGTCGCGCCGCCCCAGGCGGCGCTCGAGGCCGCCTTCCAGGCGATGCGCGTCGCGACGGAACGGATCGACCTGACGCGCCATCGCGGCGAGCATCCGCGGATGGGGGCGACCGACGTAGTGCCGTTCGTCCCGGTCCGTGATGTGACCATGGACGCCTGTGTCGCGCTGGCGCGGCGATTTGGTGAGCGGGCGGCGGCCGAGCTCCAGGTGCCGATCTATCTCTACGCCAGAGCGGCGACCCGTCCCGAGCGCGAGCGGCTCCCCGATGTGCGCCGCGGTGAATTCGAGGGGCTGCGCGAGCGGATCGGCACGGACGCGGCGGCGGATCCCGACTTCGGCCCGCGGCGCATCCATCCTACCGCCGGCGCGACGGCGGTGGGGGCCCGGCCCTACCTCGTGGCGTTCAATATCTACTTGGACACGCCGGACGTGGCCGTCGCGAAGGACATCGCGAAGCGGATCCGTACCTCAAGTGGCGGGCTTCCCGCCGTCCAGGCGTCAGGCTTCGATGTCGGAGGCCGAGCGCAGGTCTCGATGAATCTGCTCGATCTCGACACGACGTCCCCGGCGATCGTGTACGCCGCAGTCGCCGCGCACGCGCAAGCGCGAGGCGTGGGGATTGCCAAGAGCGAGGTGGTCGGCCTGCTCCCCGAGCGCGCGCTGATCGGGGCCGGGGCGGCAGCCCTGCAGCTGCCCGACGCCGCCGACCACCTGCTCGAGGCGAAGATCCGGGC
>DATBBW010000189.1:0-1908 GCA_036270795.1 Gemmatimonadales bacterium | reverse complement strand
ATCCGGGGCTATTTCGTCGAAGCGATCGTGCGCATCGGGTTCAGCGTATATCAGGTGCTCGCGGTGCTCAGCTGCATCGCGTGCGTCACGGTGATCGACATTCTGATGGCGCGCGGCGCCCAGTCGCTCGGCGCGATCCAGTGGGGCAAGATGCCGCCGCGCTCGCAGTACGCCCTGTTCATCCTCGCGGTGACGTTCACGTGGCTGATGGGGCTGATGGGGTTCGCCCGCTCGGGGATCCGCCAGTATTGGCACGTGTGGCAGGTGGTGCAGGACACGAGCCCGTACGCGGTGACGCCGGCGCTCGGCTATGCCTCGAAGCTCATCAGCGTGTGCGTCCTGATCTTCCTTGCGCTGGTGGCGTTCGTCTTCTGGGTGGGCGGACTCGCGGAGAAGTCCACGTTCGTCCCGGCGCGTGACCGGGGGGCCTCCCGTGTGGGCCACTAACGCAAAGATCGTCGGGATCGTGCTCGGGACGCTGGCGCTCTATACCCTGATCGCCAACGCGATCCCGCAGGTCGAGTCCGAGGTGCCGCAGACCCTCACCCTCGGCGCCAGCGTGACCCCCGAGCAGCTCGTCGCCGCCGGGGAGAAGGTGTTCACCGGGATCGGCGGGTGCACCACCTGCCATGGGCTCGGCACGCGCGCGCCGAACCTGCTCACCGACGAGAAGGGGACGGGCCCCATCGGCGTCCGGTGCAGCAAGCGGGTGCCCGGGAAGAGCTGCAAGGAGTACTTGTACGAGCGGCTCGACAAGCCCAACGCCGTGCTGCTGCCGGGCTACGAACCGATCATGCCGGTGATGACGAAGGTCCTATCGCCCGAGCAGGTGTGGGCGGTCATTGCGTTTCTCGAGGCGCAGGGCGGTAGCGTCGACGTCACGGCGGACGACATCGCGAAATCGAAACAGGCCGCGGGCGGCGGGGCTACGCCGACAACGGGCGGCGGTGCGGCGGGCGGCGGGGGGGGCGGGGGGGCCGGTGGGTTCGCGGGCGGCAGCACGGATCCCACGGCGATCATCCAGGCCGCGGGGTGCCTGGCCTGCCACAAGCTCGACGGCCAGGGGCAAACGATCGCGCCCGACCTGACCCACGTGCGCGCGCGGCGCGACGCGAACTCGATCCGGGCCAAGATCCTCAATCCGATGTCGTCGATCACCCGCGGGTACGAGAAGCTCGCCGGGATCATGCCGAAGGGGTTCGGGATCATGATGAGCGCCGCGCAGCTCGAGGCGCTGGTGCAGTTCTTGGCCGCGCACAAGTGAGACTCCCGCCCGCCGCGCGACGCTACGCCGCGCATCCGTTCTGGCAGGCGCTGGGTCTCCTCGTGCTCGCCTACCTCGTCGTCGTCTTCGCGGTGCCGCGCTTGCCGGGGAGCGCGATGGTGCCGCACAGCGTGGTGCTGCAGTATATGGTCACGGTGCTCGTGGGCCTGCTCATCTATGTGAGCAGCGCCGAGGCGCGCTGGGCGCGCTTCAAGGAGCCGATCCAGGCGCTGTTGGTCGAGCCCCGGCTGCGGCCGCTCCGCGCGGTGCTGCTCGGCGGCGTCACCTTGGGCGTCGGCGGGATCACCCTGGGCCAGGTGCGGGCCACGGTCGCCGCGCCCCCCACGATGCGCTCGATTCATCCCGCCCCCCCGAGCGAGATCACGTTCCAGGGGCGCACCGTGACACTCACGGGGCTCGAGAATCCGCTCCGCCAGCACCCCGACTCGCTGGCCACCTACCTGGCCGCGGGGAAGCGGGTCTACTACCAGAACTGCGTCCCCTGTCACGGCGATCACCTGGACGGCCAAGGGCACTTCGCGCACGGGTTCAATCCCCTGCCCGCAAATTTCCAGGATAACGGCACGATCGCCCAACTCACCGAAAGCTTTGTGTTCTGGCGCGTCGCGAAAGGCGGCCCGGGA
>DATBBW010000188.1:0-2332 GCA_036270795.1 Gemmatimonadales bacterium | reverse complement strand
CATGGTCCCCGGAACGATGATGAGCGACTGGGCGAAGATGATCGGCATCACGCCCGAGGAGTTGATCCGCAGCGGGATGAACGTCTTCTGGCCTTCGCGGATGCGCCCTCGGCCCATGACCTTGCGCGGGATCTGGATCGGAATGCGGCGGGCCGCGACCGTCACCGCCACCGTCCCAGCCACGACCAGCACCATGAGCGCCAGCACGATGAGCAGCACGGGGAACGTGAGCGAATGGGCCTTGAGGGCCTCAAACGTGCGCAGCATCTCCGGCCAGATCCGCTCGACGATCGAGAAGAAGATCAGCAGGCTCATGCCGTTCCCGATTCCCCGCTCGGTGATCTGCTCGCCCAGCCACATGATGAAGACGCCACCGGTCGTGAGCGTCAGGAGCGTGGTCATGCGGAAGCCCCACCCCGCGTGGGCCACGGCGCCCGGCAACTGCTCGGTGAACAGCGCGAAGCCGTAGGCCTGGAACAGGCACAGCACCACCGTGAGGTAGCGGGTCCACTGCGTGAGCTTTTTCCGTCCCTCCTCGTCCCGCTGCATCTTTTCGACGATGGGGAAGACCGGTCCGGCGAGCTGGAACACGATACTCGCCGAGATGTAGGGCATGATGCCGAGCGCGAAGACCGTGGCCCGCGAGAAGCCGCCGCCGGCGAACAGATCGTACAGGCTGAAGAGGGTCCCTTGGCCCTGATTCCGCAGGAAGTCGGCGAGGGCCTGGACGTTCACGCCCGGCGTCGCGATGTGGGCCCCGACGCGATAAATGAGGAGGCATAGGAGCGTGAAGAGGATCTTCTCTTTCAGCTCCGGGACCTTGAACAGATTGGGGATCTGGGGCGCGGTCATCGGGTCAGCTCGCGATCGTTCCGCCCGCCTGCTCGATCTTCGCGCGGGCCGACGCCGAGACGGTCACGCCGGTGACGCTGAACTTGCGACGCACGTCCCCCATCCCGAGCAATTTGATGGGGTGGTCCGGTCGGCGCACGAGCCCCGCGCCGAACAGCGTCTCCGGGGTGACCTCGACTCCCTCGGCGAGCTGGTCCAGGTGTCGCACGTTGACCACCTGCGCAGGTTGCTTGAACGGGTTCGTGAAGCCGCGCTTCGGGATGCGGCGGATGAGGGGCATCTGCCCGCCCTCGAAGCCAGGACGCGTCTGCCCGCCGGTGCGGGCCGTCTGGCCCTTGCCGCCCCGACCGGCCGTCTTGCCGATGCCCGAGCCGGGCCCACGTCCCTTGCGGATGCGCGCGCGGTGCGACCCGCGCGGTGGTGTGAGGTTCGACAGGCTGAGATGCGGCACCTCGCCCTTGGGTGCGCCGGCCGGTCGCGGCGTACGCCTGGCGCGTGCGGCCCCCCCCGCCCGGCCGGCCTGGCCGGTCCGGCTACCGCGTGGCTTTGGTTTCGTCTTGGGCTTCGCCTTGGGCATCACTCAGTCCTTCGGGTTCGCGGGCGTCACTGCAACCAGGTGACGCACCTGATAGAGCATCCCGCGTAGCGCCGGGTGGTCCCGCTTCACGACGACGTGCTGATGGTGACGCAGCCCCAACGCGGCGAGGGTGCGACGCTCCGTGGCGGGGCGGCCGATGCCGGACCGCACCTGTCGAATCCGCAGCTCGCCTTGCCCCGCCGGGGGAAGGGCGTGATCGCGGCCCGGCTTCCGCTTGCGGTATTTCCGGGTAGGCGGCTTTCTAGCCATGCACCGCTTCCTGCCGCGACCTGTACGGAATTGCCTCCACCTCGACACCACGCTCCTTAGCGACGCGCCGCGCCGTGGTGAGGTGCTGGAGCGCGTCGATCGTGGCGCGCACCATGTTGTGCGGGTTCGTGGACCCGAGGCTCTTGGTGAGGATGTCGCGCACACCGGCGCACTCGAGCACGGCGCGCACGGCGCCGCCGGCGATCACCCCGGTGCCCGTGGCGGCGGGCTTCAGCAGCACGCGTCCGGCGCCGTGCTTCCCCACGATCTCGTGCGGGATCGTGCCACCCGTGAGGGGCACTTCCATCATCCGGCGGCGCGCGGCCTCGACCGCCTTGCGCACCGCCTCGCTCACCTCGTTCGCCTTGCCCGTGGCGATGCCCACCCGCCCCTGCCCGTCGCCCACGGCCACGAGCGCATTGAAGCCGAAGCGCCGGCCGCCCTTCACGACCTTGGCGACCCGGTTAATCGAGATGACGTTCTCGACGAGGCCGTCGCCCTCGCGCTGCCGCTCGCCGCCGTCGCGCCGCTCCCCGCCCCGGCCCCGCCCACCCCGCCCGCGACCCCGGCCACGGCCCCCACCCCCGCCACCCCCGCCGCCCCCGCCACCCCCGCCACCCCCACCGCCGCTAC
>DATBBW010000187.1:0-3059 GCA_036270795.1 Gemmatimonadales bacterium | reverse complement strand
CTCACGCGGTCGCGTGGCGCAGCCCGACCGCTGGGGACGTCAGACTGCTACCCCGGAAGGCGGCGTGCGGTTTCGCTCCGGGACATCGTGGTTCCCCCCCATGCTAGCACAGCCCATCTTGGGGGCACAACGATGGACATCACCGCCGCCGTGGCCACCGGGGCGCCTGAACGGCCCACGTACTTGCTCGGGCGCTGGCTGTTCCTCCGGTTGCTGGGCCTAATGTACCTGATCGCCTTCGTCTCGCTCGCCGTCCAAATCACGGGCCTCGTGGGCGCACACGGCGTGCTCCCGGCCCAGCGCTTCCTCGAGCGGGCCCACGCCCTGTACGGCGGTGAGGCCTACCACCTGTTCCCGACGCTGTGCTGGCTCGGGGCGGGCGACGCGATGTTGCGGGCGCTGTGCTGGGGCGGGGCGCTCGTCGCGCTGCTCGTCGTCGGCGGGGTCGCCCAGGCGCCCGCCCTGGCGCTTCTGTGGTTCCTCTATCTGTCGGCGAGCGTCGTGGGGCAGACGTTCCTGTGGTTCCAATGGGACGCGCTGCTGCTCGAGGCCGGGCTGCTCGCCGTGCTGTACGCCCCGACCGGTCTCGGGCCCAGCCTGGCGCGGGAGCGCGCGCCGTCGGACGCGATGCGCTGGCTCGTGTGGTGGCTCCTGTTCCGGCTGATGTTCCTTTCCGGGATCACGAAGTTCGCGAGCGGCGATCCCGCGTGGCGCACCCTCACGGCGCTCGATTACCACTTCTGGACCCAGCCCCTGCCCACCTGGACCGCGTGGTACGCGCAGTGGTGGCCCGGCTGGACCCACCGCGGGATGCTGCTCCTCATCTTCGCGATCGAGCTCGTCGTGCCCTGGCTGATCCTCGTCCCCGAGCGGCTGGTGCGGGTGCGGCGCACGGCGGCGGCGCTGCTCGCGCTCGGCCAGCTCGGCATCGCCGTCACGGGCAACTACGGGTTCTTCAACGCGCTGACGCTCGTGTTGTGCGTGCCGCTGCTCGACGACCGCGCGCTCGGGCGCGTGCTGCCGCTCCGGCTCGAGGCCGGCGCGCCCGAGCCGTTCTGGAAGCGGCGCACCATCCAGGTCTTCGTGCCGGTCATCGCCCTGCTCTCGACGCTCGCCTTCGCCCGCGAGATCGTGCAGACGATCCCCGGCTCGCGGGGGGCGCTCGACAACCCGCTGCTCGAGGTCGTGGCACCGTTCCGCTCGATCAACGGCTACGGGCTGTTCCGCGTGATGACGACCGAACGCCCCGAGATCGTGATCGAGGGGAGTCCCGACACCGTGGTCTGGCACGCGTACGAGTTCCGCTGGAAGCCGGGCGACGTGACCCGGCGGCCGCGCTTCGTGGCGCCGCACCAACCGCGCCTCGACTGGCAGATGTGGTTCGCCGCGCTCGATCCCGACGGCGCGCGCGAGTGGCTCGGCTCGCTCGTCGAGCACTTGCTGCGCGGCACCCCGGAAGTGCTGGCCCTTCTGGGGGAGAACCCCTTTCCCGCCGGGCCGCCGCGCTACGTGCGGCTCGTGTACTATCACTACCGCTTCGCGACCCCCGCCGAGCGAGCCCGCACCGGCGCGTGGTGGCAGCGCGACTTCGCGGGCTACCTGACGCCCGCGCTCTCGCTCCCCGGTCGGCCCGCGCCCCGTTGACCCCACCTCCATCCCGCTTATCTTCCCCGCTCTGACGCGCGGGCCAGCCGAGGTCGGCCCGCGCCGTTTGCTTCTATAGGAGTCTCAGGTATGAAGGCGACCGACATCCGGCGCGGCCACGTCATCCTCCTCGACGGCCAGCCGTCCCGCGTCCTGGAATTCACCCACCGCACGCCGGGCAACTTGCGCGCGTTCGTCCAGGTGCGGCTGCGCAACCTGATCACGGGGAACACGTTCGACACACGACTCGCGGCCACCGACTTCGTGGACGAGGCCCCGCTCGAGACCAAAGAGTTCCAGGTGCTGTACCGCGACCAGGGCGGCGTCCACGTGATGGACACCACGACCTACGACCAGCACACGCTCGACGCCGAGGCGGTGGGGGACCACGCGGACTGGCTGCAGCCGGAGATGCAGATCCAGGTGGAGTGGCTGAACGGCCGGCCGGTGGGCATCGAGCTGCCGTCCGTCGTCGAGCTGACCGTGGTCGAGACGTCGCCGGTCATGCGGGGCGCCACGAAGACCTCGAGCACGAAACCCGCGAAGCTCTCCAACGGCGTCATGATCCAGGTGCCCGAGTTCATCAACGAGGGCGCGAAGGTCCGGGTCGATCCGCGCCTCGGCACCTACCTCGAGCGGGTGAAGTAGCATGCCCCGCGTGGCCCCGCCGCTCGATTAGCAGCCGACGGCCCCGGCCCCCGGCCCCCCGGCCGCGCGCGGCGTTGAGGTCCCCATGACGGCCACCGAACCGAGTATCGCCCCCGCCGCCCCCGCCCCGCTCACCGCGCGGCCGCTCTGCTGCCGCAACTGCGGTGCCCACCGTGCCGCGGCGCCGCTCGCCATCTGCGAGCACTGCCTCGGTCCGCTCGACCCCGTGTACGATCGCGCCCGCGTCCTCCCTGGCCGCGACGTGATCGCCGGCCGGGCGCCCGCCCTGTGGCGCTACCGGGAGTGGCTGCCGTTCGAGGGCACGCCGGTGCGCTCGCTCGACTCGGGATTCACCCCGCTCGTCGAAGCCCCGGCCCTGGCGCGGCGGCTCGGCGTGGCGCGCGCCTGGGTGAAGAACGACACGGTGTGCCACCCCTCGCTCTCGTTCAAGGACCGCGTCGTCGCCGCCGCGATCAACGCGGCCCAGGCGTTCGGGCTCGACACGATCGGCTGCGCGTCGACCGGTAACCTGGCGAATGCCGTCGCGGCCCAGGCGGCGCGCGCCGGCCTCAAGGCGTGGATCTTCATCCCGGCCGACCTCGAAGTAGGCAAGGTGGTCGGCACGAGCGTGTACGGCGCCACGCTCGTGCGGGTGCGCGGGACGTACGACGATGTGAACCGGCTGTGTGCCCAGCTCGCGGACCGCTTCGGCTGGGGCATCGTCAACGTCAACTTGCGGGCTTACTACGGCGAAGGCTCGAAGACCG
>DATBBW010000186.1:0-9029 GCA_036270795.1 Gemmatimonadales bacterium | reverse complement strand
CGCCCAACGCGCGCTTGAGGCTGTGGTCGGTCAGCGCCTCGGTCTGGAGTTCCGTGACGCTCTTGCGCCGGAACAGATCCATGCGCACCTCACGCGAAGGGGAGAGCCGGCCCTGCGGGAAACGGCCGCTAGAGTAGGCCCGCCTCCGGAGCCTGTCAAGGCGCCGGCGCTACACGCTGTAGTTGGGCGCTTCCCGCGTGATCACGACGTCGTGCGGATGCGACTCGCGTAACCCGGCGCTCGTGATCTGGATGAACTCGGTTTCGCTGCGGAGCGCGCGCACGTCGCACACGCCGCAGTACCCCATGCCGCTGCGGAGCCCGCCGACCATTTGGAAAATCACGTCGGCGACCGGGCCCTTGTAGGGCACGCGGGCCTCGATCCCCTCGGGCACGAGCTTGGAGGGCGACACCTCGCCTTCCTGGAAGTAGCGGTCGCCCGATCCCTCCTCCATGGCCCCCAGGCTGCCCATGCCGCGGATCACCTTGAAGCGGCGGCCCTCGAGCAGGAAGGATTCACCCGGGCTCTCCTCGGTGCCAGCGAGCATCGAGCCCATCATGACGCTCTCGGCACCCGCCGCCAGCGCCTTGACCACGTCGCCCGAGTACTTGACGCCGCCGTCGGCAATCACGGGAACGTCGCCCGCCCCCTGCACGCTGTCCACGATCGCCGTGATCTGGGGGATACCAACGCCCGTCACTACCCGGGTGGTGCAAATCGACCCCGGTCCGACGCCGACTTTCACCGCGTCGACGCCACGCTCGACCAGGGCCTGCGCGCCCGCCGCGGTGGCGACGTTGCCGCCCACCAGCTGGGTGTCCGGGAACGCCTCGCGCAGGCAGGCGACCGTCTTGAGCACCCCTTCCGAGTGGCCGTGCGCCGAGTCCACGACGACCACGTCGCAGCCCGCGCTCACCAGCGCGCGGGCGCGGGCCAGGGCCTCGGGGTTCCCGCCCACCGCCGCGGCGACCCGGAGGCGGCCGTGCTGGTCCTTGTTAGCGTGGGGATGCTGACGCCGCTTGAAGATGTCTTTGATGGTGATGAGGCCCTTGAGGACGCCCTGCGCATCCACGACCGGGAGCTTTTCGATGCGGTGCGCGGCGAGGATCCGCTCGGCTTCGTCGAGCGTGGTGCCCACCGGCGCGGTGACGAGGCGGTCCTTCGTCATCGCCTCGCGGATCGGGCGCTCTAGGGCGCGCTCGAACTGCAGGTCGCGATTGGTGATGATACCAACCAAACGCCCGGCGTCGTCCACGATCGGGACGCCCGAGATGCGGAACCGCTCCATCAGGCGCACCGCCTCGCGTACCGGGCGGTCGGGGCCGAGGGTGATCGGATGGAGGATCATCCCCGACTCGCTGCGCTTCACGCGGTCCACCTCGGCGGCCTGGCGGTCGATCGGCATGTTCTTGTGAATTACGCCGATGCCACCCTCGCGCGCGATCGCGATGGCCATCTCAGATTCGGTGACGGTATCCATCGCGGCGGCGACGAGCGGGATGTTGAGCGGGATGCCGCGGGTGAAACGGGATCGCACGTCGACAGCGCGGGGATGGGTGCTGGAATGGCGCGGCACCAGCAGGACGTCGTCAAATGTGAGCGCGGCGCCGGGGCGAAAGGTTCCCATGGCGAAAGTTACTGGGGGGGCGGCGTTTCCTCAACCGTGACGTCACTCTTCCCCGTGACATCCGGCTTGGCCTCGGCCTTCTTGGCCGCTTCCTCGACCGCCGCCTTGCCAGCCGCCGCCATGCGCTCCAGGAAGTTCCCCGCCTTGCCCACCGCGTCCATCGTCCCCTTGATGATCCCGACCGGCACGCGGCCGGCGCGCAGGGTGTCCTCGAGCGTCTCCGCCACCCTTTGGAACGCAGGCGCCCCGGCCGGGCGCTCGGCGTACTTCGATTCCAGGAACTCGACGTAGTCGAGCACCAGATACGCCTTCTCCTCGGGAAGCGCCTCGAGCTTTCGGAGCAGGCGGTCGCGCAGGATTTGATTCATCGCTGGGCCTCGAAGCTGGTGAGGTCGAGCACCGGGTTGCCGAGGAAGCGGCTCCGGCCGGTGCGCACCCGCGCCGTGACTTGGATGACGGTGAGGGGGGCGAGGGCCTCGAGCGCTGCGCGCTTGGGCTCGGGAACGACGACGTAGACGAAGCCGCGTTCGGGGAGCGGGCCGCGGGCCAAGAGGTAGGTCGCGCCGAGCGGGATGTCGGAGCGCAACTCGTCGGCCTTCTGGAGCGAGAGGCACTGGAGGTTCCAGCGAAGCAGCTGCCCAACGTAGCGCTGCGGATCGGCGCGGACCTCGGCCGCAGACACGCCCACCAGCACGCCGGCGGAGCGCTCTCGAGGTCCGCACTCTTCACCCACCCTTCCAGCTGCACGCGCGTCCACTCCCCCGAGCGCCCCAGCACCCGCAACGGCGCCGCCGGCGCCAGGGTCCCCGCGAGGGGGCCGTCGGGCGCGCGGTACAACACCGTGCGTCGGGCCGACTCGAGCCGCGACGGGTCGACCGGAGCGGACGCCGCGGGAGCGGTGTCGGGCGCACTGCCTCCCGGGGTCCCGGTGCGACGGCCCGTCACATGCCGCCCCACGGTGGTGTCCGAGTCGGCGGACGCCGGGGGGGAAGCGCTCGCCACTGACGCCACCGACTCGACGGCGTCCTGTTCCACCCACCCGCTGCGTGTCACATGGATCCAGTGCCCGGTCGATCCGTCCGCGACCTTGGTGAGCAGGAAGCCCTGGGGCAGCTTCGCGACCAAGGCGCCCGCGGGACCGGAGCGCAGGTTCTCGTCGGGGGCCCGCGTCACGGCGAGGTCGAAGCCGCTGCGTGTCGTCGTCCCGACCGACGTGGCGAAGATCCAGCCCTCCAGCGTGGCGTCGATCCAGCCACTGGCCGCAGCGCCCCCCGCGAGCAGGCTACCGCGCGCCAGTCGCGCCAGACGCTTGCCCCCGGCCTCCTGGTAGAACCAGGCGCCGTCGGTGGTGACATGGTAGCGCGCTTGGGCGGCGGCGGGCGACGCGGGCACGAGGCTCAGGACAACTGGTAGGGCGCGAAGGGCCCGGCTAAATTGCATTCCCTCCAATATGGCAAAGAGCCCTGGGCCGCGCACCCCGGTCGTCTTGATCGTGCTCGACGGCTGGGGCTTTCGTCCCGGCCAACAGGGCAACGCCATCGAGCTGGGGCGGACGCCTACATGGCACCGGCTTTGGGCGAAGGCACCGCGCACGCTCCTCAACGCGTCCGGCCTCGCCGTGGGACTGCCCGCCGGACAAATGGGCAACAGTGAAGTGGGCCATCTGAACCTCGGGGCGGGGCGCGTCGTGCCCCAGGACATGGTGCGCATCTCGCAAGCGATCGAGTCGGGCGAGTTCTTTCGGTTGCCTCCCTTGGTCGAGCTGTGCAACGCGGTCCAGCGGCGCCGGGGCACGCTGCATCTGCTCGGTCTGCTCGGCACCGGTGGCGTGCATGCGCTCGACCAGCATCTCGCCGCCGCGGTCCGGCTGGGCCACCAGCACGGACTCCCCGTCGCGATCCATGCCTGGCTCGATGGACGCGACACGCCCCCCCAGTCCGCGCTGGCGTTCATGCAGCAGCTCGTCGACCAGCTGGCGCCGTATGAGGGTCGGGCCGTCGTCTCGAGCGTGGTGGGCCGTTACTACTCCATGGATCGCGATAACCGCTGGGAGCGCACGCGGCTCGCCTACGACGCGATGGTGCACGGTGTGAGCGAGCCGGCGCCCGACCCGGTCACGGCGATCCGGCGCGCCTACGAGGCCGGGGAGACGGACGAGTTTGCGAAGCCCCGGGTGATCGGCGGCGCCCCGCTGATCCGCAGCGGCGACGGCGTCTTCTGCGTCAATTTCCGCGCCGACCGCATGCGCCAGATCGTACGGGCGCTCGCGGTAGACGGGTTCGATGGGTTTGATACGGGGGCGCGCCCGAGGGTCGACCTCGTGACGATGACACAGTACGACGCGACGTTTCCCTTCCCGGTCGCGTTCGGCCCCATCGTGCTGTCACACATCGTCGCCGCGGTGCTGTCCGCGCACGGCAAGACGATGTTCCGTACGGCCGAAACGGAGAAGTACGCCCACGTCACATATTTCTTCAACGGCGGGGTCGAGCCCCCCTATCCGGGCGAGGAGCGGCTGCTCGTTCCGTCGCCCAAGGTCGCGACGTACGACCTGATGCCGGAGATGAGTGCCGCCGGAGTAACGGACGTGTTGTGCCGAGCGATCGAGGCGGGGCGCCACGACTTCATTCTCTGCAACTACGCGAACGGGGACATGGTCGGCCACTCCGGGGTACTAAGCGCGGCCGTGAAAGCCGTGGAGACGGTGGATCAGTGCCTCGAGCGTGTCCTTAAGAGCGCCGCGCGGCGCGGCGCCCCGCTCCTCATTACCGCGGACCATGGCAACTGCGAGCTGATGATCGACCCCACGACCGACGGCCCGCACACGGCGCACACCACCAATCCGGTCCCCTTCCTCATCGTGGACGACGACGCGAGCGGGGCGCTGCGTCACGGGGGTGCGCTGCGCGACGTCGGCCCCACCGTGCTCGGGATGCTGGGACTCGAACCTCCGCCTGAAATGACGGGGCGGGACCTGAGGGAGATCGACTAATGGGCGGTCAGGCGGTGCGGCGGGTGGGCGGGTGGCGGGCTCGGTGTCCTAGCGTCGTCGGCGCGGTGCTCCTCCTCGCCGCCGGGGGGGCCGCGGGGCTCGCGGCGCAGGTGGGGTACGATCCGAGTCACTCGCCGTACCATGACAGGCCCCGCGGCGGCATCGCGCTCGTGACGTTCGGCTACCTCGGCGGGAGCCGCGGCAGCGTCGGCGTCGGCATCTCGAACGGCCCGACGGGTGGCCTGCGCTTCGAGACGGCGCTGGGTAGCGCCATCGCCGTCTCGCTCGGCGTCGCCTACGCGCAGACCACGCGCTACGTGGTCGATCCCACGAAGGACACGTTGTCGCGCAAGACGGGGCCCTTCGATACCGACGTCGTGTTGGCCGACGCCGGGTTCCAGCTGGTGCTGACCGGCCGGAAGAGCTGGCACCGTCTCGCTCCCTACGTCGGTGGCGCGGTCGGGCTCGCGATCGGGGGCGGCTCCCCGCCTGACACGAGTGGCTACACCTTCGGCACCAAGTTCACGGTGACGCCGAGCGCGGGGGTGCGGTGGTATCCCTCGCGACGGATCGCGGTCCGTGCCGACGTCAGTGCCGTGCTGTGGAAGCTCAGCTACCCCGTGTCCTACAAGGTGCCGGACCAGACGGACGGCGTGCGCGTGCTGCCGGTCACGGCCTCGCTCACCGAGTACACGTGGCATCCCTGGGCCACCATCGGAGCAGGATGGATTTTCTAGGCGAAGGATTTCGGCGCGCCCTGGCGTTGCTGGGCTCGGGGAACGCCGAGGTGTTCGGTATCGCCTTCCTGACGCTCAAAGTCGGAGTCATTGCGACGCTCCTCGCCTGCGGCCTCGGTATTCCGGCGGGGTTCGTACTCGCGACGAAGCCCTTCTGGGGCCGCCGCGCGGCCCTCACGGTCGTGAACACGGCGCTCGCGTTCCCCACCGTGGTGGTGGGGCTGTTGCTGTACGGGGTGTTGTCGCGACGCGGCCCGCTCGGGGGGATCGGCTGGCTGTACACCTGGCAAGCGATCGTGGCCGGTGACGTGCTGATCGCGCTCCCCATCGCGGCGGCCCTGTCGGCCGCCGCCGTCCAAGGCGTCGACCCCCGGATCCGCCGCACCGCCGAGACGCTCGGCGCCAGCCGGTGGCGCGCCGCGTGGACGGTGGCGCGCGAGGCGCGGTTCGCGCTCATGGCCGTGCTCACGACCGCGTTCGGGCATGTGGTCGCGGAGATCGGCTCCGCGATGACCGTGGGTGGTAACATCCGGGGCCAGACGCGCACCCTGACGACCGCGGTCGCGCTGTATACGGGAGAGGGCGACTTTGGGCTCGCGCTCGCGCTGGGACTGGTGCTCCTCCTGCTCGCGCTGCTCGTGAACGTCGCGCTCCAGCAGCTGCAGGGGCAGGGGCATGCTTGAGCTCCGCGGGGTGCGCCACCGCTACAACGGACGCGTGGTGCTCGACCTCGCGGCGTTCGCCGTCGCGCCCGGCGCGCTCGTCGCGATTGTCGGACCGAACGGCTCGGGGAAGAGCACGCTGCTGCGTCTCTTGGCGCTGCTCGAGCCGCCGAACGAGGGCGAGGTGTTGCTCGACGGAGTCGTGGTCACCGGTGGCGGCCGCGGTGTGCCTCCGCGGCGGGCGGCGGCGTGCAGGCGGCGCGTAACGCTGGTGGAGCAGCGGCCGGTCCTGTTTCGCGGCACGGTGCGGGACAACGTGGCGTTTGGGTTGGAGGTGAGGGGCACGGGTCGCGCGGCGGGGAACCGCCGGATCGCGGACGTGGCCGCGCGCCTCGGGATCACGCCCCTGCTCGAACGCCAGCGGCACGAGCTGTCGGAGGGCGAGGTGCAGCGCGTCGCCCTGGCCCGCGCGCTCGCGATCGAGCCGGACGTCCTGTTGCTCGACGAGCCCGCGAGTTCGGCCGATCGCGCCGCGGCCCAAGCGCTGTACGCCGCGCTCGCCGACGAACGCGCTCGGCGGCCACTCGCCGTGTGCTTGGCCTCGCACCAGCTCGAGGACGCCTACCGCTGCGCGGACGACGTGCGCGCGCTCGCCGACGGCCGTCTCTCGCCGGTCACGCCCGAGAACCTGTTCCGCGTCGAGCTGCCGGCGGGGGGCGCCAGCGACCTGAAGCACGTTCCCGTGGGACCGATCGCGATCGCCGCCGTGACCGATAAAGCGGGCCCCGCGATCCTCGCGGTCGCGCCGCGCGACATCTTCGTGAGCCGGGCGCCGATCCCGTCCTCGGCCCGGAACGTCTTCTCGGGGCACGTAACGCGCCTCGCGCGGCAGCGCCCGGGTACCGTGCATGTCACGGCCGACGTGGGGGTGGAGCTCGTGGCGGTGGTGACGGAGGAGGCGATGCGCGACCTGGAGCTCGCCCTGGGGAGTGCCGTGACGTTCGCCTTCAAGGCAAGCGCGGTGCAGGTGTTCTAGCGATGCCGATCAGCTATCTTACGCGCATCGTTGAGTTTACCGCGACCCACCGGATCCGGCGTGCGGACTGGACGGCGGAACGCAATGTCGCGGAGTTCGGGCCGGCCGCGACGGATCACGGACACCGCTACCAATGCCGCGTTACGGTGAAGGGCCCGCTCGTCGCGGAGGCGGGCGGCGTCATCCGGCTCGCGACGCTCGACGCCGTCCTCGCCGACGAGATCACCCGGCGGCTTGATGGCCAAAGCGTCAACGCCACCATCGTGGAATTCGCGGACGGCCGCCGCCTCGCGACCGGCGAGGCGCTGGCGGTGTACCTGTGGGAGCGCATCGCCCCCCGCCTACCCGGCGGCATCACGTTGCATGCGGTGCGCGTGCAGGAGGGGCCACATCTCTATTCGGAGTACTTCGGTGAGCCGTGAGGACCACGCCCCCGGACAACTGGCCCGAGGCATGACGGCCGAGGTCCTGCGGACGATCCTCGGCGCCGCGCACACGGTCGCCGTGGTCGGGCTGTCCCCCAAACCCGAGCGGCCGAGTAACCTGGTCGCGCGCTACCTGCGAGAAGTCGGCTACCGCATCGTCCCGGTCAACCCGGGCCACGCGACGGTGCTGGGTGAGAGGAGCTACCCCACGCTCGGTGCCGCCGCCCGGGAGCACGCGATTGACATCGTGGACGTCTTCCGGCGGAGCGAGGTCGCGGGAGCGGTCGTGGACGAGGCGGTCCCGCTGCGGCCGCGGCTCATCTGGCTCCAGCGCGGGGTGGTGGACCAGGCCGCGCAAGAGCGCGCGGGGGCGGCGGGGATCCCGTTCGTGATGGACCGCTGTCTCATGGTCGACCACCAAGCCGTGAAGGCTTGATGCCGCCACTCCAGTCGCGCTGCCCGCCGTCCCCGCATGGCCCCACGACGGGCCGGCGCGCCGCCACGGGCCCTCTGGGAATCACTGCATGCCGTGCGCGGCGACTCGTGGCCCTCGGCTCGGTGCTCGCGACAGCGGCAGCGGCCCAGACGCCCCACGAGCCGGTCCTCGTGTTCGCGGCGTACGCCGGCGTCATCACTGGACATCAGCTCTGGACCGTGGACCGCCAGCCGGTGTGCCAGCTGACGGGGGGCAGCAGCGGCACCTTCATGTGCTCCACCCAATACGATACCATCGCCCTGACACGCACCGTCGAGTCGAGCCTCGTCGCAGGCCTCACGATGACCTACTTTCCCCGACGCGCGCTCGGGCTGCAGTTCGATGTCGCGTACCTCGGCCTGCCGGCCAACACGCGCTGCAGCGCTGTCGCAGTGAGCTCAAGCCCGAACCAGCAACTATGCGACAACATCGCCGCCGGTCCGAGCGGTAGCTCCGTCGCTTTCGATCTCGGCGCGGTCCTGCGCCATCCGCCGGGGGCGAGCAGCATGAGCCCCTACGTGCGGGCCGGGTTCGGCATCCTGGCGTACTCCGGCAGTCTGGTCGAAGTCGTGGGCTCCTTCGACCAGGGCGCGAATACGTACAGCCGCTCGGTGATCGCCGATGCCTCGCCCCGCCACGTCTCGGCGAGCCTATCGCTGGGCGGGGGGCTCATGGTGTCGCTCAGCCCCGGCTACGCATTCCGGCTTGAGCTGCGCGATGTGTACACGAGCCTCGCCCGGGTCCTAGGTCCCGCCAACGACCTGGGCGTCGCCCCCACCGGCACGCAGTCCTACCATCACCTCCTGCTCACCATGGGCCTCGGCGTGGTCCTCGAACAAAAACGCGGGCGGCGCTACTGACAGTGCGCGCCGCCGTGCTTGCCGGCGGCGCCGCCCGGCGTTACGACGGGCGTCCCAAGGGCCTTCTGACGTTGGGTGGTCGCCGCATTCTCGACCGCGTCGTGGACGCGGTCGCGGCGGTGGCCGGCGAGCCTCCCCTGCTCGTCGTGAACGCGCCGGAGGGGCCGACGTGGCGCCCCGACCTGTGCGTCGTTCCGGATGTGCGTCCCGGCTAC
>DATBBW010000185.1:0-23994 GCA_036270795.1 Gemmatimonadales bacterium | reverse complement strand
GGGGGGCGTCGGCGGTGCCGGCGGATAGAGCGGCTCCATCATGCCGGGGCCGGTCCAGCTGCTCTCCGAAAAATCGGTTGGCTCGAGCATCGGATGATCTCCCCTCTGCTGGTTGTCGGTGGGCGTGGCCTATAGCTTACGCCGGGAATCGTGCCACGCAAGTGATCACCGCGCGCTGGCGTCGGTTCCGGCCGCGCCGCGGCCCAGCGCGACAAGTTAGCTTGACAACGACACTTACGACCGCTTACGTTGGCGCCGCTATGGTGCCTCGCGGCCTCGCCCTCGTCGCCCTCACGGTGCTCCCGGCGACTGCGTTCGCTCAGAACGTGGCCGAAGTCCAGGTCGCACCGCCCTCGGTGACGCTCAAGGTCGGCGAGCGCACCGGGCTGTTGGCGACGGCGTTCGACCGTGCCGGCAACGTCATCCCCACCGTGACCGTCAGATGGTCCTCCAACAACGTCGCGATTGCCCGGGTCGACAACGACGGCACCGTGACGGGCGTGGCCGCGGGTGTCGCGATCATCGAGGCGCGCGTCGCGGCGCGCAGGGGCCAGGCGGCCGTCTCGGTGGCGGGGGGGCCAGGGGGCGGGGGGGCCCAGGCGCCCCCGACCCAGCCGCCCCCCGCCAGCGGGACCGCCGCGCCGGGCGGCACCACCCCCGATGCGTTTGCGGGGCAGCCCTCCGGCACGGGAGCCGCCGCGGTGCTCCGCATCGAGCCGCCCACCGTGTATCTGCTGCCGTCGGAAAACAGCCGCGTTTCCCCGCGGGCCCTGAAAGACGATGGGTCGCCGGCCGCACCCGTGGCCGTGACGTGGAAGTCGCTGCGGCCCGATATCGCGAGCGTGGACCAGAACGGCGTCGTCGTCGCTCTCGCGCAGGGCCAAGGGACGGTGCAGGTCACGAGCGCCGCGGGCCTCACGGCCACGGCCCCCGTCGTGGTGCAGTCGAGTGACCTTGCGATCGCGGAGGCGAACCCCCTGTTCTTGTCGCCGGGCGGGGTGGACACGCTGCACGTCGTCGTCCCGGGTCAGGGGAATCGCCCGGTCAGCCCGCTCGCGCTCCAATGGGCGGCGGCCGACGCCACTGTCGCCCGCGTGAGCCTCACGGGCGTCGTGACCGCGGTCGCGCCTGGCAAGACGACGCTCACGGTCAGCGGGCTGCTGCAATCGAAAAGCCTGGACATCGTGGTGCACAAGACGGTGGACCAGCTGACCGTCGCCCCGACCTTCAAGACGGAAGTCGTGGTGCCGATCCAGGGCAACGCTAGGTTCCAGGTTCAGGCGCTGGCGGCCGACAAGACACCCGTGCCCGAGGCGCCGATCCGCTGGAGCGTGGCCGACACGGCGTGCGCCGCGTTCGATCCCGCGAGCGGCGTGCTGACGGGGAAAAAGGCGGGCAAGACGACCCTCACGGCCCGAGGCCCGGGCCCGGGGCTTGTCGTGACCTGGCAAATCCGCGTGATCGCCGGGGGCCTGAAGCTCTCCGCCACGCGGATGGGGCTGCCGCTCGGTCGCCGCGCCACCCTGAAGGCCAGCTTCGTCGACGAGGCCGGCGTGGTGCTCGCCCCGGCGACGGGCGTCACCTGGGCGTCGGACAATCCCGCAGCGGCCGCCGTGAGCGAGGACGGCACCGTGTCGAGCGCCGCCTACGGGCACGCGCGGATCACGGCCACGGCACCCGGCGGCAGGCATACCGCCGTCGAGGTGTTCGTCCAGGGCGAGATCCTGCTCGCGAGCTCGCGCACCGGGCGCTTCCAACTGTACTCGGCCGAGCGTTCCAACCTCGCCCAGTGGCGGAAGGTCGTGGACGACACGGCCATGGCCACCGAGCCCGCCGTGTCGTGGGACGGCTCCCGCATCGCCTTCACCTCCACCCGCGACGGCCAGCCCGCGATCTACGTCATGGATGCCGATGGCACGGGCGTCGGGCGCCTCACCAATTCTCCGGCTGCGAACGGCGCCCCCGCGTTCACGCCCGATGGCCAGGCGGTGGTGTACCACTCGCAGCGGACCGGGCACCGCCAGATCTTCGCGCAGCCGATCACCAGCTCAGACGCGATCCAGCTCACCCAGGAGCCGGCCGAGAATTGGCATCCGACCGTGTCGCCCGACGGCGAGACGATCGCGTTCGTCTCGAGCCGCGAGGGCAACCCCGACATCTGGCTGATGGCGAAGGACGGTTCGAACCAACGCGCCTTCACGAAGACGCCGCAGCTCAAGGAAACCGCGCCCCACTTCCTGCGCGACGGCTCGCTGGCCTACCTGGTCGAGCAGCGGGAAAGCGGCCGCACGATGACCCAAGTCGTCCGCGCCGACCTCGCGACCGGCAAGCTCACGCCGCTCACGGGCACCGACCTCGTGATCGCCGACTTCGCGGTGTCGCCCGCCGGCGACCTCGTCGGCTTGGTGGTGATGGTGCAGAAGAACGTCTATAAGGTGTACATCCAGCCGGTCGGGCCCGGCGGCGGCGCCCCGGTGGCCATCCCGACCACGGGCGCCGAACAGATGGTGTCGCCGGCGTTCATGCCGTAACGGCGCCCGCGGTCATGCGCGCCTGGGTCATCCGCGCCACCGGCGGCCTCGACCAGATTCACCTCGCCGACGTTCCCGACCCCGCGGGGGCACCGGGCCCCCACGAGGTGCGCATCGCGGTGCGCGCCGCCGCGCTGAATCACCTCGATCTCTTCACCGTACGGGGCCTGGCCCACGAGTACCACTTCCCACATATCCTCGGCGCGGACGGCGCCGGCCGGGTAGCGGCAATCGGCTCAGACGTCCATACCGTGCAGCCGGGCGATCGGGTGATGATCAACCCGGGCATCCCCGACTATACCTGCGCCTACTGCCGCGCTGGCGAGCACTCGCTGTGCGTCAACTACCGCCTGCTCGGCGAACACCTGCCCGGCACCCTCGCCCAATACATCGTCGTGCCCGAACAGAATGTCGCCATCATCCCGACAGCGGCGCCGGCGCTCACGTGGCCCGAGGCCGCGGCGTTCTCGCTCGTGACCCTGACCGCGTGGCGCATGGTGGTGACGCGCGCCCAGGTGCAGCCCGGCGAGACCGTCCTGATCTGGGGGATCGGGGGCGGGGTCTCGCTCGCCGCGCTCGGGATCGCGAAACTCCGGGGGGCCCGGGTGATCGTGACGTCGGGGCACGATGCCAAGCTCGTGGAGGCGCGCCGGCTGGGCGCGGACGTGACGTTGAACCATCGCACCGAGCAGGTGTCCCAACGGGTCCGCGCGCTCACCGACAAGCGGGGGGCGGACGTGGTGATCGAGACCGTGGGAGAGGCCTCGTGGGACGAATCACTGCGCTCGCTGGGCCGCGGGGGGCGGCTCGTGTGCTGCGGCGCGACGTCCGGCCCACGCGTCGCCCTCGACTTGCGCCGCTTGTTCTGGTACCAGTGGAACGTCCTGGGCTCGACCATGGGCAACGCGGCCGAGTACCGCGAAATCGTGCGGGTGCTCGGCACGGGCGCGCTCCGGCCGCTCGTCGATCAGGTGTTTCCCTTCACGGACGCGCGGAAGGCGTTCGAGCGGCTGGAGCGCGGCGAGCAATTCGGCAAGGTGGTCGTCGAAATCGCCGCCCCGTGAGGGGCCGCTCCGCTGCCCGGTAAGTGCCACGGCCGCGGCCGGTTAGCCATCGTTTTCACGTTGCCTTTCCCCGGCTAAGTGATTAATTTTTAGCGACTTAGGTCGCCGTGTCGCGGCCCGCCCCGGGCCCGACACCAGATCCTCGACACCCGATACCCGCTGCCATCCGCCATGACCGGTCCGAACGTACGCGAACGCATCCTGCCCCGGCTGATCGAGGACGAGATGAGGGAGTCGTTCCTCGACTACTCGATGAGCGTGATCGTGCAGCGGGCGCTCCCCGATGTGCGCGACGGGCTGAAGCCAGTGCACCGCCGCATCCTGTACGCGATGCACGAGCTCGGGCTCGTCCCGGGTCGTCCCTACAAGAAGAGCGCCACCGTCGTGGGCGACGTGTTGGGCAAGTACCACCCGCACGGTGACGTGGCCGTCTACGACTCGCTGGTGCGCATGGTCCAGGACTTCTCCTTGCGCTACCCGCTCATCGACGGGCAGGGGAACTTCGGCTCAGTGGACGGCGATCCGCCCGCCGCCTACCGCTACACGGAAGCCCGGCTCACGCGCGTCGCGATGACGATGCTCGAGGACATCGACAAGAACACCGTCGATTTCGTCCCCAACTTCGACGACCGCCTCCAGGAACCCACCGTCCTGCCGGCGCGCCTGCCGAATCTGATCGTGAACGGCTCGGCGGGCATCGCGGTCGGCATGGCGACCAACGTCCCGCCGCACAACCTCGCGGAGACCGTCGAGGCGCTCAACCACCTCGTCGACCACCCCGACGCGCCGCTCAAGGAGTTGCGGCGATTCATCAAGGGTCCCGACTTCCCGACGGGGGGCATCATCTATGGTCGGGAAGGCATTAAGGAGTGCTACGAGAAAGGCCGCGGGCGGATGGTGATTCGCGCGCGCGCCGTGGTGGAGGAGACCGAATCGACCGGGAAGCAGCAGATCGTCGTCACCGAGATCCCCTACCAGGTGAACAAGGCGAATCTCATCACCCAGGTGGCCGAGCTCACCAACGCCAAGAAGCTCGAAGGGATCGCCGACATCCAGGATTATTCGGACCGCGAGGGGATGCGGATCGTCATCGACCTGAAGCGCGACGCCGTCCCCGCCGTGGTGTTGAACCAGCTGTACAAGCACACGCAAATGCAGACGACGTTCGGCGCGATCATGCTGGCGCTCGTGGACGGCGTGCCGAAGGAGATGAATCTCAAGGAGCTGCTCGAGCACTTCGTCGAACACCGCCATACCGTCATCACGCGCCGTACCGAGTTCCAGCTGAAGCGCGCGCAGGACCGCGAGCACATCCTCGAAGGCCTGAAGATCGCGGTCGACCACATCGATGAGGTGGTGCGGATCATCCGGAAGGCGAAGGACGTGCCGGCGGCCGACGCGGCGTTGCGCAAGCGCTTCAAGCTGTCCGAGAAGCAGGCGGCTGAGATCCTCAACATGCGGCTCGCCCGGCTCACGGCCCTCGAGATCACGAAGCTCGACGAGGAGTTGAAGGAAGTCCGCAAGTTCATCAAGGAGTGCAAGGAGATCCTCGGCTCGCGTCCGCGGCGCATGAAGATCTTGAAGGAGGAGCTCTCAGAGCTGGCCCACGGGTTTGGCGATGAACGGCGCACCGAAATCGTCGCCGACCAGGGCGAGTTCTCGATCGAGGACTTGATCGCGGAAGAGGACATGGTGATCACCGTGTCCCACGCGGGCTACATCAAGCGGCTCCCCGTGTCGGCGTACCGGCGGCAGCGGCGCGGCGGCCGGGGCGTGATCTCCGCCCACACGAAGGAAGACGACTGGGTGGAGCACCTCTTCATCGCGTCGACCCACGACTTCTTGATGTTCTTCACCCAAAGCGGGCAGTGCTACTGGCTCAAGGTGCACGAGGTCCCGCAGGCCGCGCGCGCGGCCCGCGGGAAGCCGATGGTGAGCTGCATCGCCATCAAGCCGGACGAGCGGATCGCCGCGCTCGTCCCGGTGCGCGAATTCTCGGAGGACCAGTACCTGCTGTTCGCCACGAAGCTCGGCGTGGTCAAGAAGACCCGCCTCTCCGAGTTCGGCAACCCGCGCTCGGTGGGCATCCGCGCCATCAACATCGAGAAGGGGGATGAGCTGATCGACGTGCAGGTGACCGACGGCCGCAACGACATCGTCCTCGCCACCCAGCACGGGATGAGCATCCGGTTCCACGAGAAGGACGTGCGCGACATGGGCCGCTCGACAACCGGCGTGAACGGGATCGAGCTCGACAAGAAGGACTACGTCATCGATATGGTCGTGGTGCGGCGCGCCTCCACCTTGCTCACGGTGACCGAGAAGGGCATGGGCAAGCGCTCCGAGCTCGACGAGTACCGCGTCCAGCACCGCGGCGGCCGCGGCATCATCACCCTCAAGCGCACCGACAAAACGGGCGCTATCGTGGCGCTGAAAGAGGTCCTCGCCGACGACGAGTTGATGCTGATCACCAAGAAGGGAATCATGATCCGGGTGGCGGTCGAGGGGATCCGCATCTCCGGGCGCAATACGCAGGGCGTCAAGGTGATGAACCTGACACCCGGCGATCTCGTGGTCGACGTGGCGCGGGTGGTGAAGGAGGACGAAGCCGGGGACGATGCCGCCGGGGAGGATGATGAGGACGCCCCCCGTCCCGCCACGAAGGCGGCCAAAGCCCCGGCCAAGGGCAAACGGGCTCCGGCGAAGCCAAAGAAGAAGCCGTAGGTGGTGACCCCCCACGAGGTGCGGGAGGCGGCTGCCGGGCTCGTCGGCGTGGCGGTGCGGACGCCGCTGCGCTACGTCGAGCCGCTCGACGCCTACCTGAAGCTCGAGAACCTCCAGCCGGTCGGGGCGTTCAAGCTGCGGGGCGCCTACACGGCGATCCGCCGCCTGCCCGACCCCGTGCGCCGCCGCGGGGTCATCACGTACTCCAGCGGCAACCACGGGCAGGCGGTCGCGTACGCCGCCCAACTGGTGGGGATTCGCGCGGTCGTGGTGATGCCGGAGACCGCGCCCCCGATCAAGATCGCCGGGGTGAGGCGCTGGGGCGGGGAGGTGGTGCTGGCGGGTCGAACCTCGGAGGACCGCCAGCGGAAGGCGGAGGAGCTCGCCGCGCGCGACGGCCTCGCCATCGTGCCGCCCTTCGATCACCCGGACATTGTGGCGGGGCAGGCGACGGTCGGTCTCGAGATCGCCGAGCAGTTGCCTGACGTCGCGACGGTCGTGGCCCCGGTGGGCGGTGGCGGGTTGGTGGCGGGCGTGGTGACAGGGCTCGCGGCGGCCGGGAGCGCCGCGCGGGTGTGGGGCGTCGAACCGGCGGGGGCGCCCAAGCTCAAGCGCTCCCTCGACGCGGGCCGCCCGGTGCGGCTCGAGCGCACCGCCAGCATTGCCGATGGGCTCATCACGCTCACCGTCGGGGCGATTCCGTTCGCCCAGCTCGAGGCCCACCGCGACCGCATCGCCGGGGTGGCGCTGGTGGAAGAGGCCGCGCTCCGCGAGGCGGTGCAGTTTCTGTGGCGGCACTGCCAGCTGGCGGTGGAGCCGTCCGGCGCCGCCACCACGGCCGCGCTGCGCGCGGGTGCGGTGCGGCCGGTTGCCCCCACCGTGCTGGTCGTGAGCGGCGGCAACGTGGACCCCGCGACGCTGGAGGATTGACCGCGTGATGCCCGACAGCACAGGGGGGGGGATGCCCGACAGCGCGGGGGGGAAGATCCTCGTCGCCGACGACGACCAATCCCTGGTCCGCACGCTCACCTGGATCCTCAAGGAGAACGGGTACGACGTCATCACCGCCCCGGGGGGCGAGGGGCTGATCGGCAAGCTGGAGGCAGAACGCCCCAGTCTCTTGCTCCTCGACATCATGATGCCCAAGGTCGACGGGCTGCAGCTGCTCGCAAAGATGAAGGCCGACGACCGGTTCCGCGATGTGCCGGTGCTGATGATCTCGTCGATGCCCCCCGAGGAGGCGACGGTGAAGGCGCTGGGGCTGGGCGCGGCGGACTTTATCTCCAAGCCGTTCCGGGTGCGTGAGCTGCTGGCGCGCGTCAAGGCCCACATCCGATCGGCCCAGGAGCTCGCGCGGGCGCGCGACGAGGCGCAGAGTCGCTTGGCGATCGTGGACATCCTCCACGAGGTGACCGACTCGCTCAAGCCCGACGAGATCTACCATATCCTGGTGCGCCGCGTCGCCCGCGTGCTGCAGATCTCGAAGTGCTCCATGGTGCTGGCCAAGCCTGGCGACCAGTTGGGCGTCGTGGTCGCGGCGTACGAGAACCCCATGCTGCGCAATCTCCAGATCGAACTCGCCCGCTATCCCGAGATCGAGCGCGCCCTGGCGAGCGGCCGGCCGGTGCTGGTCGAAGACGTGGTCACGGACGCGCTCTACGCCGCCGAGCGGGTTCGCTGGCAGCGCGACGGGATCACCGTGCCGACCCGGTCGGCCGTGGCGCTCCCGTTTTCGATGAAGGACCAGCAACTGGGCGTATTCTTCCTGCGCACCGCGGGGGAGGACCCGCCGCTCACCCGCGCCGACGCCCAGTTCGCCGAGACCGTGATTCGCACCGCGGTGGCGGCGATCGAGAAGGCCTACGACTTCGAGACCGCCGTCTCCGACAAGAAGCGTCTCGAGAAGCTCGCCGCCACGGACGCCCTCACCGGGTGCCTGAACCGGCGCGCCCTCTCTGAGGAACTCGCAGCCGAGCTCGAGCGCGCGCGGCGCTACAATCTCGCGCTGACGATCCTGCTCGCCGACATTGACCGCTTCAAGCTGGTGAACGACACGCGGGGCCACATTGCGGGGGACTCGGTGCTGCGCCAAGTTGGCGAGATCCTGCGCCGGGAGGCGCGGTCCGTGGACTTGGTGGCGCGCTACGGGGGCGAGGAGTTCGTCGTCGTGATGCCCGAGACCGCGCTCCACGGCTCCGCGATCTTTGCCGAGCGGTTGCGGCGCCGCGTGATGCACCACGACTTCGCCGAGCCGGGAGAGGACCCGCTGCATCTCACGATCTCCATCGGGCTCGCCTCCTTCCCCGACGACCGGGTGAGCAGCGCCGACAGCTTCGTCGCACTCGCCGATCAGGCGCTCTACCGCGCGAAGAACGAAGGCCGCAACTTGGTGCGCCAATGAGTGAGCGTCGCTGCCCCAAGTGCGGGATGGTGTATGCCGGCGCCGCCCGTTTCTGCCCGCGTGACGGCAGCCTGCTCGTCGAGGGGCAGCCGCGGCCGGGCCCCGCCGCGGCGGGCGCCACGGCGGTCCGCACCCCACCCACCCCCTCCAAGGGCCTGGACCGCGCCGCCGGGTTGTCGGGCCAGCTGCTCGACGCCCGCTACCAGGTCCTGAAGAAGCTGGGTGAGGGCGGCATGTCGTACGTGTACCTCGCGAAGGAGGTCGCGAGCGCCCAGGAGGTGGCGATCAAGGTGCTCTCCCCCAAGCTCGCTACCGACAAGAGCTCGGTCGAGCGGCTGCGGCGCGAGGCGGGGTTGGCGATGCGCCTCGACCATCCCAACGTGTGTCGCATCCTGCGCCTGGGAGAGTCCGAGGACGGGTTGATCTATCTGGTGATGCCGTTCTTTCAGGGCGAGCTCTTGTCGGACCGCGAGGTGCGCGACGGGCCGATGACCCTCGCCGCGGGGATCGACATCCTGCGCCAGGTGTGTGCGGGGCTCCATCATGCGCACGAGCTGCAAATCGTGCACCGCGACCTGAAGCCCGAGAACATCATGTTGGTCGCGACGGGGGGCGTCGCGGACCGGGCGGTCGTGATGGACTTCGGCCTCGCGAAGGAGCGGCGCGCCGATCCCGCCATCGCGAAGCTCACCGCCACCGGGATCATCCTCGGCACCCCGGAGTTCATGAGCCCGGAGCAGATTCGCGGCAAGCCGCTCGACGCCCGCTCCGACATCTACGCGCTCGGCATCGTCGCCTTCGAGATGTTCACCGGCAAGCTGCCGTTTCAGGGCCGGAATGCCCAGGAGATGATGATCGCGCGGCTGCGGGGGCAGCCCCTCAAGTTGCGCCAGCTCCGGCCCGACGCGCCCGAAGGGTTGGAACGCGTGCTCACCTGCGCGCTGGACTCGAGTCCGGACGGGCGCTACAACACCGCGCTGGAGTTCGCCGCGGCGCTCACCGCGGTGAGCGACGGCGGGCTGCTCGCCAAGCTCAAGGAGAAGCTCACATGAGGCGTACGCGTGGCCTTGTCCTCCTCCCGGCGCTCGCCGCCTTGGTGATGCCGCCCGCCGCGCTCGACGCGCAGCAGCCTCAATCGGTCACCGCCATCCGCGCGGGCACCCTGATCGACGGCACCGGGGCGGCGCCCGTCAAGAACGCCGTGATCTTGGTGCAGGGCGAGCGCATCACGGCCGTGGGGGCGGGCCTCGCGATCCCCAAGGGCGCGGTGCTGATCGATCTCTCGGGCGCCACCGTGCTCCCGGGTTTCATCGACGCCCATGTGCATCTCGTGGGACGCACGCTCGGGGACGGCGATTGGCAGCATGCCCGGCTCACGCAACCCCCGACGGAGCTCGTGCTGCTGGGGGCGGCGCACGCCCAGGAGACGCTCGAAGCGGGCTTCACCAGCGTGCGCAACGTGGGCGCTCCGGCCCTGGGCGATCTCGCGCTCCGCAACGCCATCAACGCCGGCTGGGTCGTCGGGCCGCGCATCCTGGGCGCCGGCATCGCGTTCGGCATCCAGGGCGGGCATTGCGACGGGACCGACGGCCTGGTGCCGCAGATCTACGGCCATGACGCCGGCGTCGAGGAAGGGGTCGCCGATGGGGTCGACGCGGTGCGGCGGGCCGTGCGCTACATGGTGAAGTACGGGGCCGACTGGATCAAGATCTGCGCGACGGGTGGCGTGCTCTCGCCGACCGATTCGGCCGGGCTGCAGCAGTACAGCGAGGAGGAGATGCGAGCGGTCGTGGAGACGGCGGCGCAGCTCGAACGCAAGGTGGCCGCGCACGCGCACGGCACCGCCGGGATCAAGGCAGCGGTGCGCGCCGGCGTCGCCTCGATCGAGCACGGGTCCATTTTGGACGAGGAGGCCGTGCAGCTGATGAAGCAGCACGGGACCTACCTCGTACCCACGCTGCTCGCGGGCTACACCGTCGAATCGCTCGCGGTGGCGCGGAAACTCCCCCCGTCCGTGGCGGCCAAGGCGCTCGCCATCGCGCCGCGGATGCGGCGCTCGTTCAAAATGGCGGTCGATGCCGGCGTGAAGATCGCCCTCGGCACCGACGCGGGCGTGATGCAGCACGGCACCAACGCGCGCGAATTCGAGCTCATGGTGAAGTACGGCCTGGCGCCGATGCAGGCGATCCAGGCGGGCACGCTCAACGGCGCCACGCTGCTCGGCACGCAGGCCGAGGTGGGCTCGCTCCAGGTCGGCAAGCTCGCCGACATCGTCGCGGTCAAGGGTGACCCGCTTCAGGACATCACGACATTGCAACACGTGGACTTCGTCATGAAGGGCGGCACGGTGGTCAAGCAGAACGGCCAAGTCGCGGGACGGAGCGTCGCGGGCGTTCCGTGAAGCGCTTTCCGGCGTTCGATCCGCCGGAGTACGTCCGGTGGCGGCCCGAGCCGGCGCTGGTCCGCGCGTTTCGGGCCACGCTCGAGCGGGATCGAGGCCGCGCCGCGATCGTCTCCGCCCTCGGCGTCGCCCAGCGGCTCGCGCTGTACGGCGGGCTGGTGCGAGCCCGCCTGCACGACATCCAGTTGAAGCGTTGGGTCCGCACCGGGGTGATCTCCAAGGCGTGGCTCGGGTCGGGCGAGGAGGCGAGCACGATCGGCCCGGTGCACGCGCTCGAGCGCGGCACCGACGTCGTCGCGCCGATGATCCGCAACGCCGCCGCCTGTTGCGAGCTGGGCATGTCCCTCGCCGACATGTTGCGGGCCTATTTGGCGACGGACGACTCGCCGTCCCGCGGCCGCGACCTCCACGTCGGCTCGGCGGCGCACGGCGTGATCCAGCCGATCTCACACGTCGGCGACATGGTGCCGGTCATCACCGGCATCGCTCTGACGTTCAAGCTGCGGCGCGAGGCGCGGGTCGCCCTCACCTGGGTGGGGGACGGCTCGACCAAAACGGCCGCCGCGCACGAGGGCACCAACTTCGCCGCGGTGCAGCGGGTCCCCGCCATCTTCATTCTCCAGAACAACCAGGTGGCGCTCGGCACCCGGCTCGAGCAGCACCACCGCCCCGGCAATTTCCGCGAGTGGGCGGGGAGCTATGGCGTGTGGGGCGCCGAGTTCGACGGCAACAACGTGCTCGACGCCTACGCGGCAACGAAGCTGGCGGCGGATCGCTGCCGCCGCGGGGAGGGCCCGGCGCTCCTCGTGGCGGAGACGTTCCGGATGGGCGGGCACGCGACGCACGATGAGCGCGAGGCGCGGGACACGTTCCCAGAGGCGCTGTTCCGGGCGTGGGGGCAGCGCGACCCCATCGGGTTGTACGAGGAGTTCTTGAAGGAAGAGGGCGTCACGGCACGGCAGCTCGAGGAGGTCGAGGGCGAGGTGACGGCGGCGGTCGAGCGGGCGGCGGAGCAGGCGTTGGAAAGCCGCGCGGCCATGCCACCCGGCGCGAGTGCCCTGCCTGGAGTGTACGCGTCGAGCGACGCTAGGGCCCCCGGGAACCATACCGCGGGGTGGGGTCGAGGGTCGAGCGAACGGACCAACTGAGGCTCGGGAGGCAGGCCATGATTCGATTCGTGCTAGCGGCGCTTACGACGGCGTGCGGTTCGGCGCCCGGCCCCACGGCGCCACCGTGGGGCGGCGACTCCGTCATCATCGCCGGGCACGTGCTCTATGTGCCGGCGGGGTTCAGCGTCACGATCTTCGCGGACAACTTAAGTGGCGTGCGCTACCTCGCGCGCGGGCCTCGGGGCGCCGTGTACGCATCCCTGTCCCGCGCGGGCCAGATCGTCCGGCTCGTCGACTCGCAGGGGACGGGCGCGGCGGACTCCGTCGCCGTCGTCCTCAGCGGCCTCACGTATCCGTTCGGCATCGCCTTTCGGGGCGACACGCTGTATTTCGCGGAGCAGACCGCCGTCAAGCGGCTCGATCCGGGCAGCACCACTCCGGTCACCCTCGTGCCCAACCTGCCGAGCGGCGGTCACATCACGCGGACCGTGGTGTTCGGTCCCGACAACCTGATGTACGTGGCGGTCGGCTCCTCCTGCAACATCTGCGCGGAGACGGATTCGCTGCGGGCGGCCGTGACGCGCTTCAACCCCGACGGCTCGGGTGGCCACCGGTTCGCGTCGGGACTGCGCAATTCGGTCGGGCTTGCCTTCAATCCAACGACCGGCGAGCTGTGGGCGAATAACAACGACCGCGACGACATCGGACGCCAGGGCACCACGAACGACGTCGCCATGACCGACAGCCTCCCGCCAGAGCACGTGAACATCTTGAAGGCCGGCAAGTGGTACGGGTGGCCGCAGTGCTACCTTCCCGGGAAGCCGAATCCCGAGTACCCCGGCGCCAATTGCTCCCAGGTGCAACCGCCGGCCCTGCTCGTGCAGGCGCATTCGGCGCCCCTGGGGCTGGCGTTCTACACCGGCACGGCGTTCCCCGCCGCCTACCGCGGGGATGCCTTCATGACCTTTCACGGCTCGTGGGACCGCTCCGTGCCGACCGGCGCGAAGGTGGTCCGCGTGCACGTCCAGGGCGGCGTGCCGACCGGCAGCGAGGATTTCGTCACCGGCTGGCAACTCGCCGACGGCTCGCGCTGGGGGCGACCTGTGGGCGTGCTCGTGGCGGCGGACGGAGCGCTGCTCGTGAGCGACGACGTGGGGAACCGCATTTGGAGGATCGCCTATGGCAAGTAACGCCCTCGGACGGACGGGCGGAGCGGCTGGGAGGGTGGTCGGCGCGGTGGCACTCGGTGCCGCGCTGGCCGTCTTCTTCGCCCTGCGAGCCCCGGCGCACGCGGCCGCCGACGTGCATGCCGAGTACGTGAAGGTGCCGAGCGGCCGGGACACGATTACCGCGTACCTCGCCTATCCTGAGCACCGCGAACGCACGCCGGCCATCGTGGTGATCCACGAGATCTTCGGGCTGTCGGACTTCATCCGCCAGATGACGGAGCAAGTGGCGAAGGACGGCTTCGTCGCCATCGCTCCCGATCTGCTATCGCGCCGGGGCGGGACGCCGGCCTCGAGCGACTCGGCCCGCAAGCTCATCGCTGGCCTGGACGCCGACACGGTGACGCACGATCTCGATGCGGTCGTGGCCTACGTGAAGCGGCTCCCGGCGGTCCGGCCCGACCGGGTCGGCGTGATCGGATTCTGCTGGGGCGGGGGCCAAAGCTTCCGGTATGCGACGAACAACCCGGGGCTCGGCGCGTTTGTGGTGTGCTACGGTCCCGGCCCGGATGCGCTCGCCATCGCTCGGATCCGCGCGGCGGGCCTGGGCGTGTACGCCGAGAACGATGCCCGCCTCGTCGCCGGCCTGCCCGACGTCGAGCGCGCGGTCCGGAGCTACCACAAGGACTACCACTATACGGTCTACCCGGGCGTGGGGCATGGTTTTCTGCGCACCCGCGAGCGACCCGAAGTGGCCGACAGCGCGTGGCGCACGGTGATCCGGTTTTTCAAGGCGACGCTGGAGCGCTAGGGTCCGCCGACCACGTATTCACGCGCCCGGGCCAGCGCCGGGTCCCGGCCCGCGAGGGCGTCGCTCACGGTCGGGGTCACGGCGATGTGCGGCGTCACACCGACGCCCGCGAGCGGCGCGCCGTCCGGACTGGTGTGGTGGGTGACGCAGAACTGCACGGCCCAGCTCTTGGGGAGCGCAAACGCCGCGGCATCCCCGGCCCCGCCAGCCGACGATTGGCCGACGATCACGCCACGGCCGGTGGCCCGAAAGGCGGCCAGGAAATCCTCCGCCGCGCCAGCCGTGGCGTCCGACGCCAGCACGGCGATTGGGCCCCCGTAGGACGGCACGTCGGGGCGGGGTCGCACCGTGTCGGGCGGTGGCGCGTACCACGTAAAGGCCGAGTCGGGCTCGCGCCAGGCGCGAAACCCGGGTCGGTGCTCGGGCGTCGTCCAGCGTGCCGCCGCGAACGGCCGATCGGTCAACCGGGCGAGGATCTCGTAGCCGACCTCGCTCCGGCCGCCGGTGGCGCGCCGCAGGTCGAGCACCAGTCCTTGGACGCCCCCGAAGTGAGGGAACACGTGATCAAACCGTCGCGCGACCTCCTCGTCGGCGAGCGAGCTGAGGCGGACGACGACCACGCTCCCTGGCAGCGTGTCGACCGTGAGCGCGACCGGGTCGAGCGGCCAGCGGTCGTTGAGCGAGCTACTGCGGGTGACGCTGAGCCCACGCTCGGCTCCTCCGGGCACCCGCAGCACGAGGTGCAGCGTCGTCCCCTTCTCGCCCTGAAGCATCCAGGCCACCGCGCGCTGCCATCGATCCGCCGGTGTCGCGGCGGCGATCTCGGGCAGGACGGAGTCCCGGATCCACGTTTCGGCGCGGATCCCTTGGACGGCGAGGATCTCCCCCAATCGCTCGGGGCGCGCCACCCGCATCTCATCATTCTCGCCGTAGTCGAGGATGAACGGGCGGCGCTCGAGGCTCGTCACGAGCAGCGGCGGGCGCGCGATGCGCGAGCGGGCGCTCGGGGAGGGGATGACCGCGGCCTGGCCGTCGCCGAGCAGGGCGACGAGGCGCCGCAACCGGCGGTAGAACAGCAGATCGGATTGCGGCTCCGTGGCCAGCTTCAGGTTGGCCGTGAGGGCCGAATCCCAGTCGGCCCGTACCCGGTCCCAGTAAGCGAAGTTGTAGCGCGCCTCGGCCCAAACCGTCGCGACGGCGGCGGCGCGCTCAGGTGCGGTGAGCTGCTGGGCGCCGAGTGGCACCAGCGGCACTGCGACGAGACCCGCGAGCACGAGTGAGCGAGTGGCCACGCGCCTAATCTATCTGCTTCTCTTGGCCGCGCCGCAGCCGCTGCTCTACCTGTATTTGCGGGCGCGCCTGCCCGATCCGTCCCGACCGCGCCGCGCGCGAGTGGTGCGCGGCGCGCTCGCCACGCTGTTCGTCCTGTTCAACCTTCCTTGGGTCGCAGTGGTCGCCCGCGTCGTGGTCGGCTCGGTGTGGGGCGTGGGCCGGCTCCCCTTCACTGGCCCATTCATCGCCTGGCAGCTCTTGGGGTGGGTGTTCAGCGCGCTGGTGGTCGTGTACGTGGCGCTCAAGGGGCTGCGCGCGGCCGTCCGGCGGCTGGGACGGGGGCGGCGCACTCGACCGGCGTCCGCTGCGGACGCGGTGGCGGGCACAGCGGCAGTAGGCCTGAGTCGACGCCAGTTCCTCGCCCGGGCGACCTACGGGTATGCCGCCGCCGGCGCGGCCGTGTCGACCTACGGGATCTGGAGCGCGTACCGTCTGCCCGAGCTCACCCGGCGCGTCCTCAGCTGGCCCGACCTCCCGGCGGGGCTCGACGGACTCACGGTGCTCCACCTCTCCGACCTCCATGCCGGGGTCCACCTCGGCGAGGACACGATGCAGGGGCTCGTCGCGCAGGCGAACGCGCTCCACCCCGACTTGATCGTGCAGACGGGCGACATGATCGACATTTCCCCGTCCTATATCCCGCCCTACGTCCGCGCCTTCCGCGGGCTCCGGGCACCGCTCGGCGTCGTCACGGTGCTCGGCAATCATGACCGCTATACGGGCGAGCGTGCGGTGATCGCGGGGTGCCGCGACGCGGGCCAGCTGGTTGTGCAGAATGGCTGCCACGTGGTCGAGCACAACGGGGCCACCCTCGCGCTCCTCGGCATCGCCGACCCCGGCAACTGGCAAGTCGACGACCCGCAGGCGCCGGCCGTGGACGCCGCGCTCGGCGCGGCGCCTCGCGGCGCGTTCACGGTGCTGCTGGCCCACCGTCCGGGCGCGTGGGACAGTGCGGCTCCGCGCGGCATCCCGCTCACGCTCGCAGGACACATTCACGGCGGCCAGTTCTATGTCCCGGGACTCGGCTGGTCGCCGGGGCGTTGGATCACGAAGTACGTGATGGGACACTTCCGGCAGGGGCAGAGCCAGTTATACGTGAGTCGGGGCATCGGCGTCGTGGGCGTGCCGATTCGCGTGTTCGTGCCGCCGGAGATCGCATTGTTTACGCTGCGCCGCGCACCGCCGAGCTGAGCGGGTGTCGGGGACCGCGCGCCTAGGGCCGGGGTTGGGCCGCCGCGATCGCGTCCCACGATCCCTCAAGGACCAAGGCTACGCCGGCGTGAGTCTCCGGCCACTCCTTCGCCGACACGCGATCGAGAGCGAGCGTCACGACGCCGAGCCACACCGCCGCCCACACTTCGGCGACCCCCGGCTTCACCGAGCCGTCCGCCTTGCCCTGCGCGATCAGGCTTTCCAGCCCCAGGCGAAAGTCGCGTGCCGCGCGGCGGCTCTCGTCGTCCAGCAGCTCGCCGTAACGCTGGATGAAGAACAATCGTGCCACCGCGGCGTCGCGTGCCGCGCCGGCGACGAGCTCGCGCGCCAGCCCGGCGAGCTTCTCGCGCGGCCCTACCTTCAGGGCGTCGGCGTCCTTCACCAGCTTCACCGCCCAGCGCGCCGCGCCACGGTACAGCTCGTTCAGGAGATGCTGCTTGCTGTTGAAGTGGCGATAAAGCGTCCCCTCCGCCACGCCCGCCTTCTTGGAAATCTGGGGCGTGGTGGTGTCGTGGTAGCCCCGGGCGGTGAACAGCTCGAGTGCGGCACGGACGAGGCGCTGGCGGGTGAGGTCGGCCTGGCTCATCCGGCGCGAATTTAACCCGACGCCCTTGAGCGCGCCGGTCCCGTGGTCTGGTCGCACCGCGCCGCGCCGCGCGCCCAGCGGGGTACCGGGCCTCGCCGGGCCCCACTAGCTTTCCGCCGCTCGTTGTCCGCTCGTGCTCCGTCGGTTCCCACGGGAGGTCGCCCGCGATGCGCCTGCTGGTGTTGGGCGCGGGCCTGCAGGGGTCCGCCTGCGCCTATGACTTGCTACAGCAGCCGGGTGTGGAGCGCGTCACGATTGCGGACGTGACGCCCGAGCGCATCCCCGGGTTCCTCCGGCCGTACGTCGGCCAACGGCTCGCGCTGCTCCATCTGGACCTGCGGGACAGCGCCGCGCTGGGCGCGGCGCTGCACGGGCATCAGGCAGTCCTGAACGCGGCGCCATACTACCTCAACCTCCCGGTGACCCGCGCCGCGGTGGACGCCGGCGTGCACTGCGCGGACCTGGGTGGTAACACGGAGATCGTGCTCGCGCAGCGCGCGCTCGACGCCGCGGCGCGGCGCCACCAGATCACCGTGATCCCCGACTGTGGCCTCGCGCCGGGGATGGTGAACATCATCGCCGCGGAGGGGATCCGTCGCGTGCCCGACCCCGACTCGGTGCGGATCTACGTGGGCGGACTGCCGCAGCACCCCGAACCGCCGCTCAACTATCAGATCGTCTACTCGCTCGAGGGCGCGCTCGACTACTACACGACCCCGTCCTGGGTGCTGCGCGACGCCACGCCCACCCGGGTCGACGCCCTGTCCGAGCCCGAGTCCGTCACGTTCCCACCGCCGCTCGGCGAGCTCGAGGCATTCCACACCGGCGGCGGCATCTCGACCCTGCCCTGGGCATACGAGGGCAAGGTCCGGACGATGGAGTACAAGACGCTGCGCTATCCAGGGCATCTCGCCATCATGCGGGCGATCCGCGACCTCGGGCTCCTCGACCTGACGCCCGTCGTGGTGAAGGGCCAGGCGATCGTCCCACGCGACGCCTTCATCGCCACCGTGTCCCGGACCCTCCACAAACCCGACGGCCGCGACCTCGTCGCGCTCCGGGTCGAGGTGCGCGGGCGCACCGGGGAGCGGGTGGCATGGCAGCTGCTCGACTACTACGACGAGACGCACGGCATCAGCGCGATGATGCGGACGACGGGCTATTCGCTCGCGATTACCGGGTTGATGCAGGCGGAGGCGCGGATCACGGCGTACGGCGTGCATACGCCCGACGAGGCGGTGCCGTTCAGCGCGTATGTGGCGGAGCTCGCGAAGCGTGGCGTGGTGATCCGAGAGGTGTGAGGCCGCCGCCGCGGGCCGCGGGCGGCCCTGGCAGGCGCGGACCGGGCGGGCGCGCGCGCGGGCCGGACGGTCAGTAGCTCCAGGTCGTCCCGAACAGGAGCTGTCCCCCCTCGCTGCCCCGCCCGTATCCGACCACGAGGAGGGAGTTGCGGAGAACGCGGAGCGCCAGCTCGCCGCCGCCGCCGCGATGCAGGCCGCTGGTCGTCAGCCGGAGCGCCTCGCCCGGGCCAAACACGCGGCCCGCGTCATAGAACGCCACGAGCTTCAGCTCGAGGACGCTCGGCGCCCACACGACCGCGTAGCGCGCCTCGAGCCCCCCGAGCAGCTTGCCCGGCCCGACGAAGCGGCCGTCGTAGTAGCCGCGCAGCGAATGGTAGCCGCCCACCGCCCCAAACGGCCGCTCGCTCGACTCCATTTCCTGCTCCGCCGCGAGCGGCGGCGTGCCGCCCATCCGCTCCGCCGCGAGGCGCCCGGCGAGAATCAGCTTTTTGACCGGGTGCACTTGGACGCTGGCGGCTGCCGTGGTGCGGGTGTATCCCGTGCCACTCGCGAACAACAGCTCGGCGAGCACTCCGGTGTGCGGGTCGACTTCGTGGTCGCGCGTGTCGAGGACCACACCTGCTCGGACCACCTGGTCGGAGAAGGGGACGGTGCTCGGATCCACGGTTCCGGCCGCGAGGTCGCGGGCGAACACGCTCGGGCCGGGGAGAGCGCGGAAGTCGGTGTGCGCGAGGGTGACACCGGCGAGCAGCCGCACGGGGCCGAACGCCCGGCGCTCGAGGGTGGCGCGCGCGGCGCGGCGGGCGCGGCTCACCTTGTAGAAGTAGGGGCGCCCCCCGGCGACGCTGTCGGGCGCATACTGCGTGGCGTTGCCGAGCCCGTAATACCCGAGGCGGTTGTCGCGGGTCACGCCCAGGGTGAGGGCGGCGCGCCAGCCGTCCCACCACGCCGGGGCGCGCGCGTCGAACAGCACGGCGTAGCTGCCCTGGGTACTGGCGCCGGCGTCGAGGGTGATGGCCGCGAGATGTGGCTCGGGGCGCTCGACGAACCCCACGGGACTGTAGCGGCCGTAGTGCACGGCCCCCCACAGCCCGTCGATCGTGCTGTAGTAGGCGTAGGGGTAGAAGTTGTCGCGCCAGTAGCGTTGCGCGCCGAGGGTCGGGGCGACGCCCGTGAGCAGCGCGAGGGTCGCGCTAACGGCTCGCAGAGGGCCCTTCGTACAGGTGCGCCGTATCCAGGGTCCTCGCCGCGGTGCCATCGTGCACGGTGAAGTGGCCGGGGTAGAGGGACGCGGCACCGAATTCGCCGCGCTTGTTCACCGCGTAGTACTGCAGGTGGAAGTTGGGCTGGCCGCGGGCGTCGAGCAGCCGGGCCTCGCTCATCTTCACCACGCGCCTGAGCGTTTCGAGGCAGGCGTCGGTGGGCTTCATGCCGCGTCGCATGTGGTCCACCGTGAGGAAGCCCCCGCACACCTTGATGTTCGACTCGCCGCGCCCCGTCGACCCCGCCGCGCCGATCTCGTTGTCGGTGTACTGCCCGGCGCCGATGATCGGACTGTCCCCCACGCGGCCGGGAATCTTGAAGGCGAGCCCGCTCGTCGTCGTCACGGACGAGATGTCGCCCTGCGGGGTGACCGCGTTGCAATTAATGGTCCCGGTTGGCCGGACACTCATGTGCTCGGCCTCGGGAACGTCAAGATAGTCGTCGTCCGGGTTCAAGTTGGCGCGCCAGTGCAGCCACACCTCGCGCGAGTGTTCGGTGAGCAAGTCCTCCACCTTGAAGCCGTACTGGAGGGCGAACTGCTTCGCGCCCTCTCCCACGAGGAAGATGTGGTTGGTGTATTTGAGGACGAGCTTCGCCACTTCGGAGGGCGTCTTGATTCCTTCGATCGCGCCCACCGCCCCCGCGCGCTTGGTGGGCCCGTGCATGCAGGACGCATCCAGCTGCACCACGCCCTCCGCGTTCGGGAGCCCGCCGTAGCCCACCGAGTCGTCGTTCGGGTCCAGCTCCTGGATCTTCACGCCCTCGATGACGGCATCGAGTGTGTCCGCCCCCTGGAGCAGCAGATCGAACGCCCGCTGCACGGCGCGCAGCCCGTTCGCGCTGGAGATGATGACGGGCTTCGCCGCCCAGCGGCTCGGCGGCCCGAGCGGTCGCAGGGGCCGCATCGGGTAGGGAATGTCGCGGGCGCTCGCCGCGGCCACGCCGACGGCAGCGGAGGTGAGAAACGTGCGGCGGGAGAGGAGGTCGGCCATGGGCGGCTCCGGGGCGCGGTGACGGTGCGTACGTTCTACGCGGTGCGGCAGGCCCTGTCAACTTGCTCCGCCTGGGGGCCTCCCCTAACGTTCCGGCCGTGGTGCGTCGTGCAAGCTGCACTGTCCTCGCGGGTGCAAGTCCCGCCTCGGTAAGCGCCGGAGCGCCGAGTAGCAGGGTCCAGTCCAGGGTCGAGAGGCCCTGGGCCAAGCGGACCGTCGAGAGCCTCGCAGGAGGAAGCGACGGAGCGGGCCGCAACAGGGTGAACGCCGAGCAAGCCTCGTCAGAATATCAGCCGAAAGGTGTTTGGGAGCGCCGAGCCGGTCATGTCGCGGCGAAGGCCATGCACAGTCCGCGTTGTCGTCCGGTCAGCGGGCTGGGGCTCCCCGGGGTACGGGCGGCGGCACGTTTCGACAGGACGGTGTGGAACACGAGAGACCCGTCTCGGCGGTTCACGTCGAGCAAAGACCGTGAGCATAAGGCGGGAGCCGAAAGCTTGCGGAGTCGAGCGGGAGTCCGAGGGGCTCATAGTACCGGTGAAGGCGGAGACAATCCGCTGGAGGGAAGGGGCCCTGCTTTGGTCAGGCTGGGGGCGCAGGGACGCGTGAGGGCATGCCCGTGAGGGCCAACTCCCCGATGTCAAAAGTGCGACACCTGCAACGTCAGCTCTGGACGTGTGCCAAGCGGAGCAGGACACGGCGCTTCCACGCGCTGTACGATCGGATCTACCGGGGTGACGTCCTGGCGGAGGCGTGGGAGCGGGTGCGCAGGAACCGCGGGGCGGCGGGCGTCGATGCTGAGACGATCCGCTGCGTCGAGGAGCGTGGCGTCGGGGCTTTCCTTGGGAGTATCGAGGCGGCGCTGCGCGCAGGTCGATACCGTCCGCAGCCGGTCCGGCGGCGGTACATCTCGAAGGGTGATGGCAGGCAGCGGCCACTGGGCATTCCGACGGTGCGGGACCGCGTGGTGCAGATGGCCTGCAAGTTGGTCATCGAGCCCCTCTTCGAGGCGGATTTCTTGCCGTGCAGTTACGGCTTCCGCCCGAAGCGGAACGCGACGCAGGCCCTGGAGGCCATCCGTGAGGCTGGCAACCGGGGCTACGAGTTCGTCGTGGACGCGGACATCCGGCAGTACTTCGACAGCATCGACCAGCAGAAGCTGCTGGCGCTGGTGGCGGAGCGGATCTCGGATCGGCGGGTGCTCAAGCTCGTACGGCAGTGGCTCGAGGCGGGGGTGTTGGAGGATGGGACGGTGTGGGACACGCTGGCAGGGACTCCGCAAGGCGGCGTGATCTCCCCGCTCCTCGCCAACATCTACCTGAGTGCCCTGGACCGCATCTGGACCAAGCGGTGCAACTCGCTTGGGGTGCTGGTGCGGTATGCGGACGACTTCGTGGTGTTGTGTCGCACGGAGGCGCACGCGCAGGAGGCGCTCCGCCGCATCCAGTGGATCATGGGGCGGCTGGGCCTGACGCTGCACCCGGAGAAGACGCGGCTGGTCGATCTGCGGAAGGGCAAGGAGGGCTTCACGTTTCTCGGCTGCACCATCCGCAAGCGTCGGAGCATCCAACGGGTGCCTTGGCGCCATTATATGCAGCGGTGGCCGTCGCCGAAGGCGATGCAGCGACTCCGGGCCCGGATACATGACTTGACCGACTATCGCATCGTGGCGAGCGACGTGACGGAGCTGATGGCGGCGCTCAACCCGGTGCTCCGGGGGTGGGGCAACTATTTCCGGACGGGCAATGCCGACCGGCAATTCCGTGTGCTGGACCAGTATGTGTATGAGCGGCTCCAGCGCTGGAACTGGCGGCGGGGTGGCCAGCGTGCGCACCACCGCTACGACCAGTGGCCCCAACGCCGTTACCACGAGCTGGGCCTGTATCGTCTGCGCGGCACCGTGTGCTACCCCGTGCACGCCACGCCCGTACGACCATCGGTAAGCCGGATGCAGGAAACCCGCACGTCCGGTTTGAGAGGAGGCGCTGGAACCAGGCCGGCGTAAGCCGGTACTGCGCCAGCAACTACCAATGGACACGGACGATCTGACCCCGCGCGTCATTGTGCGCGTCCTGCTGGGTGGCGGCACCCTGGTCGCGGCCGCCGCGCTCGTCCTGGTGCTGATCGCCGCGCGCTACATCGAATGGCGCCTGGTCACGCTGGTGCTGGTGCTGTGGAGCGCCTACGGGTTCTTTGACACCCTGATGGACAGCGCGATCGAGCCCCTGGGCCGGTTCTTCACCGGCCAGTTCGTGGGCGGCGAGATGCCGGCGGAGACCCGCATCACGATCGCGCAGGAGACGGCGACCCTCGAGCGACTGGTCGCCGTCGAGCCCTCGGGCCCGGCCCACCGCGTGGTCCTGGCCGGCATCCGCCTCGCCGAGATCTACCGCACCTGCCAGCACGACCCCGCCAAGGCGGATGCCTTGCTCGCCCGCCTCACGGCCCAATTTCCCGACGCCCCCGAGCTCAAGTATGTCCCCCCCCCGGCCACCGATTGAGCTCTCGCTCGTCGTTCCGGTGTACAATGAGCGTGAGAGCGTGCCCCTGTTGGTCGCCGAGGTGGAGCGGGCGCTCGCCGGCCGGCACTACGAGCTCGTCGCAGTGGACGACGGGTCGACCGACGGCTCACTCGATGTGTTAAAGGCGTTGAAGCGGGAGCACCCCGAGTTGCATATCGTGTCGTTCGCGGCAAACGCGGGACAAACCGCGGCCTTCGCCGCCGGCTTCGCGGCGGCGCGGGGGCGCGTGATCGTCACGCTCGACGCCGACCTGCAGAACGACCCCGCCGATATCCCGGCGCTCCTGACCGAGCTGGCGCGCAGCGGCGCCGCGGCGGTGGTGGGGTACCGCGTGCACCGCCACGACTCGGCCTGGAAGCGGCTCCAGAGCCGCATCGCCAACGGGGTGCGCAACCTCCTCAATCGCGAGACGATTCGCGACACGGGTTGCTCGCTGAAGGCGTTTCGCGCGGACGCAGTCCGCACCCTGCCGCTCTTCACCGGCATGCATCGCTTCTTGCCGACGCTCGTGAAGATGCAGGGCGGGCACGTGACCGAGGTCCCGGTGCAGCATCGGCCGCGTCGTTTCGGCGCGACGAAATA
>DATBBW010000184.1:0-10007 GCA_036270795.1 Gemmatimonadales bacterium | reverse complement strand
CCGGAGCGGATGCGGCACAAGGTGGCCGAGGCATCGGCCTACCCGATCCTCAAGATCAAGCTCGGCACCGCCCAGGACGAGCAGATCCTGCGCACGATCCGCGACGCCACCGACAAGCCGATCCGCGTGGACGCGAACGCCGGGTGGACCCGGGAGCGGGCCCTCCAGATGCTGCCCATCCTCAAGGAGTACGGCGTCGAGTTCGTGGAGCAGCCGCTGCCGCCCGAAGACCTCGAGGGGATCGCGGCCGTGCGCCGCCGCGGCGTGCTGCCCGTGGTCGTCGACGAGAGTTGCATCGTGGCGGCCGACATCCCCCGGGTGGCGGGCGCGGCGGACGGCATCAACATCAAGCTCGCGAAGTGCGGCTCGCTACGTGAGGCCCTGCGGATGATCGCCACGGCGCGGGCGCACGGGATGCTCGTGATGGTGGGGTGCATGATCGAGTCGTCGCTCGGTATTACGGCGGCCGCCCACTTCACCCCGCTCGTCGACGCCGTCGATCTGGACGGCGCCGCCTTGACCGCGAACGACCCGTTCATCGGCGCCACCATCGATGCGGGGCAGATCCGACTCCCGACGGAGCCGGGGCTGGGCGTCCGGCGCCGGTGAGCGGGCCGCGCCCCGCCGGGGATCAGGCGCCCCGGTACGCCGCCGTCGTCCTCCCGATCCCGGTCCCCCGCAGCTACACCTATCAGATCCCTGCCGAGCTTGCCCCGAGCGTTGTGCCCGGCGCCCGAGTCGTCGTGCCGGTGCAGCGGCGCCAGGTGGTGGGCATCGTGGTCGCGGTCGACGTGGCGCCGCCCGCGGTCGCGGCGCGCACGATTATCGCGGCACCCGACGCCGAGCCGGGGCTCGGCCCCGGGCTCCTCGAGTTGGGCCTCTGGATGAGCCGCTACTACGGCACGCCCCTCGGGCTCGCGCTGCGCGCCGTGCTTCCTGGCGCGCTGTGGAGCGTCGAGCGGCCGGCGGGTCCCCGCGAGTTGGCGGAGCGGGTCCTGGTGCTCGCCGGGACGCTGCCCTCGCTCCTCGAGCGGGAGCGTGCGTTTCGGCGCGCGCCGCGGCGGCGCGTCGCCTACGAGGCGCTGGAGGCGTTGGGCGGGTCCGCGCCCGTGCGCCACCTCGTGACCCAGCTGAAGCTGTCCCCCGGCACCCTCGACGGGCTGGTGACGCAGCGGCTCGCGCGCTACGCCGCGGTACCGCGGGCGCGTGACCCGTTCGCCGGGCTGTCGTCGCCGCCCCCGCCGACCCTCACCGCGGACCAGCACCGCGTGGTGGCGGCGATCCTGGCCACGCCCGCCGCCACGCCCGTTCTGCTTCACGGCGTCACGGGCTCCGGCAAGACACTTGTGTACCTGGAGCTCCTGCGGAGCCTCGTCGCGGCGGGCCACGGCGCCATCCTCCTCGTCCCCGAGATTGCGCTCACCCCGCAGACCGTGGCCCGGGTGCGCGGCGTGTTCGGCGACCAAGTGGCCGTGCTGCATTCGGGGTTGTCCGACGGCGAGCGGGCGGACGCGTGGCGCGCCTTGCGCAGGGGGGAACGGCGCGTGGCGGTGGGGCCGCGCTCGGCGGTGTTCGCGCCGGTCCAGCGGCTCGCGGCCATCGTGGTGGACGAGGAACATGAGCCCAGCTACAAGCAGGGCACCGCGCCGCGCTACCACGCTCGCGACGTCGCGCTGGAGCGCGCCCGGCTCGAAGGGGCCCGCGTGATCCTGGGGAGCGCCACCCCGTCGCTCGAAACGCTGCACCGGGCGGCGGCGGGTGCCATCCGCGTGTTCGCGCTGCCGGAGCGGATCGGCGCGCGCCCCCTGCCGCCCGTGGAGGTGCTCGACCTGCGGAGCGTCCCCCGGGTGCCCGAGGCGCGCGGCGTGCCCTGGACGGGGCCGCTCGACGACGCGGTGCGCGGCGCGCTGGAGCGCCGGGAGCAGGTGATTCTGTTGCTCAACCGCCGCGGCTTCGCCACCTATTTGCAGTGCCCGACCTGTGGCGACGTGCGTGACTGCCCGCACTGTGCCATCGCGCTCACGGTGCATCAGACGCCGCCCGCGCTGCGCTGTCATTACTGCGGGCACGAGGCGCCGATCCCCACCGTCTGCCGGGTGTGCGGGCAACAGACCGAACGGATGCGCGGCCTCGGCACGCAGCAACTCGAGCACTTCGTGGCGGGGCGGTTTCCCGCGGCGCGCATCGCCCGCATGGATCTGGACACCACGAGCACCAAGTGGGCGCACCACCGCATCCTGGAGCGCGTGGCGCAGGGGCAGATCGATATTCTGCTGGGCACGCAGATGATCGCGAAGGGCCTCGATTTCCCGAACGTCACCGTGGTGGGGGTCGTGGACGCGGACACCGGCCTCAATCTGCCCGACTTCCGCGCCGCCGAGCGGACGTTCCAGCTGGTGGCCCAAGTCGCGGGGCGGGCCGGGCGCGGCCCGAAGGGCGGCCGGGTGTACGTGCAAACGCGGGCGCCGGACCACCACGCCATCCAGGCGGCGGCGGCTCATTCGGTGACCGCCTTCGCCGCGGCCGAGTTGCCGTTGCGCGCGGCCCCGCATCCGCTGTATCCGCCGACCGTGGCATTGGTACGCTTCGTCGCGTCGCACCCCGATGCGGACACCGCGGCGCGCACGGCCGAGCGCGTGGCCGCGTGGCTGGGGCGCGCCAACGCGGAGCGCTTGGGCGGTGCCCTGACCGTGCTCGGCCCGGCGCCCTGCCCAATCGGGCGCCTCAAGGGACGCTGGCGCTGGCACGTGCTCGTTAAGTCGGCCGACCCGCGCGCGCTCGGACGCGTGGTGCGGGCGTGGGGTGCGCGGGCGCGCGGCGTGGTGGTCGTCGATCGCGATCCCGTCGCGCTCTTGTAGCCAGTGCGCCACCGCACGACGCGTCTCCTCCGCGTCCGCCGGTTGCGTGACGGGATTCGGCACGGGTATCTTCCCGCTCCTGCGATGGAGGGGAGTCCCGTCGGTGACGCGTCCCCGGTTCCAGTACCGGCCACCCAATTTCGAGGCGCCCCCGCTAGCAGCGGCGCCCGACGCGCGGTTCGAGCCGGCGCCGGCCGAGGGAGTCCTGCCCGACGGTTTTTTTTCGACGACTAACTTGCCGACCTACGTGAAGACGGCGGGGGAGTGGCGCCGCCCGCGGCTCCCCCGCATGGATTGCGTCATCGTGCGGCACCCCACCGGGGACCTGGTCGTCACGGAACCGCGCAAGGTCCGCGAGGGACAGGCGATTGCTGTGGGGACGGAGGAGGACGGCAGCCGGGGCATCTTGGTGCACGCCGAAGGCTTCCTCGGCGGCAGCCACAGCGCCAACGAGTTCGGCTTCATGCAAACGGAGGTGTCGCGCGAGCGCCCGGTTGACTATGCCGTCCTGGCCCAACTGCTCGGGGAGGAGAAGCAGCGGGGCGGCAAGATCATTTGGGTGGTAGGGCCGGCCCTCGTGCACGCCCGGGCGCGCGAGGACATGATCTGGTTCATCAAGAGCGGCTACGTCCACGCGCTCCTCGGGGGCAACGCGGTCGCGGTCCACGACTTGGAAGCCGCCCTGTTCGGCACGACGCTAGGGATGTCCAGCACGGGCGAGGGCGTCGCGGGCGGTCACGCGCTCCACATGCGGGCCATCAATCAGATTCGGAGCCTGGGTGGCATCGCTCCGGCGGTGCGCCAGGGGCTTGTCACGGCGGGGATCATGCACGCCCTCGTGACCCAGCGCGTGCCGTTCGTGCTGGCGGGTTCGATCCGCGACGACGGGCCGCTGCCGGAGGTGCTCGCCGACACCCTCGCGGCGCAGGATGCGATGCGCGCGTTCACGGCCCAGGCGACGTTCGCGGTGTTCGTCGCCACCGCCCTGCACGCGATCGCCGTGGGGAACATGCTGCCGGCGTTCGTGGACGCCCCCACGCCCGACGGGGTGCGACCGCTCACGACCATTTGCGTCGATCAAACGGAGTTCGTGGTGAACAAGCTGCGGGACCGCGGCACCCACCAGGCCTACGGAGTGGTCACGAACGCCCAGGACTTCATGCACGTCCTGCGCTTCTACGTGGAGCGATGGGAGCAGGCGCCGACGCCGGTTACCGTCCCCCGCTAGAGCCGGGCCGGGGACCGGGGTGGGCGAAGCTCGCCGAGGCCGTCGCCGCGCGCGTGGCGCCGGCCGAGATCGACACCATCTATCTGTTTCGGCCGCTCAAGCGCGAAGGGCGGGAGTGGGGCACAGCCGTGGTGACGTGTCGGGCGGCGACGGGCGGGAGCCGGTTGCGCGTCTACACCGCACGCTACATGCTGGTCGTGCGCGGCAAGGAGCGGGGGCAGGCGAAGCTCGAGGTCGAGGAGACCGCGCTGTCACCCGCGGACGTCATCGCCCAGGTGATGCAGGCGGCGGCGGAGCGCTCCGGCGACCCGGAGCCCCCGGTGGCGGTCGGCCCGGCAGTGTGGTATGAAGGTTGATGGCGCGCAGCTGCTCGAGCAGTTCCGCCGTCATCTCGCCGAGCACAACCTGCCCGCCACGCCCCAGCGGCTGGCGGTGGCCGAGGCGGTGTTCTTTGCGGGCGAGCACCTCTCGGCGGACGAGGTGGCGCGGCGGGTGGCGAGGCGCACCGCCGCCGTGGGCACGGCGACGGTGTATCGGACGCTTGACCTGCTGGTGCGCGCCGGCCTCGCCACGGAGCAGGACTTCGGCGAGGGATTCAAGCGCTACGAGGCGCTCGCGCCGGGGCAGGCGCACGAGCACTGCATCCGCTCGTCGTGTGGCAAGGTGATGGAGGTGGCGAACGACTGGCTGGAGCGGATGATCGCGCAGCTGGCGGAGGAGGTGGATTTCCGGCCCCACCACCACTGCCTCGAGATCTACGGCCTGTGTCGGACCTGTCAGCAAGTGAACCCTTTCGCGCGCACGAGGTGACGGGTTGATCGAGTCACGAATGTTCGTGCCCACCAAGGCCTTTCTCACCAAGGGCGTCGGTCGGCACAAGGAAAAACTCACGAGCTTCGAGATGGCGCTGCGGGACGCCCACCTCGCCAACTTCAACCTCGTGCGCGTGAGCTCGATCTTCCCGCCGCACTGCGAGCTGGTGGACCGCGAGGAAGGCCTCTCGCTGATGGCGCCCGGGCAAGTGGTGTTCGCCGTGATCGCGGAGTCCGCCACCAATGAACCCAGCCGCCTCGTGGCGGCCTCGATCGGCGTCGCGATGCCCGCCGACCCATCGCACCACGGCTACATCTCCGAGCACCACAGCTACGGCCAGAACGAAGTGTTGTCGGGCGAGTACGCCGAGGACCTCGCGGCGTCGATGCTCGCCACCGTGCTGGGCGTGCCGTTCGACCCCGAGAAGGCGTGGGACGAACGGCGCGAGCAGTGGCTCCTGTCGGGGGACATCGTCCGCACCATGAATGTCACCTCGACCGCCGAGTGCGGGGATGACGGCCGCTGGACCACGGTCGTCTCGGCGGTGTGCTTCTGCGGGTGAGCACCGACCGCGTCCCCCCCGGGCGCGGCGCGACGACGTGATCGGGGTCCAGGCAGCGGCCGAGGCCGGCGCAGGGAGCGTTTCCCTGCCCGGCGCCTTCGCGGCCGGCCTCCTGAGCTTTCTCTCCCCTTGCGTCTTGCCGCTGATCCCGAGCTACGTGGGGTTTCTCACGGGGCTCTCGGTCGAGGAGTTGCAGGTACGGCGCGGCACGGCGCTGCTCCACGCCCTCTGGTTCATCCTCGGGTTCTCGCTGATTTTCGTTGCCCTGGGCGCCACGGCGTCGGTGTTCGGGCTGCTCCTGCTCCGCTACCAGGTGTGGCTCGGCCGCGTGGGCGGTGTGCTGGTGGTGCTCTTCGGTCTCTCCCTGCTGGGCGTCCTGCAGCCGGCGTTCTTGATGCGCGAGCGGCGCGTCCAGCTCGCCCACAAACCGGCCGGCTGGGCGGGCTCCGCCGTCGTCGGCGTCACGTTCGGCGCGGCATGGACCCCGTGCATCGGGCCGATCCTCGGTGCCATCCTCACGCTGGCCGCCACCCAGGCGAGCGTGGGGCAGGGGGCCACGCTGCTCGCCGCCTACGCGCTCGGTCTTGCGGTGCCCTTCCTCCTCACGGCCTTGGCACTCGATCAGTTCCTCGTCTGGTTCCAGCGGTTCCGGCCCTACATCGTCTGGGTCGATCGCATCGCGGGCGTGCTCCTGGTCCTCTTGGGCGTGCTCCTCGTGACCGACCGATTCACGCTGCTGGCGAGCTGGCTCCAGGGCCTCACGCCAGCGTTCCTCAAGAATCGGCTCTAAAGGGGCCATCGGCCGGGAGGGCTGGCGTCTCGTAAGGGAACCCCGGCGGTGCCTGTGGTTATACTTACGCCAGTCATTCTTCCTCACGAGGCGACCTCATGAAAACGCATGCGGAGACGTGGCTGCACGTCCTCGCTGCCGTGGCGACCGTGGCATGCCTCGGCTGTGTGAAGGGCGAACAGGCGGGGCAGTCGGGCGACTCGACGGCGCGGAATCTGACACTCGCGCCTACCGAGTCGACCGCGGCGATCCGGGACGTCCCGGCCGGGCGACCGGAAGCGGCGAAACCCACCTCCACTCCCGAGCACAAGACCCCGGCGCCCGCGCCGAAGCCGCCCGCGCCCGCTCCGCCGACGACATTGACGGCGGCGGCCGGCACGCGCGTGCCGCTCGCCATCAGCGACACGATCACGACGCGGCACGTCAAGGCGGGCGACCCGTTCACGGCGACCGTGAGCGCGGCCGTGAAGGACGCCCAGGGGCACGTCGTGATCCCGGCCGGGTCGACGGTGCAGGGGACCGTCGACGCGGCGGAGGCGCGGAAGCCGGGCGGCAGCGGTCGGCTGGTACTGAGCGTTCACAGCGTCACCGTCCGGGGGACGACCTATCCCGTCTTGGGCAGCATCGCGTCCATGGATACAGTGGAACAGGGTCGGGGCGTCACCACTGGCGATGCCGAGAAGGTCGGCGCGGGCGCCGCGGCGGGGGCAATCGTCGGCAAGCTCATTGGCAAGGACACGAAGGGCGCCCTGATCGGGGGCCTCGTGGGTGCGGCCGCGGGCGCTGGCGCGGCGCGCGAGACGCGCAGCATCGACGTGGTCCTGCCCAAGGGCGCCGCGGTCACCTTCCGGCTCGACGCGCCACTGACGGTGAAGCGAGGCTAGGAGAGTTCCCTCAGTAGCCGAGCGCGCCGCCGCCGCGCCGGGGATCGGCAACGCCGACCCAGCCGACGGCGGTGCGCTCGATGGCGTTCACCTCCGTCTTGTAGTTCCACGCGTCCACCTTGTGCCCCATCGCCTCGAGTGAGTCGAGGGACGCCGGCAGAAAGCCGTCCCGCTCGACATACAGGATGTCCGGGAGCCCCTGATGGTGGAGCCGCGGCGCGGCGATGGCGTCGGCGAGCGGCATGTCCTGGTCGATCACGTCGGTCACGACCTGATACACCGCGGTCGGGATGCGCGAGCCGCCGGGCGAGCCCAGCACCAGCACCACCCCACCCGCCGGGTCGAGCACGATCGACGGCGTCATCGCGGACAGCATGCGCTTGCCTGGAGCGATCGCGTTCGCCGCCCCCTGAACGAGCCCGAACAGGTTCGGCCTCCCGGGCGCCGTCGTGAAGTCATCCATCTCGTCGTTCAGTAAAAACCCGCCACCCGCGACCGTGACCGCGCTGCCGAAGTCGTTGTTCAGCGTGGTGGTACAGGACACGGCGTTGCCCTCGGCGTCGACGATCGAGTAATGCGTCGTCTCTGGGCCCTCGGCGCGTGGGCCCGCGACCGGGCGCGTCGGCGTCGCGTGACCCGGGTCGATGGCGGCGCGCAGCTCGGCCGCGTACGACTTCGAGAGCAGGCGCGCCAGGGGCATGGTGACGAAATCGGGATCCCCGAGATAGGTGTTGCGATCCGTGTACGCGCGCCGCATCGCCTCGGCCTGCTGGTGCATCAGCGCGGCGCTGCCGAAGGGGGCCAGGGGACGGTAGCCTTCCATCGTATTGAGCAGCTCGGCCAAGGTCACTCCCCCACCGGACGGCGGGGGCATCGTGTAGATGGCGTACCCCTCGTACGCAATCTGGAGCGGGGTGCGCCACTTGGCGCGGTAGCCCGCGAGGTCTTCCTTAGTAATGAGCCCGCCGCCCCGTTGCATCTCCTGCACGATGAGGTCGGCAATCGCGCCGTGGTAGAACACGCTTGGTCCACTGTCGGCGATGAGCGTGAGGGTGCGGGCGAGATCGGGCTGCACCAAATGCGCGCCCGGGGGTGGCGCGGCGCCGTTTACGAGAAACTGCGCTTGCGAGGCCGGGAAGCGCCCTAGGCGTTCGGCTCCGAGCGCGATCTGGTGGCTGCGGGCCGCGTCGAGCGCGAACCCCTCGCGCGCGAGGGTAATCGCAGGCGCGAGCAGGTCCTTCCAGGGGAGCGAGCCGAACTTGTGATGGGCTTCGAACAGCCCGGCGACGCTGCCCGGGACCCCGACCGCCAGATGGCCCGTGAGCGACGCCCCTGTGACACTGCCGGCCGTGTCCACGTACATGTCGGGCGTCGCGCGCGATGGGGCGACTTCGCGAAAGTCGAGCGCGCGCACCGTGTCGCTGCGCATCCTGATGACCATGAAGCCACCGCCCCCGATGTTGCCGGCGACCGGATGCACCACGGCGAGCGCGAACCCGACCGCGACGGCGGCGTCGACAGCGTTGCCGCCGCGCTGCAGGATGGCGACGCCGACCTCGCTGGCGAGCGGGTGGGAGGTGACGACCATGCCGTGCGCCCCAGCCACCGGGACGACGCGCTGGGCGAGGGGCCAGTTGGAGGCGATGAGCCGGGGGCGAAGCGGGGACGACGGGGCGGGAGTCTCGGGAACGGCAGCCGCGCCGGGCGCGACGGCGGGCACGGGGCCAGCTGGGGCGGTGCCAACGCCGGCCGGCACGGTTTCGGGCCGGACCCGACCACCGCAGGCGACGAGCCCGAGCAGGCCCACGACGAGGGACGTGCGCATAGCGAATTGTGCACGTTGACCCGAGGTCGGGTCAACTGCGCGCAGAATCGTGAGATGGGAGGAGTTCCCGTAGCCCGATTGTCTCCCACCTAATTGGTCACCCACGCGCGGAGACGCACGCCTCACGGGCCGGTGCCTTGGATTGCGACGTCGGCGGCGCAAGGGTAAGCTGTCGAATCAAGTTAGACCGTTGACTTGGGGCTTGAGACACCAATCATCATCGGCAAGCGCATTGTGTTCGAATCCTCGCAAGGAGCTGGCGCGCTCTTGGAGACTTTGCGACGCGCAGCGGCTCACGGGGAGACTCGTCGAGTCCCGGACCAACTCCGAGCGGAAGAGGTCGATGCGCTTTACTTCGCGACCCGTCCCGACAGAGGGTTCCGGATCGTACCTGAAGGATTGCGGAATGCCCTCGTGCGCCCTCGAATCACTGTGGAGGGACGCGGGCGGATACTCTCGAGTCCCGATCAGTCCCGAGTCCGGATTTCTTTCGAGGTCGGCTTGGACATCCAATCGCTCCTTACGGTCGTCCTTACCCTCACATGGGTTTTTGGCCTCGCCCTATACAATCTCTTCAGCGACCCACCATCACTATCCTCGTTCGTGATTCTCAGCGGCCTGGGCGGGCTGATGGCGGCTCTGCTGTATTTCCACGGTCGTGCGCTCGTGAGCCGCGCCTGGCCGGGCCTTCTCGTCGAAGTCCGGCGCCTCGCTGACGGAACGCTTTATGTGCCGTCGGACTAACTTGCGCCTCAAGCCTGGCGGACCTCAGGGCTCACGAGCGCACTCGCTCAGTGGTTCCAGTATCCCCCTACTATCCACCTGAGCAGACCCGGACACGGGCAGCCACGGCAGACACACCCCACGAGCGAGGGCCGTGACCGCTCGCGTAGAAGGTTATAAGGATCGATGGTGGTCTTGGGCCGATGTCTTGGGTGAAGGTCAACATCTAACTTGGGGCCACCAGACCTCCTTCATGACCTCCCCTGATTATCTCGACCCGCGCCTCACGGAGCAGCGGAATCCCCGCACCCAGCGTATCGACGT
>DATBBW010000183.1:0-2127 GCA_036270795.1 Gemmatimonadales bacterium | reverse complement strand
CCACGATGGCGGTCCAGAACGTCTGCGCCAGCTCGCTCGGATAGGTGGCCAGGGTGCCAAGATAACCGCCCTTCACTCCCACCGTCGCGCCGGCCGGGAGCGTCAGGCCGTGATGCACCGCGGCCGCCAGGATCCCCGCGACAAGTCCCGCGAAGGCGCCGTGCCCCGTGGTGCGTTTCCAGAACATGCCCAGCGCGAACGTCGCGAACAGGGGCGCGTTCACGAAGGCGAACACGAGCTGCAGCAGGTCCATGATGTTGTTGAACGACGCCGCGACGTAGGCCGCCGCGATCGAGATCGCGACGCCGAACAGGGTGGCGAACCGCCCCATCGTGAGGTAGTGCGCGTCGGGCGCCCCGGGCCGCACGTAGCTCTGATACAGGTCGTAGGTCCAGACGGTATTGAACGCCATCACGTTCCCCGCCATCCCCGACATGAAGGACGCGAGCAGCGCCGTGAGGCCGAGCCCGAGGAGGCCCGCCGGGAAGAACTGCACGAGGAGCATGGGCGTCGCCAGGTCGTAGTCCAACACGACGCGGCCGCGCGCGTCGCGCAGCGCCGCCCCCGTGCGGGGATCGCGCTTGGGCGGCACGATCCCCTGCCCTCCGCCGGCCGCGGGGCGCTCGGCGGCGGTCGGGGCCGGCACCGGCGCCGCCGTCACCTGCGCCGCGGGGACGGACGCCCCGGGGCGCACCCCCGAGAGCGGACTCACGACGAGCGCCAGCATGCCGGGCAGGATGACGAGGAAGGGAAACAGCATCTTCGGGATCGCGGCGATGAGCGGGGTGCGCCGCGCCGCCGTCATCGAGTTCGCCGCCATGGCGCGCTGCACCACCAGGAAATCGGTGCACCAGTAGCCGAACGACAGCACGAAGCCCAGGCCCATCACGAGGCCGAACCACTCGACGCCTACGGGGTTCGTGGCGGCGTGGCCCATGAACGCCCAACTGTGCGTGTAGGCGCCGGCCGCGTAGCCGTTCGTAGTGGCGACCCCGGCGAGTCGCGCGGTGAGCCCGGGCCACCCGCCCACCGCGCGCAGCCCCAGGAACACCAGCGGCGCGAACCCGAGCACGATCAGGAAGAATTGCAGCACCTCGTTGTAGATCGCGCTGGTGAGCCCACCCAGCAGGATGTAGGCGAGCACCACACCCGCGGCCACGAGGATGCTCACGTCGAAGCTCCACCCGAGCAGGAGATTCAGGAGCTTCCCCATGGCGTAGAGCGAGATCCCCGAGGAGAACACCGTCATGATGGCGAACGACACCGCGTTCAGGGCGCGGGTCTTCTCGTCGAACCGCAGCTTCAGGTACTCGGGGACGGAGCGGGCGCGCGAGCCGTAGTAGAACGGCATCATGAACAAGCCGATGAACACCATCGCCGGGATGGCGCCCACCCAGTAGAAATGGCTCGTGGCGATGCCGTACTTCGCCCCCGACGCGCCAATCCCGATGACTTCCTGCGCGCCGAGGTTGGCGGAAATGAAAGCCAGCCCGGTCACCCAGGCGGGAATCGAGCGGCCCGAGAGGAAGAAGTCCTCGCTCGTGTGCACCGAGCGCCGCAGCAAGGCCCCGATGCCCAGCACGAACGCGAAGTACAGCACCATCACCGCGTAATCGATCCAGTGGAGCGGCGTCGCCGGCATGCCAGGCTTCCGGAAGGGTAGCCCAAAGATGGGCCGTGCCCGCTTGACGGCAAGCGAACGCGGCCCTTGAGGCCCGGCCAGCGGGCCGCAGATTACCGCCGCGTGGTTTCGAGGCGCAACACGCTCATGCCCGGGGACACCCTGCTATGACCGAACCGCACGCCGGAGACCGCCCCCGCCCCGCTCGGCCCCCGCGCCCGTACGTGCTGGGCGAGAGCACCTGGACGGCAGTGCGCGACACACCGTACCACGTCGCGGTGCTGCCGTGGGGTGCGACCGAGGCGCACAACCGGCACCTGCCGTACGGGACCGACAGCTTCGAGACCGAGCAGATCGCCGCCCTCTCGGCCGGTCTCGCCTGGGCGCGCGGGGCGCGCGTGGGGGTACTACCAATCGTGGCGTTTGGGGTCCAGACGGGGCAGCTCGACATCCCGTTCTCGCTGAACGTGAACCCCTCGACGCAGCTCGCGCTGCTCGGGGACCTG
>DATBBW010000182.1:0-25555 GCA_036270795.1 Gemmatimonadales bacterium | reverse complement strand
CACACCGCGCGCCAGGAGCTCGGTGATCCGGGCGAGCGCGGCGCTGAGCGCCTCGCCGCGGCTATCGGACAGCGTGACGGGCATGCCGGCGAGCAGCGCCGCGTAGGCGATGCCGTGCCCCATGGTGCCCGCGCCGACCACGGCGACGCGGGGCGCGCTCATGCGGCGCGCGTGTCCACCGCTTGCCGCGCGAGGTCGGGGTGGTTGGTGCACAGCCCGTCCACTTCGAGCGCGAGCAGCCGGCGCATCTCGGCGGGATCGTCCACCGTCCAGATGAGCAGCTCGGCGCCGGCGCCGTGCAGCAGCTCGACCAAGGCGCGATCGACCATCGTGCGCTCCTGCCACAGCGTCGTCGCGCCCGCGGCCGCGAGCGCGGCGAGCGGGTCGACCAAGTAGGACGAGCTCAGCACCCCGCGGCGCAGCGCGGGGCGCTCGTGCCCCAGCCGCCCCACGACGCGGTGGTCGAAGCTGTGCACCGCGTATCCGGCCGGGTTGGGCCCGTGGTCGAGCGCGTCGAACAGCCGGCCGTCGAACTTGGGGGGCAGGTCCTTCACCTCGACGAACACCCCCAGGCGCGGTCCCGCGGCGTCGAGCGCCTCGGCCAGGGTCGGCACGGGCGCCCCGTTCGGGAGGGCGAGCGCGCGCGCTTCGGCGGTGGTGAGCTGGGCGATGGGGCGAGAGTCCCCGATGCTGGGGTCGTGGTGGACGATGAGGGTGCCGTCGACCGTGGCGTGGATGTCGAGTTCCACGGCGTCGGCGCCCAGCGGCCCCGCCGCGCGAAACGCGGCGAGCGAGTTCTCGACTTCGCGGGCCGACGCGCCACGGTGCGCGATAACGAGCGCCGGCCTCACTTGAGCAGGCTGTCCGCCTTCTTGGGCTCGATCCAGCCGGGCTCCTTCTCGAGGGTCCGTACCACCTCGTAGTGCTCGGGCTGTGGCAGCACGGTCTTCAGGTACGCCTCGTAGGCCGTCCGGTCGTCGATCGACTCGCCCGCCACGGTGAACATCTGGTGCGCGTACAGGCCGATCTTGCGGTTGAAGCGGACGTCCGGCACGCGCAGCCAGCGCTCGCGCTCCGGGATGAACATGTTCAGCCGCTCCACCAGCTTGGCGATCTCCTGGCGGTACAACTCGCGGCTGTACGCGTTGAGCTGCGACTTGTCAGGCTCGGCGGCGTTGTCGCGCTCGTCGTAGCGCCCCTTCAGGCCCCACACGTAGGCCCAGTGGGCCGACGACGAGTTGTCCTGGCCAAACAGATCGAACGCCGTGGGGATCCACTTGTAGAAGAAGCGCTGGATCGCCTCCGGCGGCATCACGCCCGCCTTCACGATCCGCAGCAGGCCGTTGTTCCCGGTGCCCAAGTGGAACGACTCTTCCTTGAGCATGGGGTTCATCGAGCGCGACAGGGGGTCGAAGCCGGACACGGCGAGCATGGTCAGCTGGAACTTGCCGTCGCGATCAATGAATTGTGTATAGGTGAAGAAGTCGAGCCAGTTGTCGACGAGCTCGTTGAAGGAGCCGAGCAGGCGCTCGCCCTCGTCCGCGCGCCGCTCCAACAGCTTCGCCGCCTCGCGTTTGCCCTCATCCCCGAAGTGCGCGCACAGCAGGTACGACATCTGCCAGCCGTGGCGCATCTCCTCGGTCATCACGCGCATGAGCGAGAGCAGGTCGTAGTCCGAGGGGGCGTGCGTCAGGAGACTGCGCTGCTGCTCCACCGAGGCGAACTCCGTGTCGCCCTGGTACACGATGAGGTTGAGCAGGGCGTCGCGGATCCGCTGGTCGGGGATGTGCATCACGCTCGGCCATTTGCGCTCGCCCTTGTAGTGACCGAACTCGATGTGCGGCACCTCCGGCTCGCCGAACTTCGCCTCGAACTTGAAATCCCGGATCTCGCCCTGGGGCAGGCCGATCGACTCCTGCCAGTAGCGGAAGTAGTCAATCCACTCGTCGAAGTTGTGCAGCTTGCGGACCATCAGGGGCTCCTCTGCGCGAGTGAGGCCTCGAGGCGCTGGCGCGCCTCGGGCGTGGCAAACAGTTCCTGCTGCTGGGCGATCTCGAGGTCGAGCATGGCGGTGAGCGAGCGGTCCTCGCTCGCATACAGCGCTTCCTTGGCGCGCCGCACGGCGCCGGCCGGTTGGGCAGCCCACAGCTCGGCGAGTTGGCGGGTCGCGGGCTCGAGCTCGGCGGGCGCGACGACGCGGTCGAACAGTCCCAGGGCGAGCGCCTCGGCGGCGGGCACCATGCGTGCGCTCCACACCAGCTCGAGCGCCTTGGACCGCCCCACGAGGCGTGGCAGGAGGTAGCTCCCGCCCCAGTCCGGCACGAGCCCGAGCTTATGGAACACCTGGCCGATCGACGCCTGGTCCGAGGCGAGGCGGTAGTCGCAGGCGAGGGCGAGATTGGCGCCCCCGCCCGCCGCCGCGCCGTTCACCGCCGCGAGCACCGGCTGGGGCGCGTGCCGCAGCGCGAGCACGATGTCCTTACCCGCCCGCACGAGCGCCGGGCCGTCCTGCGCGAGCACGGTGAGGTCGGCGCCGGCGCAGAAGGCGCGCCCGCGACCCGTGATCACGATGACCCGCACCTCGTCGCTCCCGGCGAGCATCGCCAACGCGTCTGTCAGCTCGTCGCACAGCATGCGGTCCAGGGCGTTGAGCTTCTCGGGCCGGTTCAGGGTCAGCGTGCCGACGCGCCCCGCGATCTCGATCTGCACGCGATCGTAGGCCGCCATTAGACGCGCTCCACGATCATCGCGATGCCCTGACCCACGCCGATGCACATCGTCGCGAGCCCGAAGCGCCCCGCGGTCCGGTGCAGCGCGTGCGCCAGCGTCGTGAGGATGCGCGCCCCGGTCGCGCCCAGCGGGTGGCCGAGGGCGATCGCCCCGCCGTACAGGTTGACCCGCGCCGGGTCGAGCGCCAGCTCGCGGATGCAGGCGATCGCCTGGGCCGCGAACGCCTCGTTCAGCTCCACCAGGTCCATCTGGGCGATCGTCAGGCCGGCGCGGGCCAGCGCCTTGCGGGTGGCCGGAATCGGGCCGAGGCCCATGCAGCTGGGGTCGACGCCGGCGACGGCAGTCGTCACGATGCGCGCGAGTGGCGTCAGGTGGCGCTCGCGGACGGCGGCGCCACCGGTGACGAGCAGGGCGGCCGCGCCGTCGTTGATGCCGGACGAGCTCGCGGCCGTCACCGTCCCGTCGGGGCGAAACGCCGGTTTCAACTGCGCGAGCCGCTCGGCCGAGGTGTCGCCCCGCGGAGCTTCGTCCTTCGTGAAGCTCGTGCCGTCGGGCAGGGGCACCGGGACCAGCTCGTCGGTGAACACGCAGTCGGCGAGTGCCCGCGCGGCCCGGCGCTGGCTCTCGAGCGCGAAGGCGTCCTGCTCGGCGCGGCCGATGTGGTAACGCTCGGCCACATTCTCGGCCGTGACGCCGAGCGGCACGGTCCAGTGCGGCGCGAGTCGGGGATTGGTGAAGCGCCATCCCACGGTCGTGTCGGCGACCGCCGGCGTGGCGCGGCTCCACGGCTCGCCGGCCTTGAGCGTCACGTACGGGGCGCGAGTCATGTGCTCGACGCCGCCCGCGATGAAGACGTCGCCCTCACCGGCCTTGAGCGCCTGCGCCGCGCTCGCGACGGCCTGGAGCCCGGAGCCACACAGCCGGTTGACGGTCTGGCCCGGCACGTCGATCGGTAGCCCGGCGAGCAGCAGGGCCATGCGGGCGACGTTGCGGTTGTCCTCGCCCGCTTGATTGACGCAGCCCAGGATCACGTCGTCGATCGCGTGGGGATCGATCCCCGAGCGCTCGACCACGGCCTTGATGGGGACGGCGGCGAGGTCGTCGGCGCGCACCCGCGCCAGCGCCCCCCCGTGGCGGGCGACCGGGGTCCGCAGCGCGAGCGCGATATACGCGTCGGTCACAAGCCCACCCAGACCGTCTTCGTCTCGGTGTAGTGGTCGAGCGCCTCTTGGCCCAAGTCGCGGCCGAACCCGGAGAACTTGTAGCCGCCGAACGGCGCCGCCGGATCGTAGGAGTTGTAGGTGTTGACCCACACGGTGCCCGCTTTGATCGCGCGCGCGACGCGGTGCGCGCGCTGGACGTCCTTCGTCCAGATGCCGGCGGCGAGGCCGTAGCTCGAGCGATTGGCGAGCTCGATCGCCTCCGCCTCGGATTCGAACGTCAGCACGGACAACACCGGCCCGAAGATCTCCTCATCCACGATCTTCATGCCGGGCCGCGCGGCGTCGAACACCGTGGCTTCGACGTAGTAGCCCTTGCCGTTCACCCGCGCCGGTTTGCCGCCCACGACGAGCCGCGCGCCTTCCTGTTGTCCCGCGGCGATGTAGGACAGCACTTTCTCCTGCTGCCGCTCGGAGACGAGGGCGCCGAGCCGGGTGTTCTTGTCGAACGGGTCGCCCGGCGTGAGTTTCTTGGCGCGCTCGGCGAGCTGCTCGACCGCCTGGTCGTGGACCGAGCGCTCCACGAGCAGCCGCGAGCCGGCGGCGCACACTTCGCCCTTGCCGTAGAAAATGCCCGTCTGGGCGCCGCGCACGGCCTGGGCGAGATCCGCGTCGGCGAAGATGATGTTGGGACTCTTGCCGCCGAGCTCCAGGGTGACGCGCTTGAGCGTCGCGGCGGCTTCCCGCATGATCCACTGACCCACGGCGGTCGACCCGGTGAAGGCGATCTTGTCGACCAGCGGGTGGTGCACCAGCGCCGCGCCCGCCGTGGTCCCCGGGCCGGGCACGACGTTCAGGGCGCCGGCGGGGAAGCCCGCCGCGAGAGCGAGCTCGCCGAGCAGCAGCGCCGTGAGCGGCGTCTCGTGCGCCGGCTTGAGCACCACGGTGCACCCGGCCGCGAGCGCCGGCGCCACCTTCCACGTCGCCAGGTTGAGCGGGAAGTTCCACGGCACGATGGCGCCGACCACGCCCACCGGCTCGCGCAGCGTGTAGGTGAGGAAATTGCCGCTCACCGGCAGCGTGTGCCCCGTCAACTTGTCGGCCCAGCCACCGTAGTAGCGGATGGTCTCGATCGCCATGGCGACGTCGATCTTCGATTCGAACAGCGGTTTCCCGTTGTTCCGAGTCTCGAGCTCGGCGAGGTCCGGGGCGCGTTGCTCGAGCAGGTCCGCGAGCCGGCCGAGCAGCCGCCCGCGCTGGCGGGCGCTCGTCTCGCGCCACGCTTTCGACTCGAGGCAGGCGCGCGCCGCGCCCACGGCCGCATCGATCTCCGCCTCGCCCGCCTCGGCCACCTCGGCGAGCGGCTCCTCGGTCGCCGGGTTTGTGACGCGATAGCGCCGCGTCCCGGACCGCCACTCGCCGCCGATCAACAGATCCGTCTTCACCGGGGTCACTGGCCCGTGAACTCGGCGACCCGCTTCTCGACGTATGCCGCGATCCCTTCCTTCGCGTCGGCCGATTGGAACAGCTGCTGCTGCAGCTCCCGCTCGAGCGTCAAGCCCGACTCGAAGGGCACTTCGGCGCCCGACTGGACGGCGCGCTTGATCAGCCCCACGGCCTTCGACGCCTTGTGGGGCGGGCAGAACTGCTTGGCGTAGAGCATCACCTGTTCCCAGTAGGCGTCGGCGGGGAAGACCTCGTTCACGAGGCCCAGGTCGTGGGCCTTGTCGAACGAAAACGTCTCACCCTTCACCATCATCTCGATCGCCCGCGTCTTGCCGACGATGCGCGCCAGCCGCTGGGTGCCGCCGGTGCCGGGGAGCACGCCGAGGTTGACTTCGGGCAGGCCGATCTTGCCGGCGTTCTCCTTGGCGAGCCGCAGGTCGCACGCCATGGCGATCTCGAGCCCGCCGCCCACCGTGTGGCCGTTCAAGGCGGCGATCGTGAGCTTGGGGGTGTGCTCGAGGCGGTTCAGCGTCTCGTTGGCGTGGAGGCAGAAGAAGTACTTGTAGCGCGGGGTGATGCTGTTCAGGTAGGCGATGTTGGCGCCGGCCGAGAAGAACTTCTCCCCGTGGCCGCGCAGCACCACCACGTGCGCGGTGTCGTCGAAGCGGGCCCGCAGGATCGCCTCGTCGAGCTGCCGCATCATGGCATGGGTGTAGGTGTTCGCCGGCGGGTCGTCGAGCTCGATGATCGCGACGCCCGCTTCGACGCCATAGTGCACGAGCGTGCGCTGCTCGACTTGGGGTTCGGTCATTGTGGCCATGGGACGTCAGCCTCCGTGGAGCGTGGCGCGCGCTTCGGCGAAGCCACCGATGAAGATGCGCGCGATGAGGCCCGCGAGGCGCCCGGGATCGAGGGCGCCCGCGGGGTCGTACCAGTTGTAAATCCAGTTCATCATGCCGAACAGCAGATAGGCGGCGCTGCTCCGCTCCCCGGCGGGCTCCTCGGGTGCGACGTCCTTGAGGAGGCCTTCGAGCAGGTCGACGTAGCGGCGCTTGATGACGTTGACTTTGCGCTGGCGCTCGCCCGTGAGCGAGGCGGCCTCGTGCGACAGCACCTTCATCTCGGCCATGTGCGCGGCGAAGAAGGTGATGTGGTGGCGGATGAAGCCGTGCAGGCGCTCGAGCGCTTCGCTGTCCCCGGCTGCGGCGAGCGCGCGCTCGGCGCCGGCGAGCACCCGGGTGAAGCAGCGTTCCTGGATGCGGTACAGCAGCTCCTCTTTGCCGCGCACGTAGTAGTACATCCCTGCGAGCGACATCCCCGTCGCCCGCGCCAGGTCGCGCATGGTGGTCGAGTGGTAGCCGTGCTCGGCGAACACTTTCGCCGCCCGCGACAGGAACTGGTCCAGCCGTTCGTCGTAAGGCCGCATGGGTTCGAACGATCGTTCGAATTGGGAAGCTACCGGCGGGCCCGGCGGATTTCAAGGGCGGGCCTGGCCGCTGCCTTAATATTCGGGGTGCCTTGGCGTCTATCGTAGCAAGCGCGCATGTCTCCAGCCGAGCCCGTCGCCGCGGTTCCGACCGATGCGGCGCTGATCGCCGCCTGGCAGGGCGGTGACGAGCAGGCGGCGGCGGAACTGGTCCGCCGTCATGCGCGCGCGTTGGCGCGGTTTCTCGCGGGTGGGGGAGCGCCCGAAGCCGAGCTCGACGACCTGGTGCAGGAGGCGTTCATCCGGGCGTTTCGGGCGCTGGACCGGTTTCGCGGCCAATGCCGTTTCCGCACCTGGCTCCTGACGATCGGGGGCAATGTGTTGAAGGACGCCTTCCGTCGGGCCCGGCGCGTGCGAGTCGTGCCATTGGACGAGGAGCTCCGCTCGGCGGACGGGGATCCGCACGAGCACGCGGTGGCCCTGGAAGCGGAGCGCCGGCTCGGGGACGCCCTGGGACAGCTGCCGCGGTTGCAGCGCGAGGTGTTTCTGTTGCGGGCGCAGCAGGGGTTCGAGTACGAAGAAATCGCCGCGGCCTTGGGGACGACCCCGGGCGCCGCGCGCGTACACTATCACCACGCGGTCAAGCGCTTGAAGGAGTACCTGGAGTGAACCACAACGACGCGGTGAACGACACGGCGTTGCGCCAGCTCGCCGAGCGGCTCGGCACCCGGGCTGCGGAGCGGCTCGACGTGGAGCGGACGGCCGAGGCCGTGGTGACGCGGCTGCGCCAGGAGCCGCGTGGGGCGGGGCGCGTCTGGGCGGCGTTCGATCCGGCGTGGCTGCGGATCGCCGCGGCGCTGGTACTCGTGGTCGGGGCGGGCCTCGTGGCGCGGGGTGCGTTCCAGCCCGCGCCGTTGTCGGAACCCGCCCTCGCCGTGCCGGGCGCGGGGCCGGAGTTGAGCGAGCTCTCGGCGCCCCAGCTCGAGGAGCTGCTCCGCACGGTGGCCGAGCCCGGTGGCGCTCGGGACGCCGGGGCGGCGCCGGATGTCGGGCTCGAGGACCTGAGCGCGCCCCAGCTGCGGGCGCTGCTCGCCTCGCTGGAGGGATGATGCGGCGATTCGCGTGGGTGCTCGTTCTTGCGATCGTGCCGGCGCTCGGCGCGCAAGTGCCGGCCGACTCGGGCCGTGCGCCCCCCGCGGATGCCGCCCAGACCCAGGAGCTACGCCAGAAGGTGCGGCAGGCCTGGAGCGAGCACGTGCGCTCCACGCTCCAGTTGAGCGACGACCAGACCGTCAAGCTGCAGACGACCGAGCAGCGGTTCGAGGAGCAGCGGCAACCGCTCCGGACCCATCAGCGCGAGATTAACGAGGGGCTGCGCGCCGAACTCTCCGGCCCCGCGCCCGACCAGGAGCGCGTGCGCCGACTGATGAACGCACAGCAAGAGAACCAGGGCAAGCTGCAGCAGATCAATCGGGACGAGGACCGCGAGATACAGGGCTATCTCACCCCGGTGCAGCGGGCGCGGTATCACGAAGAGCGGCGCAAGTTCCAGGAACGCGTCGCCGCCGCCGCTCAGAAGCAGCGCGAGCAGCGGCGCGCGCCACCGCCGCGCGCAGCCCCGCGCCCACCCCCGCGGCCGGGGCGAAAGCGACCGCGGCCATAGCATCCGGTCGGACCACACGGGCGGACCAGTGCAGGCTGGCCGCCCGTGGTGTTTCCGAACGCCTTTTCAGAGGCTGACGCGCGCGACGCGAGTCAGCGACTCCCGGCCTCGGGACCAGGCGGCGGGGCGGTCGCCTGACCGGGGGGCTCCAGCTCATCCCACGCGACCACGAAGAGCTCACTGCAGCGGGGGCAGCGCAGGGTTTGCGGCGAGCCGTAGAGCGGCGCCCGATGCCGGCAGCTCGGGCACACCCCATAGTGGGCGCCCCAGCTGTCGGGCAGCCGCACGGCGTCCGCTGGACGGCGTACCACGCTCCAGCGGCGCGGCGGCCTTCCCCCGACGAACTCGAGCACTGCGTGGGGCACGTGGACGGCCTGGTGGTTCACATCGAGCACCACTTCGCGTGGCGTGCGCGTCGTCACGCGGTACCACGCGCCGCGGCGCAGCGGGTAGGGCGCCTCGATCTTGAGCCGTGCCCATTGGGGTCTGTGCGCCATCGACTTAGGAAGCGGGCCGGTCACGGGGGGACGATTGGTGCTTCGCGCCGGGCCGGAAAGGGCGTGGTTGCGGCATCGTGAGGCGAGACGCGACAGGCGGCCTCTGTAACGCGATACGCTCCTGAGCGGTCGGGCCTAAGGACATGTCATCATACTACAAGGCAGCGGGGCCCGAGGTGAGTGCCGGCTCAGCCTGCCCGCGCCCCGAATAGTGCCGCCGCGCCCGCGTCGAGCTAACTTATCACGCCGCAACGCTCGCCCGAGTGGCGGAACTGGCAGACGCACAGGACTCAAAATCCTGCGCCGGCAACGGCATGAGAGTTCGATTCTCTCCTCGGGCATGAAGTCCCACACCGGTCGTGAACCCCCAGTACGGCCCCTGTCCCCTGGCCCCCGACGACGAGTGACGACGGGCGACACCACGGCCGCCGGAGGAGCGACGGCCTCGGCCCCACGACCATGTCGTCTCGGCCCGGACGCTACGGCTATAATTGCAAGCCTAATGCCGCGTTCCCCCATGAGGTGCGGCCTCACCCTCGTTCTCCTGCTTGCCGCCTGCAAGCACAGCCAACCGTTCCCGCTCACGGACTACGGCGGGCATCAGCCGTTCGCGCCCGGCTCCCCGCGCCGCCTCACGTTCAACCTCGGCAACGACTACGCGCCCGGGTGGCTGGCCGACGGCTCCAGCATCCTCTACAGCGTGGTGCGGCTCGACACGCCGCACTTCGATCGCTGCCTCGGGCTGCTGCCGGCCACGGGGGGCACGTTGTCCCGCGTCATGTGCGATAGAGCCGTGGGCTACGGCGACTCGGTCACCGTGTTCGAGGAGTCTGCCGCCGCCGCCGACGGGCGGCTCGCCTATGTCGCATCCCGCTCGTCCGTGGGCGCCCTCGCTCCGACCCGCATGGCCCTCGTCCTCGGCACGCTCGCGATCCCAGCCCCGGCGGATCCGCTCCAGACGACGCCCTTTCCCGTGCCCGACGGCGCCGGGATCGCGCAGGTGCGCTGGCTCGACGCGGGCACGCTCGTGTACCTCGCGGAACGCGTCGATCACCCTGCGAAGTGTCGATTCTGTCCGCCGGATACGGTGCGCACCGGGCTCGACGTGGTGCGCGTCGCCCTCGGGGGAGCGACCCCCCTGGCACAGGTCGTCCCTGGCACGCTCAACGCGACGTCGGTGACCCCGGGCGAGAGCGCCGACGTCGTCTACTACACGGTGAGCGGGGAGTCCCGCGTCCACCGTCGCGTGCTGTCGTCCGGTGCCGACTCGGTGGTGCACGACTTCGGGACCGGTATGGCGCGGGACGTGAGTTTCGCCGCCGGCCGCCTCGCCGTGGTGGTGGGCGGGAACGTCTCGGTCACCTACGACAGCACCCTGGGTCACGCCGTGCAGCGCGACTCAGGCGGGCCGCTCCATGTGGTGGACTTGGCGAGCGGCCGCGACACGATCCTCGCGAGCGTCCTGCCGTTCCGGCGCCCGGCGCTGTCGCCCTCGGGCAAGCAACTGGTGGCCGAAGCGGTCGCCGGCAACCTGGACCTCTGGCTCTTCGACCTCCCGTGAGACCGCGCAGCGCGCTCGCGCTCCTGGGCCTCGTTCCCCTGCCACTCGCCGCCCAGGCGGGCGGGGCGATCGCCGGGCACGTGCGCGACGCCGTCACCGGGCAGCCGCTCGCCGGCGTGCTCGTGACGGTGGACAGCGGCGCGCGCGGCGCCCTGAGCGCGGGGGGCACCTACCGCATCCGCGAGGTGCATAGCGGCTGGCACCGCCTGCAGGCGAGCGCGCTGGGCTACGAGACGGCCGTACGCGACAGCGTGCGCGTGGAGAGCGGGCTCGTGGTCACCGTGGACTTCGCGCTCCAGCCGCAAGCGCTCACCGTGGCGCCGGTGCGCGTCGAAGCGCGGCCGGACGTCGTGCTCGACCCGCTCGCCACGGCGACCGCCCAGCGGATCTCGGCGGAGGATTTGCACCAGCTCCCGGTCTCGAGTCTGGCCGAGGGGCTCGCGCTCACGGCCGGGAGTGTGGGCGAGAGCTACCGCGGCGGCCGCCCGGGCGAGCAGGCGTTCGTCCTGGACGGCCTCGGGGTCAAGAACCAACTCGACGCCTCGAGCGGCGGGCTCGGCGTGCGGCTGCCGCCCGACCTCCTCGAGGAAGCGACCCTCGTAACGAACGGGTTCTCCGCGCGCTACGGGCAGGCCATCTCCGGTCTCGTGAACGTCGTCACGAAGGACGGCGGCGATCGGTGGCGCGGCCGCGCGGCGTACGAAACCGACCGCCCCTTGCCGGACGGGTGGGATTACGGCCTCGACCGCTTCGTGATCGAGGGTGATGGGCCGATCGGCCACGGCGTCCGGGTGCTCGGCGTGGTCGATCTGAGCGGCCGGCTCGACGCCGATCCCGTCGCCGCGCCCCCCAGCAGCGATCCCCGCGACCCGCGAAGCGCGAGCCCGTGGTTGTTGCCGCATAACAGCGGCGAGACCTATGACGCGGCGGCGAAGGTCACGATCCCCCTGGGTCAGCGCGAGACGGTGCGCGTCTTCGGGCTGCGCTCGCTCGAGCAACAGCTGTTGTACGACCCGGCGTACAAGTACGATGCATCGCTCGCCCCGGCGCGTCGCGTGTCGGGCACGCTCGCGAGCGTGTCCTGGCAGCACGTCTCGGGCCCCGCGACCACGCGCCCGCTCGTCCTCGACCTGCGGCTCGGCTACTTCACGCGCGACTTTCTGCGCGGCACGCTGAAGGATTCCGTGCGCTATCGCGTGGGCGCGTTCACGGGGCAGGCGTTTCATATCGCCGGCGAGGACCTCGCGCGGGCGCAGGACACGGTGGGAGCGCGCGCGCCCATCCCCGGGCTCCTGCCCCCCGACTACTCGATCCGCACGCCCTGGGGGGTGCCGGCGTTCTTCCTCGGGTCTGGCTCGCGCGGCGAGGTGGCGTGGAATCGGTTGCGCGAGCTGCGCGGCCAGCTGGACGTGGACTTCGGGCTCGGGCCGAGCGCCGATCTCTACTTGGGCGGCGTGCTGGTGAGTCAGCGGGTGCAGACGTTCGAGCGGGTGCTCGGGTCGCTCCCGGTAGGCGACACCGTGCCGGGGGCCGCGGCGGCGAGTTTCGCGCCGCTCAGCGCCGCGGCCTACGCGGAGACGCAACTGCGCGCCAGCGACCTGGGCTTCACGTTCGGGCTGCGCTACGACCAATTCGACCCGCGCGCCGTGCTGCAGGGCGGACGGCTCGGGGCCCGGCGCAGCCTGTCGCCCCGGTTCGCCGTCTCGACCGTGCTCAAGGGGGCGACGGTGGTGGCGAGCTGGGGCCGCTTCAGCCAAGCGCCCGATTTCCAGTACCTGGTCGACGCGGCGTTCGACGACACGACGCGCACCGGCAGGTTCCGGCGCGGCAACCCCGATCTCGGGTTCGAGACCGCGACGCAGTACGAGTTCTCGGTGCGCGCCCGCCCCTCGGCCGGGACGGTGCTGCGCGTGAACGCGTACGTGAAGCGGCTCGAAGGGCTGATCGCGTCCGTGCCGTTGGGCGTGAACCCCGACTCGGCGATCTTCGGCAATGCGGACTTCGGCTCGGTGAGGGGCGCCGAGCTCGTGGCGGAGCGCGAGTTCCGCGATGGGTGGGGGGTGCGGGCCTCCTACACCCTCCAGTCGGCGACCGCCACGGCCACGAACGCGTATCAGTTGTTCCGGCGCATTCGCGTCGACACGATCACCGGCGACACGATCGCGCCGGGGAGCGTGGAGTTCCCGCTCGACTACGATCGGCGCCACAGCCTGACCGTGATCCTGCAAGCGCGCGTCCCCGACTCGGTGCGCGTCCCGCTACACGCGCTCCTCGCCGGGCTCGAGGGGGCGGCGATCGTGCGCTACGCGTCCGGGCTGCCGTTCTCCCGCACCAATCCCGCGGGCGACAGCTTACTCGGGCTGCCGAACAGCGAGCGGCTGCCGTCCCAGGCGAGCGTGGACGTGTTGCTGCGCCGCCCGCTCACGCTGTTCGGGCGCTCGGGGGGCGTGTACCTCGACGTGCGTAACTTGTTGAACCGCCAGAACGTGGTCGCCGTCCGCCGGGACACGGGCGAGCCGGGCATCTCCCAGACGACGCTCCAGGCCCTGGCGCAGCAGGCGTACGCCGCACATCCCGAGCCGATCCCCTACGAGTCGCCGCGCTACCGCGCGTGGGCCGATCTCAACCACAACGGCTACGTGGACGGGCCGGCCGAGCTCATGCCGCTCTACCTCGCGGCGGCGCGGGACTTTACGCAACCGCTCTTCGCCTATGGGCCGCCGCGGCTCGTGCGGCTGGGCATGGAGCTGGTGTTTTAGGCCCGACGAGTCGAGGCCCGGCGCCCCCAGCGGCGCGGCCCGCGGTGATCGCGACCCATACTCGGACCATCTTCAGAGGGCATCCCCGCTTGCCCCCGTGTGAGCCCGGCCACCGACTCGTGAGGGATGGACCCGGTAGCGTTGCGGCATCACCTTAGAGCCATCTCTCCAGGGGTCCGAGGAGCTGCAATGGCCACATTTCAATGGGCGCGCCTCAAGGCCAACATCAAGTGTGCGCTGCGCAAGGGCGCCTGGTATCGGATCGTGAAGCTCACCGGGGCGGACGCGGTGCTGGATGTGAAGGGCAAACCCATCACCGTCCCGCGCGGGAGCGTGCAGCTTGCCCCCGAGCCGGCGCAGCGCTGGACGGTGGTCCCGAGCCCCAAGGACGCGCCCCGCTTTCCCACCGCGTGGGGCCCGAGTTACGCTGTCTGCCCCAATTGCCGGGATCGCGCGCAGCTCGAAGGGCACCCCGCGAGCCTGCGCTGCCACCGCTGCAATGGGTTCTTCGAGATAGCCTGGAACGAGCCGTATCTCGCCACGGGCTGAGCCCTGGCCGAGTGGCGGCGCAACGGCCTGCGGGGAGAGCGGGGGTTGTCGGCGAGGTGCGGGGACGTGGGCCCGCGGCGTGACGGGACTATACCCGAGCCGCGGGCTCCGAGCGAAGCGCCGGCTCTCAGCTAACTAATTGATGTTGAACGGAGCGCTCGTCGCTCCCGTGGCTCCGGGCGCGCTCGCCTGGAGCGAGTACGCCTTGCCGGCCTTGTCCAGTCGCAGATCTCCGAATACGGCCGTGCCGAACGTCGGGACCACGCTCAACGTGCCGGTGAGATTGGCGCCGGTGGGATTGTTTCCGAGGTTGAGCGTCACGGCGGCCGAAAAGCTGGAGTCGACGCTGCCCGACGTGTCGACCACGGTGATTTGAATCGCAGGCGTGATGATGTTTCCCGCCGTGGTGTTGCTGGAGGGTTGGACCCGGAAGAACATCCCGGGGGTGCCCGCGCCGCCACCCCCGCCACTGCCCGCGCCGAAGCGGGTGATCAGCTCCGTGCCCTGAGGGCAGGCCGCCGTCACGAGCGCGACCGCGACGACAGCGCCGGAGGCCCGCCGGAGGCCGTGGGCGACCGGTGCATCCCCGAAGAGTTTGCGAAGCCGTTTCACAACGACACCCCCCGTCTCAGGCGCTCACATGATTGTAGAACGGCTCGCCGCTCGCAAGACCCGGGCGGCGGGCGCCCCGGGGCCGCCGTGAGTCGCGCGACCCCCCCGAGGGTGCGCCAGGTCACCATCCATAGCGCAGCGTGGCGTAGACGGTGCGCGGCTCGCCCGGCGAGACGAACCCGCCCGCCTCAAGCTCGCGGTAGGCGGTGTTGCCGACGTTCCGAACACCGAGCTCGAGCCCGGTGTGGCCGAGCCGCACGCCGCCGCTCAGGTGGATCAGTCCGTAGGCCGGCCGCAGCACGCCGGGCTCGTCGAACGGGCTATAGGGACCGACGAGGTTGGCGCTGGCGCGCAGGTGCCAGAGCGCTGCTCGGGGCGCGAGCTCGAGGACGACCGTGCCCACGTACTTCGCGGTGTTGAACACGCGCGTCCCGCTGAGCGTGTCGGCCGGGTGCGTGGTGTCGCCCGTCGCCCGGATGAGCTGGCGGTACCGGGCGTCGTTGAATGTCCAGTCGGTCCCCAGGGCCACACCACCCGATGGGCGCGCCTCGAGCTCGAGCTCGACGCCCTGACGCCGGCTGGCGCCACCGCTCGTGGCCGCGAGCGTTACGGGGTTGACCGTCTGCTCGTTGCTCACGTCCATCCGATACAGGGCGATGCTGCCGCTCATCCGGCGCGTGTCGAGCTTGATGCCGGTCTCGTACGCCCACTCCGTGATGAACGGGAGCGTGGGATCGGTGATCACGCCGTCGGTCTGGCGGAAGCCGCGCGACGCGTTGGCGTAGAGGTCGACGGGAAGTCCCAGATGGTACAGGGCGCCGAATTTAGGGGACACCACGGCTTTGGCGTAGCTCGCCACGCCCCCTGCAGCGGGGGCCGCGGGGGCGTCGCGCGTGTCGAGCGCGTCGAGGCGCCCGCCGAGCATCAGGCGCAGGTGCGGCGTCACGTCCTCGGTCGACTGCAGAAACAGAGCGCCCGACGCCTGCCGCGCTGTCACCACCGTTTGGGCCGAGTCCCGCGCGCGGTTCGTGGTGAACCAATTCTCGTAGGAAGCGTGGTCCCAGCGGCCCTCCGTGCCGAGAGTGATCTCGGCCCGCGGGAGCACCCACGTGAGTGCACTCGTGAGGCCGAACCCGTAGCGCCGATCCTCCTCCTCCGTCTGGCTCCCCGACCCCTCCGTCGTGCCGCCCGCCGGCGGAATCGTGAGGTAGAGTTGCCACCGGCCCTGGGTCGCGTACAGCGTCGTGCGCCACAACAGCCCGGCGTTGGCGAGCACGCGGAGGCTGAGGCGCTCCTGGGCGCGCCGCTTGAATCCCCCGTCCGTCGGATTGGCGACGATGTTGTACGCCCCGGCGGTAAAGTGCGCGTCGGTCAGATATCCAGGCGAATCCCATCCGGTGGCGTACAGCTCGACCCCCGCATCGAGTGTGGTCGCCGGCGCCAGCTGGTGCACCAGTCGTGCGTGGGCCTGGCCGAGCGTATAGGCGCTGTGGGGCCGCCACCCGTCCTCGTGCACGCCCCGCAGACCGAACACCCCGGCCGTGGTGTCGTGATCGAAGCCCGCGAGGACCGCGCTCTCGGCGCGCCCGTGGGAGCCGGGGTCGAGCCACAGGCTGACCCCCCGGAAGCGCTCCACCGTGCGCGCGTTCACGACGCCCGACATCGCGAAGTTGCCGTACAGGGCGCTGGTGGGCCCCTTGAGCACATCGATGGCCGCGAGCGCCTGCGGGAACAGGAGGTTCCAGTCGTTGTAGCCCTCGGCGTGGCCGTTCACCGGCTCGTTGTTCGGCACGCCGTCCACCCACAGCGCGAGATCAGTGGAGTGATCGGAGCTGAAGCCGCGGACCGACGCGTCCGAGGCGAACCCCGGTCCTTGGCCCTGGGCGTGCACCTCGATCCCCGCCGTCTGCCGCAAGAGGTCGTAGGCGTCGGTCGCCGGCGTCCGCTGGATCACCTGGGCCGAGACATGCGCCACGCTCCCCGGGTCCTCGCGTCGCGCCGGGGTGGTCGTCACCGTGACAGGCGCTAGCTCGATCGGGCGGCGGGTAAGGGAATCCCCGTGTTGGTGAATGCTGTCGCGCGGCACCGGTTGTTGGGCACGCGCGATCAAGGGGGTCGCCACCAGGGCGACCAATGTCAGACGCCACGACATCGCAACCTCCACGTACGCGAGGCCGGCGAGCGGTGTGCTCGCCGTCGTCGAAGTGCAGCTAGGAGCTACGACGGGACCTACGCGAGGCGGAGGGTCGGGGGGCCGAGGGGGAAGGGGAGGCGGTGCTGGCTGGTGGAGCGGGGCGCCCACTGCCCGCGGGCGAGCGGCGCGCGCGGTGCCGACCGCGTCGGGGACGCCACGCGGGGCGGGGCGCCGGGGATCGCCGACGCGGTCGCGCACGTGGGCGGGCACAAGTCGCAGCACTGCAGCGCGTGCGGGTCATGGTGCGAGGCCGGCGCGCCGGAGTGATGGCCGGCGTGGGGCATGCGCGTCATCCCGACGAGCATGGTCGGCGTCCACGTCACCGTGGCCGCGATCAGCGCGATCGCGACCGCCGTCTGCAAGACGCGGGACAGGTGACGCGCCACGCGTGGCATGCGTTCAAGTGTACGTGCGTGTTTGGCTGGCGCAACCCCGCCCAGGTCGTGTAGACTGCACCGACGCTCCGACCGCCGGATGTGTCCGCTATTCCCGAAGGAGCCCCGCCCCATGGGTGAGCGCATCGAGTTCCACGACGGGCGCTGGATCGTGCCCGATCGGCCGATCATCCCGTTCATCGAGGGGGACGGCACGGGACCGGACATCTGGCGCGCCGCACGGCGGGTGTTCGACGCGGCGGTCGAGCGCACCACCGCGGGGAAGCGCCGGGTCGAGTGGCTCGAGATCCTGGCGGGCGAGAAGGCGTTCCGGGAGGCCGGCAGCTGGCTGCCCGATGCGACGCTCGACGCCATTCGCACGCACCGAGTCGCGATCAAGGGGCCGCTCACGACGCCGGTGGGCGGGGGGATCCGGTCCCTGAACGTCGCGCTGCGCCAGCTGCTCGATCTGTACGCCTGCGTCCGCCCGGTGCGCTATTTCCCAGGCGTCCCCAGCCCGATGCGCCAGCCGGAGCGGCTCGACGTGGTGATTTTCCGCGAGAACATCGAGGACGTGTACGCGGGGATCGAGTATCGCGCCACGAGTCCCGAGGCCGACGCCCTGATCGCCTTTCTCACCGAGCGCTTCGGCGCGAAGATCCGGCCGGGGAGCGCGCTCGGCATCAAGCCGATGTCGCAGTTCGGGAGCCAGCGGCTCGTCGTCAAGGCGATCCAGTACGCCCTGCGCGCCGGGCGCCGTGCGGTGACGCTGGTGCACAAGGGCAACATCATGAAGTTCACCGAGGGCGGGTTTCGGGAGTGGGGTTACGCGGTCGCCCGGGAGCGCTTCGGCGACCGCACGATCCCCGAGGCGGAGCTGGGCGGCGCGCCGCCCGGGGGGCGCCTCGTCATCAACGATCGCATCACCGACGCCATGTTCGCCCAGCTCGTGCTGCGACCCGGCGAGTACTCGGTGCTCGCGACGCCGAACCTGACGGGCGACCTGCTGTCCGACGCTGCGGCGGCGCAGGTGGGCGGGCTCGGGCTCGCCCCCGGCGGAAACGTGGGCGACGGCTACGCCGTGTACGAAGCCACCCACGGCACGGCGCCGAAGTACGCGGGGCAGGACAAGGTGAATCCCGGCAGCCTGATCCTTTCGGGCGCGATGATGTTCGACGAGCTCGGGTGGACCGACGTCGCGGCCGCGATCGTGCGCGGGCTCGAGGGCGCGCTCGCCGCGCGGCGCGTCACCTACGACCTGGCGCGCCTCATGCCCGACGCCACCGAGGTCTCGACCTCCACCTTCGCCCAGTGCATAATCGAGCATGTCTAAGCTGACGAGCACGGTCGCGGCCGTGCCGCTCGCGCAGATCGACACGCCCCTCCTCGCCATCGCCGTCCCCCAAGGCAGCGCCGTCGCGGCGGTGCTCGCCGAGCTCGACGGCGCGAGCGGGGGTAGCGTGGCGCGGGCCATCGCGAGCGGGGACTTCAAGGGCAAGCGGGATGAGACCGCGCTGCTCTATCCGGGGGGCGGCAAGGCCGCGCGCGTGCTGCTCGTGGGCCTTGGGAAACCGGGCGACGTGACGACCACCACGCTGCGCCGCGCGGCCGCCGTGGCGGCGAAGCGGGCCCGGGCGCTCGGCGTCACGCGGCTCGCCGTGGCCGTGGCGCCCGACGCCCGCACCGGCGTGACGCCACGGGACCTGGGGCAGGTCGTGGTGGAGGGCGTGGCGCAGGGCGCCTGGGCCTTCACCGAGTTCAAGGCGCCCCCAGAGGAGCCGCGGCCCGAGCTCGAGGGGCTCGTGATCGTGTGCGAGGCAGCGGAGTCCAAGCAGGTGGCGGCCGGCCAGCACGTGGGCGAGGCGGTCGCCGCCGGGCACGCGCTCGCCCGCACGCTGCAGATGGAGCCGGGCAACGTGTGCACGCCGAGCTATCTGGCCGAGCAGGCCCGCGCGCTGGCCGCGCGGCACGGCTTCGCGGTGACAGTGCTGGACCGCGCGGCGCTCGGGCGCGAAGGGATGCGGGCGCTGCTCGCCGTGGCGCAGGGCAGCGCGGAAGAGCCGCGCTTCATCGTGCTCGACTATCGCGGCGCGGGCGACGCCGCGCCGGTGGCGCTCGTGGGCAAGGGCGTCACGTTCGATTCCGGCGGCATCTCGATCAAGCCGGCGCAGAACATGGAGGAGATGAAGTTCGACATGTCCGGTGCCGCCGCGGTGCTCGGCACGTTCGAGGTGCTCGGGCGCCTCAAGCCCAAGCTCAACGTGGTGGGCCTCGTGCCCGCCACCGAGAACCTGCCGTCCGGCACGGCGGTGAAGCCGGGCGACGTGATCAAGAGCCACTTCGGCAAGACGATCGAAATCATCAACACCGACGCCGAGGGGCGGCTCATTCTGTGCGACGCCCTCTCCTACGTGCGGCGGTTCCACCCCGCGGCGGTGATCGACATCGCGACCCTCACCGGGGCGGTGGTGGTCGCCCTGGGGCATGTGGCGATCGGGGCGATGGGCAACGACGATACGCTGGTCGCCGAGGTGCGGGCCGCGGGCGAGCGCGCGGGCGAGCGCTGCTGGCCGCTGCCCTTGTGGGACGAGTATCGCGAGCTGCTCAAGTCCGACATCGCCGACCTCAAGAACTCCGGGGGCCGGGGCGCCGGGACGATCGTGGGGGGGTGGTTCCTGCGCGAGTTCGTGGAGGGCTACCCCTGGGTACATCTCGACATCGCCGGGACCGCCTACACGGAGGGGGAAGGCCCGCACCACAGCAAGGGCCCCACGGCAGTCGGCGTTCGCCTCTTCACCGAATTCATCCTCCAGCGCGCGGCCGCGTGACGCGGCGCGGCCGCTGGGGGGCCGCGCTGCTCGTGCTCGCGGGCGGCGCGGGGATCCCCCAGCCCGCCCTCGCACAACGCGACACCAGCGCGCGCGCCGACACCACGCGGCGCGAGGCCGCCGTCCGCCGCGACACGACCGCACGCGACACCACGGCCCGCAAGGACTCCACGGCGCGCGACACCACGCCGGCGTACCTCCCGGTGTTCGCGGCGAGCGTGCCCGCGGGTCCGTTGCCACGGGGCACGCGCTTCAGCTTCGTCGCCGACTCGTTCGCGTTGTCGAACATCCAGACCCTGTCCGACCTGCTGAGCCACATCCCCGGCGTGTACGTGGCCCGGGGCGGGATCTACGGTCAGGCCGAGACGGTGCTGTACGGGGGGCGGGGCGCCGCGGGCCTCGAGGTCTACTGGGATGGCGTCCCCTACCTGCCGGTGGGGCGCGACTCGGTGTGGCTCGATCCCGCGCGCATCCCGCTCGCGCCGCTCGAGCGCGTCGACGTCATCGTCCTGCCGGCGACGTTGCGCGTGTACCTCGTCACCCGGCGCCAGCAGTCCACCGCCACCAGTTCCGAGGTGGGGATCGCCACCGGCGAGGTGAAGACGGCGAACTATCGGGGCGCCTACCTGCGGCGCTGGCGCTCGGGGCTCGGGCTGTCGCTCGTGGCCGATTACAACTCGAGCGATGGCATCTTCGGCAGCTCGAGCACCCCGTTCTCGACCGTCGACCTGTGGCTCAAAGCGGAATACGTGCCGAGCCCCCGGTGGGGGGCGGCCTACCAGGTCCTATCGTCGAGCTGGCACCGCACCGGGTCGGACGGCGGGCCGACCCCGGACTACCGCGTGCAGCGGCGCGACGGCATCCTGCGGCTGTTCGCGGCCACGCGCGCGGACGGGTTCGGGCCGCGCGCCGAGCTAACGCTCGCCACCACGAGCGCGACGAAGGACAGCGCCGTCCCCGACCGCTCGCTGACGCAGCGCGCCCTCACGGTGAGCGATGCATTCGCACGCGGGGCGGTCGAGCTCGCGCTGCGGAGCGGGGACGCCGCGCGGCCGTGGCAGCTCGCGGGCAGCGCCGCCTGGACGCCGCTCGCCGGCGTGACGCTCGCGGGCGACGCTCGCCACGCGGCGTACAGCCGCGGGCGCACCGGCAACCGCGCGCACCTCGCCGCCGGGCTCGCCGGGCCACTCGGCCTCACGCTGCACGGCGATCTCGCCTGGGCGCACGACCTCGAGGCCCCCGTCGACACGACCGACCACGGCCAGCGCACCGTCGATCTCGCGGGTGGGGTGCGGTGGGACCGGGGCGGGCTCACGCTCGACGTGGGCGGCGTGACCCGGGACCCGTTCGCGCCGATCGGCTGGCCCGCGGGGTTGCGCGGCGTGACCGTCCTCGACTCCACGCCCCACGCCCGCTACGTCACGGCGCACGGCGCCGTCGCGCTCCTGCCGGGCCTCCATCTCGCCGGGTGGTACTTCAGCCCGCTCGACCACCCGGGGCCGGACTTCGAGCCGCCGTATCACGGCCGCATGTCGATCACCTTCTACTCGAAGTTCTGGCGCGTATACCGCAGCGGCCTGTTTGCGCTGCGGGCCGAGGCGGCGATGGAATCCTGGACGCAAGGGATGGCCGGCCGTGCGAGCGCAGGGCCGCTCCTGCTTCCCGGGGCGAGCTTCGCCGAGGTGAACGTGGAGCTGCGGATCGCGGGAGTCACCATCTTCTGGATCCAGCGCAACGCCAACGGGTTTCGCGGCAGCTACGTGCCCGGGCTCGACTATCCGCGGCATTTCCAGTTCTACGGCGTGCGCTGGCTGTTCACCAACTGAGAACGCGGCGGATTGACCTAAGTGCTTTGCGCGACTAGCTTTAAAGTCTGTGCCCCGGAGCATGACGGGTTTCGGTTCGGCCTCGGGCGAGGTGCGCGGCGGGCGGCTCTCGCTTGAGATCCGCACCGTGAACCATCGCTATTACAACCCGCAGTTGAAGCTCCCCTATGAGCTGAGCGGCGTCGAAGCACCGCTGCGGGAGCGGTTACGCCAGCTGCTCGTGCGCGGCCACGTGACGGTGGCGGCGCGCTGGCTCGAGCACCCCGCGGGGCAGGGGGAGGTGACGCTCGACTTGGCCCGCGCGCGTCAGGTGGTGGCGGCGGCGAAGCAGCTCAAGCAGCGTCTCAAGCTCAAGGGGGCCGTGGATCTCGCCTTCGTGGCGCGCCAGCCCGATGTGTTGGTGCCGCGGAGCGACGGAGCGGGCGGCGACGCGGCGAGCGGGGCGGGGGCCGAGCTCTGGAGCGAACTGGCGCCGCTCGTGGAGCGGGCAGCGGGCGCGGTGCTCGAGATGCGCACGCGTGAGGGTCGGGCGCTCGCGGTGGAGCTCGCCAGCCACCTCGACGCCGTAGCGACGGCGGCCGATGCGATCGAAGCGCGGGCGCCGGCTCGGCTCGCCGCCGAGCTCGTCCGGCTCAAGCGGGCGGTGGCGGAGCTCGCCGCCGGGGTCCAGGTGGACGAGCAGCGGCTCGCCGTCGAGATCGCGCTGCAGGCGGATCGGCTGGATATCACCGAGGAGCTGGTGCGGCTGCGCGCCCACCTGGCGGCGTGCCGCGCCGCGTTGGGGGCGGACGAGGCGGTGGGCAAGCGGCTCGGGTTCCTCGCGCAGGAGCTGGGGCGCGAAGTGAACACGATCGGGTCCAAGGCGAACGACGCGGTGATCAGCGAGCGGGTGATCGCGATGAAAGGCGAGCTCGAGAAGTTCCGCGAGCAGCTCGAGAATCTCGAGTGACGCCGCGGGTCGTCGTCCTGGCGGCTCCCTCGGGCGGCGGGAAAACGACGATCGCGAAGCAGTTGCTCGCCCGCCGGCCCGACGTCGGCTACTCGGTCTCCGCGACGACGCGGCAGCCGCGCCCGGATGAGCGAGACGGCGTGGCGTATCACTTTCTCAGCCGCCCCGAGTTCGCGCGGCGGCGGGACGCGGGCGAGTTCGTGGAATGGGCCGAGTATGCCGGCGAGTGGTACGGCACGCTCAGGCAGGAAGTCGATCGCGTCCTCGGCGCCGGGCGGCACGTGGTGCTCGACATCGAAGTGCAGGGCGCGGCGCAGGTGCGGGACCGCTATCCGCCCCCGCAGTCGATCGGCATCTTCATCCTGCCGCCCGGGGCCGCGGCCTGGAAGGCGCGCCTGTTGGGGCGGGGCACCGAGACCGGGGAAGCGCTGGCGCAGCGGACCGAGCAGGCGATCGCGGAAATCCGCCAGGCGGCCGGCTGGCCGCACATCGTCATCAATGACGACTTGGCGCGGGCGGTGGCCGAGGTGTCGCAGATCATCGAGGAGGACGGCGCGCGAGCGCACCGGCCTCCGGTCGCACGGGTAGGTCAACTGGTGGACACGCTGGTGCGCGAGGCGGATCGCCTGCGGCACCGCCCTTCTTAAGGAGAGCCTGATGCGGATCATTACCCCGAGCGAAGTCGCCGCTCAGACCCAGAACAAGTACCTGGGCGTCCTCGTGGCGGCCAAGTTCGCCCGGTTCGTGAACGAATTCCCGCGCGACCGCTCCGTGGATTGGGAGGAGAAGCTCACCACGCGGGCGTTTGACGAGCTGGTGCGCGGCCGGCTCACCTACAAGCTCGTGCGGCGGCGGCGCCAAGAGGGCTGATGGCGTTCGCCGGCCGCCACGTCGTCCTCGGCGTGTCGGGCGGCATCGCGTGCTACAAGAGCTGCACGCTCGCGCGGCAGCTCACCGAGGATGGGGCGGTGGTGGACGTGGTGCTGACGGCGGCCGCCGCCGAGTTCGTGCGGCCGGTCACCTTCGAGACGCTCACCGGGCGCCCCGTGCTGACGTCCCTGTGGCAGCCGGGCCGGGCGCTCGCCCACCTCACGCTCGCCCACGGCCCCGCGCTCGTGATCGTGGCGCCCGCGACGGCCCACCTGCTGGCCCGCGCCGCCATGGGCCTCGCCGACGACATCCTGACCGCGGCACTGGTAGCGCGCACGGGGCCCGTGCTCGCCGCACCCGCGATGAACGACGCGATGTACGCCCACGCCGCGACGCGCGCCAACGTCAAGACGCTCGCGACGCGCGGCTGGCACTTCGTCGGGCCAGACGTCGGGCCGCTCGCCGAGGGACCGAGCGAGCACCCCGGGCGGATGAGCGAGCCCGCGGCGATCGTGGTGGCGGCGGAGCGGCTCGTGCTCGGACGCGCGCCGTGGCAGGGGAAGACGGTGGTGGTTACGGCAGGGCCCACCCGCGAGCACCTCGATCCGGTGCGCGTCATCACCAATCCCTCGAGCGGGCGCATGGGGTACGCCCTCGCGGCGGCGGCGTACGCCCGCGGGGCGGAGGTGATCCTCGTCTCGGGGCCCACCGAGCTGCCGCTGCCGCTCGGCGTGACCGCGCACCGCGTGGAGACGACGGCCGAGCTGCAGCGCGCCGTCGCGGCGCTGGTGAAGCGGGCCGATCTCTTGCTGATGGCCGCGGCGCCGGCGGACTATCGCCCCGCCGCACCCCTCGCCGCCAAACGTCCCCGCGCGAGCGGCTCCGTCACCGTCGCGCTGGAAGCGACGCCCGACATCCTCGGGTCGCTCAAGCGACCGCCGCGCTGCGTCGTCGTCGGCTTCGCGCTCGAGACCGGGGGGGACGGCCGGGCGCGGGCCGAGGCCAAGTTGCGGGACAAGGGTTTAGACGCCATCATCTTGAATGACGCGCTCGAGCCCGGCGCGGGATTCGAAGTGACCACGAATCGCGTCACCATCCTCCGACGGAACGGCGCCCCCATTGAGTTGCCGCTGCTGTCGAAGCGCGAGGTGGCGGACCAGATCCTCGACGCGGTGGAGCAGGCGCTGACGTGAGCGACGGGCGGGCACTGGCGCGGGCGTTCCTAGAGCAGCAGCGGGTGCTGGGCGGCGATGCGGTGGTGGTGTCGGAGACCGACGCCGCGGCCGGCACGCCCGCGCCTTCCCGCGGGCCGAACCCCGCGCCCCCCGCCGCGGCCCGAGGCCCCTCCGGCGCGGGCGGGGCGCCAGGCGCGCCCCCGGCGGCGCCCCACAGCAGTCCCGCGGCGCCCGGCGCGCTGCCCCCCCTGCCACCGCCCGGCCTGTCGTACGATCCCCCCGGTGGCGATCTGTTTGCGACCGACCCCGTGCAGCAGGCGGGCTCGCTCGCGGCGATCGCGGAGCTCGTCGCGGCGTGCACCAAGTGTCGGCTGTGCGAGAGCCGCTCGCGCACGGTGCCCGGCGAGGGGCCGACCGACGCGCGCCTCGTCGTCGTGGGCGAGGGGCCGGGGCGCGTGGAAGACCAGACGGGGCGCCCGTTCGTCGGGCAAGCCGGGGAGCTGCTCACGAAGATCCTCGCGGCGATCGAGCTGCCGCGCGAGCGGGTGTTCATCTGCAACGTGGTGAAGTGTCGGCCTCCCGAGAACCGCGTGCCGCAGTACGACGAAGTGGCAGCGTGCCTCCCCTATCTGTTCCGGCAGATCGAGCTCTTGAAACCACAGGTGATCCTCGCGATGGGTGGGACGGCGGCGCAAGCGCTGCTCGACACCAAGCAATCGCTCGGCGCGCTGCGCAACCTGCTGCACCGGTTCCGGGGTATACCGGTTATCGTTACCTACCATCCGGCCGCCCTGCTCCGGAACCCCAATTGGAAGAAGCCGACCTGGGATGACGTCCGCATCGCCCGCCGTCTCCTCAGCTGAACGCGAGGTCGCCGGCCGCCAGACTCCGTGGAGCAACGAAGCGGAGCAGGCGGTGCTCGGCGCCATGCTGCTC
>DATBBW010000181.1:0-19697 GCA_036270795.1 Gemmatimonadales bacterium | reverse complement strand
CGTCCTTACGTATCGATTCACCTGCTGGGCGCCGAGCAGTACGCGACGTGACTGCAGGCCCAGAGAGATCGGTACCGGAGAAGCGATCATGCCAGCTGACTCGCCGCCTGACTTCCCACCCCCGCTGTATCAGTGGGCGGGCGGGGTGCCGGCCATAGAGCGCTTGATGGACGTGTTCTATCGCAAGGTAGGCGCCGACTGCATGCTCGCGCCGCTCTTCGCACAGATGAGCGACGAGCATCCGCGCCACGTGGCCCACTTCGTCGCCGAAGTGCTCGGCGGGCCGCCTCTCTACAGCCAGCAACGCGGCGGCCATCCGCACATGATCGCCCGTCACTTGGATCGGCACCTCACGCAGCCGCAGCGGGCGCAATGGGTACGACTCCTGCTCGAGGCCGCCGACGAAGCGGGGCTCCCTGACGACCCGGAGTTTCGTTCGGCACTGGTCGCCTATCTCGAGTGGGGCTCCCGGCTCGCGGTCATCAACTCCCAGGCGGGCGCGACGGTAGATCGCAACGCGCCAATGCCGCATTGGGGCTGGGGTGTCCCGGGCGGGCCATACCGCGGCTGACCGCCCGTCGCCGCGACCCGCAACGGGACGAAGCGTGCTGCCCCCTAGCTGTGCAGGGCAAGGGAGTGTTGCGCGGTCGCGCGCAGCAACTATCCTTCAACGGCGGACGCCCGCGCGGGCGCGGTGCTATCCGCGGGGCAACTCCGAACGATCTATGCGCGTATTCAGCATCGTCGCAATCGCTGGTTTGGTGGTCGGCTGCCAACGCTCGGTTGAGGTGCGCGGCCTCTATGTCACGGACCACCACGGCACGTTCCTCGCTTGCGACCATCCCCAGACCATCCGTAAGACCGTCGTGGTGGTGCACGACTCGGCCTTGGCCGCGCGCTACCGCCGCACGGCGACGCGGCCTCAGCAGTGGCTCTTCGTCCGCCTGCGCGGACTCGCGTCGGACTCGGGCAGCATCTACGGCAGCCAGCGCTACCTCCTGGTCCAGCAGATTCTTGAGATCCGAGCACCGCGGGAGAGCGAATGCGCCAGCGGCGCCGCGGCCAACCCGTCCTTGCTGCTCGGCTCGCCTGTCGGACTCCCGCGCGATCCTTCGCCTAAGGGCAGACACGTCAGCTAACGTCCTCTCGGAGTGATGTGATTGCCGGCGTGCACTCTCTGCACACGCGTGTCCGTGGCACGGTCGAGCCAGGCCCAGATGACGCGCCTCTGAGGAAGACAGTCGGACGCGCCCATGACCGGTAGGTGAGCAAGAGGATTCCCATGACCATCAACGCTCCGTGGCACGCCAAGCATCGGATGCCAGAGCACCCAACGCTGGACCAGCGCATGGCGTGGCATATCGCCCACGCCAGGGAGTGCGCCTGTCGGCCGATGCCACGGAAGCTTGAAGCACAGATCGGTGGCCGGAGGGGCAGGCGAGGCAGGTCCCGTGCTGCGAGCTCCCACCCGGAGCGCGCGTGAGACAGCAATCGTGGAGCAGGGCGACGGCCGCAGCGATTTGTCACCTGCTGTGCTTGACTTCCTCAGCTGCGGCTCAGACCCAAGCGCCCGCCCCGCAACGAGTCGAGAAGAGGTCAGCCGTGACGACGCACGCGACGGGAACGTTTGAGGTTACGGTGGCGCCCCAGGGATCGCCGGACCAAGCCGCAGGCATCGCCCTTGGCCGCATGCACGGCGACAAGCAGTTCCACGGCGACCTCGAGGGAACGAGCAAGCTCGAGATGTTGACCGCCGCCGCGGACAGCACCGGCGCGGGCGCGTATGTGGCGCTCGAGCGGGTCACCGGGACGTTGTCCGGTCGGCGCGGCAGCTTCGTTCTGATGCACAGCGGGACGCGCACGCGCGACGGCCAGCACCTCACGGTAACGGTCGCGCCGGGGCTCGGTACCGGCCTGCTCGTTGGGCTCGCTGGCGCCATGACGATTACGATCGTGGACAAGAAGCACCTGTACGACCTTGAGTACACGCTCCCGACCGGTCCGTGAACGCGCTTCCGCACCGCTCCCTCCGCCCCCATCACTGAAAGGCGACCTGCCCAATGTGCCGGAACATCAAGCGCCTGCGCCACCCTGACCACCCGCCATCGGACGCCGAGCTCCACGACGCCGCCCTCCAGTTCGTGCGCAAGATCAGCGGCTTTCACGCCCCGTCAAAGGCCAATCAGGTGGCGTTCGACACGGCGATCCGCGACGTAGCCGCCGCCGCCCGGGTCCTGTTCCGGTCGCTGCACGTTCACGGACAGGAGCAGGTAGCGGTCTGAGAGAGACGCGCCATTCGGTAGGGGCCGCCCCTCACCGGGAGCCGCATGGACTACGCGCTGGAACAGACGGTCCGCTCCCAGCTCAGCTCGCACGAGAAGCTGCTCTGGACAGGACAGCCCCGCGGGGGCCTGAGGCTGCGCCCCGCGGATGCGTTGCTCATTCCCTTCAGCCTGTTGTGGTGCGGGTTCGCGATCTTCTGGGAGTTGAGCGTACTCCAGCAACCGGACGCTCCGGTGGTCTTTCGGCTGTGGGGCATACCCTTCGTTGCCATAGGTCTCTACATCGTCATTGGTCGCTTCTTCGGCGACGCGCTCTCGCGGTCGCGGACCTACTACGCGTTGACCGACCAGCGCGCGATCATCGTGTCCGGAGTTCTCAATCGCCAGACGAAGAGTCTGCCCCTCCGGACGATGAGTGACATCACGGTGACGGAGCGCGGGGACGGGAGCGGCACCATCACCCTCGGGCCGTCCACGGCGATGTACGGTCGGCTCGGGGGCTCGGCCTGGCCGGGCGTAGGCCGTTATCAACCGCCAGCCTTCGAGATGATCGACGATGTCCGACGCGTCGCCAACCTGTTGCGTGACGCCCAAGCGCGTCCGAGCTCGGGTGGGGCGTGAGCCATGCGGGACGCTGGGCGCCCGTAGGTGCGTCCGGCTCAGCCAGGGTAGCGAAGATGCCCCTTTCGCCCGTCGTGGAAGCTGAGATTCGGGATCGCTTCGCACCTGGCGACGTGCGCACAGTGATGGAGCGGCTCGACGCTGCCGCCCTTCCGTTGGGGGCGAGAGCGGCGCCCTCGGAACGCCCCCGCATTCACCTCGCCATCATCAAGCTCGCCGGCGGTGATGTGACCAAGTTCCGCGAAGCCGTAGCGGTGGCGGAGCGCGACTGGCGCGACGTCCTGGTCGCGGCGGGCTTCGGGAATGCGGATTGGCGTGCGCAGATCGCGCGTGCCGGGATGCGAGTGCCGTGACGCCGCGGTCTCACGCCGCCCAGCGCCGGGCGGAGGCCCGAGGGCAGGGGTGCCGCGACGCACCGCAGTGACGTTGACGACGGTGCGGCGCCTCGCCCTCGCTCTGCCGGGAGTGGAAGAGGGACCGTGCTACGGCACCCCGGGCTTTCGGGTGCGCGGCAAGTTCCTCGCGCGCCTGTGGGAGGATGGCGAGACCCTCGTGGTCAGGTGCGGCGACGACGAGCGCGACTTCCGTATGCAAGCCGATCCCGAGACGTTCTTTATCACGGATCACTACCGCGGCTACCCCGCCGTGCTGATCCGGTTGCGGCGGGTGCGCCGCGCCGACTTGCGGGACATCCTCGACCAAGCCTGGCGTCTGCAGGCGCCCAAGCGCCTGTTGGCCGAGTACGAGAACCGGAGGGACCCTGCCAAGACCGCCGCGCGCCAAGCGCGGCGGCGCCCAGCAGGCGGCTGACCGGCGCGCGCGCGACCGTCGGCTCCGCGACAAGCCCCGCCGTGATCGCGCGCGATTCCGGCGATCGCGTCTGGCTTGGCGTCCCTTGCCCCCGGGAGTAGCTTCTCTCCCGCATGTCACCCTCCGTCACCCTCGACGGCCATTCCCTCTCGATCGAGGACGTCGTCGCGGTCGCCCGGCACGCCGCGCCCGTCACCATCGCCCGGCACGCCCTCGCGCCGGTGATCGCGTCGCGCCGCACGATCGAAGCGGCGATCGCGCGGGGGGACACGGTGTACGGCGTCACCACGGGCTTCGGCAAGCTGGCCCACGTGCGCATCAAGCCCGAGCAAGCCCGCGAGCTGCAGCTCAATCTCATTCGGAGTCACGCCTCGGGGGTGGGCGAGCCACTGAGCGTGGAGGCCGTCCGCGCCATGATGGTGCTGCGCGCCAATGTGCTGCTCCGCGGCACGAGCGGCGTGCGCCCCGCGGTGCCCGAATTGATCGTCGGGATGCTGAACAGTCACGTGCATCCCCGCGTGCCGTCGCAGGGCAGTGTGGGCGCATCGGGGGACCTGGCGCCGCTCGCCCACCTCGCCCTGGCGCTAATCGGGGAAGGAGAGGACGGGGCGGCGCTCACGGCGCACGGACTGCTACCGATCACGCTCGAGGCCAAAGAGGGCATCGCCTTCGTGAACGGCACCCAGGCCCAGACAGGCCTCGCCGCGCTGCTGGTACACGACGGCTGGGTGTTGTGGCGGACCGCCCACGCCGCGGCGGCGATGAGCCTCGAGGCAGTGCGCGGCACGCCGGCGCCGTTCGACGCGCGCATCCACGACGCCCGACCGCACCCGTTCCAGCAGCGCTCGGCCGCGCTGTTGCGCGAACTGCTCGCCGACTCCGAGATCCGCGAATCGCACCGCGCCAACGACCCGCGCGTGCAGGATGCTTACTCGCTGCGCTGCACCCCCCAGGTGCTGGGGGCTGTGGGCGAGGCGCTGGCCTTCGCCGAGCGGCTGACCACGACCGAGCTCAACGCCGCGACTGATAACCCCCTGGTGTTCGACGAGGACGTGCTGTCGGGCGGCAACTTCCACGGCCAGCCGATCGCGCTGGCGCTCGATGTGGTGGGGATCGCGCTCGCGACGCTCGCGGGACTCGCCGAACGACGCATCGAGCGCATCGTCAATCCCGATCTCTCCTCGGGCCTGCCGGCCTTCTTGGCGCGCGATCCCGGCCTCGAGTCGGGCTTCATGACGCCCCAGATCGTGGCGGCGGCGCTCGTCGCCGACGCCCGCGTCCTGGCCACGCCCGCGAGCGTGCAGTCCGTGCCCACCGAGGGGAACCAGGAGGACGTCGTCCCCATGGGCATGAGCGCCGCCTGGAAGGCGGAGCGGATCCTGGCCGACGCGCTCCGCATCGTGGCGATCGAGCTCCTGGCCGGGGCGCAGGGCCTCGAGTTCCTGAAGCCGCTCCAGCCGGGGCGGGGCGTGGCGCGCACCTACGCCCGGGTGCGGAGCGTCGCCGCGCCGCTCGAGCGCGACCGGCCGCTCACGGCCGACATCGAGCGGGTCGCGGCGGGTATCCGCGCCGGCACCTACGACCCGGAGCGCGCATGAGCGGGCCGCGCGTGATCCGCGCGCCCCGCGGGCCCACCAAGACCTGCCGGGGATGGATCCAGGAGGCGGCGCTCCGGATGCTCATGAACAACCTCGACCCCGATGTAGCCGAGCGGCCCGCCGATCTCGTGGTGTACGGCGGCACCGGCAAGGCGGCGCGCGATTGGGCGTCGTTCGACGCGATCTGCCGGACGCTCGTCACGCTGAAGGACGACGAGACGCTCCTGGTCCAGTCGGGCAAGCCGGTCGCGGTGTTCGCGACGCACCCCGAGGCGCCCCGCGTCTTGATCGCCAACGCCAACCTGGTGGGCCGCTGGGCCACCTGGGACGTGTTCCGCGAGCTCGAGCGGGCCGGGCTGATCATGTACGGCCAGATGACCGCGGGATCCTGGATCTATATCGGGACCCAAGGGATCCTCCAGGGGACCTACGAGACGTTCGGCGCCGTGGCCCGCCGCCACTTCGGCGGCACGCTCAAGGGCCGCCTGCTCGTCACCGCCGGGCTCGGCGGGATGGGCGGCGCCCAGCCGCTCGCCGCGACGATGCAGGAGGGCGTGTGTCTCGCGGTGGAGGTCGACCCGGCGCGCGTGGCGCGGCGCATCGCGACGCGTTATCTGGACCGCTCGACGGCCTCGCTCGATGAGGCCCTCGCCTGGTGTCACGCGGCGCAGGCGGCGGGGCAACCCCTCTCCGTGGGGCTCATCGGCAACGCCGCCACGGTGCTCCCCGAACTGGTGCGCCGCGGCGTCGTCCCCGACGTGCTGACCGATCAAACGTCAGCGCACGACCCGCTGCACGGCTACATCCCCGTCGGCTTGTCGGTGGAAGAGGCGGCGGTGTTGCGGGCGCGCGACCCGGCGGAGTGCGTGCGGCGCGCGGTGGCGAGCATCGTGATCCACGTGGAGGCGCTGCTGGCACTCGCGCGCCAGGGCGCCGTCGCGTTCGATTACGGCAACAACATCCGGACCCAGGCGCGGGACGCCGGGGTCGCCGACGCCTTCGCGATCCCGGGCTTCGTGCCCGAGTACATCCGGCCGCTGTTCTGCGCGGGGAAGGGGCCGTTCCGCTGGGTGGCGCTGTCGGGCGACCCGAAGGACTTGGCGCGCACCGACCGCTTGGTGCTCGAGCTGTTCCCGGAAGACGAGCAGCTGGCGCGCTGGATCCGACTGGCCCAGGCGCGCGTCGCGTTCCAAGGCCTGCCCGCGCGGATCTGCTGGCTAGGGCAGGGGGAGCGCGCGCGGTTCGGCTGCGCCCTGAACGACCTGGTGCGGCGTGGCGAGCTCAGCGCGCCCGTGGTGATCGGCCGCGACCACTTGGATACGGGCTCCGTGGCGTCGCCGTTCCGCGAGACCGAGGCGATGCGCGACGGGTCGGATGCGATCGCCGACTGGCCGATCCTGAACGCGCTGCTCGCCACGGCGTCGGGGGCGGGGTGGGTGGCGTTCCATCACGGCGGGGGAGTCGGCATCGGCAACTCGCTGCACGCGGGGCAGGTGAGCGTCGCGGACGGGACGCCGGCGGCGGGCCGGCGGCTCGAGCGCGTGCTCACGAACGATCCGGGGATCGGCGTGGCACGACACGCGGACGCGGGGTATCCCGAGGCGCTGGAGACGGCACGACGCCACGCCATCCGGCTCCCGATGCGCGAGGCGAGCGACTGAACACGCTCCTCGTGGGTGCGCGCCAGATCGTCACGTGCCGCGGCCCGGCACGCGCCCGCCGCGGCCGCGACCTGGGCGACGTCGCCGTGCTCGCGAACGCCGCCGTGCTGATCGAGAACGGCCGGATCGCCGCCGTGGGCCCCTACCGCGAGCTCCGCACCGCCCATGCCGCGGCGGTGACCGAAGAGGTCCAGGGTGTCTTGTTCCCGGGGTTCGTCGACTGCCACACGCACGCGGTGTTCGGCCACCCTCGGCTCGACGATCACGCACGGCGCGCTCGGGGCGAGAGCTACAAGACCATCGCGGCACTCGGGGGCGGCATCCTCGAGTCGGTGCGCGACGTGCGGGCGCGCCGGGAAGCCGAGCTCGTGGACGTGACGCGGGCGCGGATCCAGGCACTCCAGGCGCACGGCACCACCACGATCGAAGTGAAGTCGGGCTACGGCCTCGACCCGGCGACCGAACTCAAACAGCTGCAGGTCGTCCGCGCGCTCCAGGCGACCGAGCGCGCGACGCTTGTGCCCACGTTTCTGGGGGCACATGCGGTGCCGCCCGAGTTCCAGGACCGCCGGGCCGCCTACGTGCGCCTGGTGTGCGAGGAGATGATTCCCGCGGTGGCGCGCGCGCGGCTCGCCGCGGCGTGCGACGTGTTCTGTGAGCCGGGGGTGTTCGACGTGGCCGAGACGCGAACCATCCTCGACGCCGCCCGACGCGCGGGCCTGGGGCTGAAACTCCATGCGGACGAGCTCGACGGATCGGGCGGTGCCGAGCTCGCCGTCGCCCTCGGGGCGCTGTCGGCGGATCACCTGGCGGGGATCTCCGACGCCGGGGTCGAGGCCCTGGCCCCGAGCGACACCGTGGCGGTCCTGCTCCCCGCGACCATGGTGTTCCTGGGGATCGGGCGGCAGGCACCCGCCCGGCGCCTCGTGACGGCGGGTGCGGCGGTGGCGCTGGCGACCGATTTCAACCCCGGCTCCTCGCCCACGGTGAGCCTGCCGCTGGTCATGGCGCTCGGGGTGTCGCAGCTGGGGCTGAGCCATGAGGCGGCGCTCCTCGCCGTGACCGTGAACGCCGCCGCGGCGCTCGGGCTCGCGGGCGATCGGGGCCAGATCGCCCCGGGAATGCGCGCCGATCTGGTCGCGTGCGGTGTGGCCGAGTGGCGCGAAGTGGCGTATTGGATGGGCGCGAATCTCGTAACCGCCGTCTGGACAGGAGGTTCCGCTTGTCCCCCCTCGCGGGGCTCCGTATCTTTAGGGCTCCATGTCAAAGCTTGAGAAGGCAAAGGAGAAAGCTCGCGGCCTCGAGGCCCGGGACCCCCGCGGGGCGATCGAGCAGTGGCTCGCCGTCCTCAAGGCACAGGAAGAAGAGGAGCAGCCCAACCCCGATCTCTCGATTTTCAATCGCATCGGCGATCTCTACCTCAAGATCAAGGATCCCGGGCTCGCGGCCGACTACTACGACCAGGCCGTCGACAGATACGCCGAGCTCGGCTTTCACAACAACGCGATCGCGATGTGCAACAAGGTGCTGCGCAACGCGCCGGGGCGGCAGACGACCTACCTGAAACTCGCCAAGCTGTACGCCGCCAAGGGCTTCATGGCCGAGGCGAAGCAGCACTTCGTGGAATACGCCGAGCGGATGCAAAAGGTCGGGAAGATCCAGCAAGCGTTCGCCGCGCTCAAGGAATTCACCGACATCTCGCCCGAGAGCGCGGACCTGCGCCGCATCTTGGAAGAACATCTCCGCATGTACGGCGACGAGGAGGAGCAGCGCCCGAGCGGGGCGAGCGCGCCAGCCAAGGAGGAGCCCGCGTCCGACCTCACCAAGTCGGGGCGGCACAAGTCGTCGAGCCTCGTGTTCCTCGACGTGGATGTGCCCGCACGGCCCAAGGCGCCGCCCGGGGCGCGCCCCAGCGCTCCGCCGCCCCCGGTTGCCCGCCCACCGGTGCCCGAGCCCACCCCGGAGCCCGTGGTCGAAGGCTTGATCGAGCCCGCGACGCCGGAGCCCGACACGTCGCTCGCGATCGAGTCAACGAGCCTGGTCGAGAATCTCGAGGCGCCGGGGGCGCCCGGGCTGCTCGAGGGCTTCGAGACGACCACCCAGTTTGGCGACGTGCGGCTCGAGCCGGGGGAGGTGGAGTCGCTGCGCGACGAGGTGACGGCGGAAGAGATCCCGCCGCTCGCCGAGTTCGAGCCGACCGTGCCGAGCGAGGCCGCGGCGGCCGCGCCCCCATCCGAGCCCATGCCGCTGCGCGACAGCGAGATCGAAATCGAGGCGCCGGCGCGCCGCCGCCCGCCTGAGCCCGCCCAGCCGCGGGCCAGCAGCCCCCCGGGCGCGTCTCCCAGCGCGCGGCCGTCGCCGCGCGGGGCGCCGTTCGCGGCGCAGCGGCCGGGCCCCGCGACTCCCGCGGAACCCGGGCGGTCCGGGGGCGGGGGCGGCGGGGGCACCGTGGGCGGCGCGGCGCCGCGCCCCGGGGGCCCGCGGATGCCCAAGCTCACGTCGCCCAGCGCGACCCCGGCGCCCGTCAAGCCCGTGGTGCCCCGGCGGCCCGAACCGCCCAAGCGCAAGACCGTGGTCGAGGTGCCGCCGCTCGAGCTCGAGCCCGACTTCCAGGGCGCCGAGCCCGACGCGGGACTCGACGTGGACGACCCGTCGCTCGCGTCCGAGCCGACGCAGCGGCCGAAGGAGTTCTTCCAGACGGAAGACGACACCTCGATCGCCCCGGGACGCCGCTCCGGCTTCATCGACCTCGGGTTGGATGGGACCGTGCATCCGGGCAGCGACCAGCGGGGCTCGCTCGTATTCGCCAACCTCGACGCCACGCCCGTCAAGCCCACGATCGAGCAGCTCGAAGCCCTCGTGGCCGACGACCCGGACGATCCCGAGGCCCACCAGTCCTTGGGGGAAGCCCTGATCGAGGAGGGCGACCGGGCGCGCGGGCTCGAGGAGCTGGACCACGCGACCACCGGATTCGAAACCCGCGGCAACCTGCAGCACGCGCGCGACCTGGTGGACGAGATTTTGCGGCTCGACCCGAACAGCGTCCGCCACCGCCAGAAGCAGGTCGAGTTCGCGTTCAAGGCGGGCGACAAGGAGCGCTTGATCGCCGCCTACTTGGAGCTGGCGGACGCGCTGTTGCGCAGCGATCTCCCCGAGAAGGCGCGGGCCGTGTACCAGCGCGTGGCGGACCACGATCCGGGCAACGAGCGCGCCCAGGCCGCGCTCGGGATGCTCGCCCCGGCGGCGGCGCCGGCCAAGGAGGCGAAGCCGAAACCCAAGCACAAAGGCGACGCCGAAGGCAAGACCGCGGCCAAGGACGCGAAGCTCACCATCCGCGACCACGCCGCCGACCTCGACGGCGACTTCGTCGATCTCGGGGCGATGATCCTGGAGGATGGGCCGGTCGCCCGCGATACGCGCATGAAAGTGGCGGACGAGGAGCCCACGGGCGACGAAGAGCGCGACTTCCAGGACATGCTGAACCGCTTCAAGCAGGGGATCGACGAGAACATCGACGAGGGCGATTTCCAGTCTCACTACGACCTCGGGATCGCGTTCAAGGAGATGGGCCTGTTGGACGAGGCCATCGCCGAGCTGCAGAAGGCGCTGCGGGCCCCTGACGGCAAGCTGCGGAGCTCCGAGGCGCTGGGCCTGTGCTTCATCGAGAAGGGCGCGTTCGTGGTGGCGGAGTCGATCCTGCGCCGCGCCCTCGACCTGCCGGCGTCGGGGGACCAAGATCGGCTGGGGCTGCTCTACTGGCTGGGCCGGGCGCTCGAGGCACAGGGCAAGAAGCCCGAGGCGCGCGAGCTGTACGGGCGCGTGTTCGCGGTGGACATCCGCTTCATGGACGTAGACGAACGCGCCAAGGCGCTGGCGCGCGCCAAGTGACGTGAGCCAACAGGTCGCGCCCGTCTCGCTGCGCGACATCCAGCGCCCGGTGGCGCGGGACTTGGAGCGCGTGGCGGGGGAGCTGCGGCGGATCGTCGCCGCGGACTTCCCGATCATCGCCCAGGCCAACGAGCACCTGCTGGGGATGAAGGGCAAACTGTTCCGCCCCACCCTGCTGCTCTTGAGCCACCAGGCCGCCGGGGCCGAGGACCCGCGCGCCGTGACGCTCGCCGCGGTCGTGGAGCTGATCCACCTGGCGACCCTGGTGCACGACGACTCCGTCGATCACTCCGTGATGCGCCGCGGCATGCCGACCATCAACGCGCTGTTCTCCCACCAGGTCGCGGTGATCATGGGGGACTACCTCTACTCGCGGGCCATCATCGAGTTGGTGCGGCTGGACGACCTCGCGCCGCTCGACGTGTTCGCGCGCGTCACGAACGAGATGACCGTCGGCGAAATGCGCCAGCTCGAGGCGCACGACAAGCTGGCGTACGGGGAGGAAGCCTACGATCAGCTGATCCGCGCCAAGACGGCGTCGCTCCTGTCGGGGGCGTGCGAAGTGGGCGCGCTGCGGGCCCCCGCGGCCTACCGCGAGGCGCTGGCCCGGTTCGGACTGCGGCTCGGCATGGCGTTTCAGATCGCCGACGACCTGCTCGATTACACGGCGCTGGAGACGGTCACCGGCAAGCCGGCGGCGCTCGACCTGCGGGAGCACAAGATGACGCTGCCGCTGATCGCCGCCTTCGGCACGATGGGCCCCGAGGACCAGCGCTTGGTTGCCGAACTGCTGGCGACCCCGGAGCCGGCCGCCGCCCTCGTCACCAGCGTGATCGCCCGGGTGACGGCCGCCGGCGGGCTCGACTACGCGCGCCGCCGCGCCCTCGAGCTGGCGCAACAGGCGGAGGCGGAGCTCGAGCGGTTGCCGCCCTCGCGCGCGCGGGACGCGCTGCGCGACAGCATCGGGTACGCCGTGGAGCGGCGCAACTAGCCGTGGCGCAGGGCCCGCGCAGGCCGCTATTTTACTTCGGGGTGCTCGCCGCCGGCTTCGTGCTGGGCGGATTCACGCACTCGCTGCTCCGGCGCTTCCTGCCGCAGGGGCCGGCGAAGGAGATCTTCACCTGGGCAGTGACGCCCACGCTCGGGCCGGTGCATCTCGACCTCTTGGTGGTGTCGATCACGCTCGGGCCGATCGGGCTCGACGTGTCGCTGTTGGCGTTGGTGGGCGTCGCCATCGCGTACTACTTCGCCCGATCGATCTTTTGAAGTGAGGCGCATATGTTCGGGGATCTGTCGTTCAGCCACATCCTGATCCTGCTGCTCGTGCTGGTGCTGGTGTTCGGCGCGAAGCGGATCCCGGAGATCGGCTCGTCGTTGGGTCAGGGGATCAAAGAGTTCAAGCGCAGCCTCAAGGACGCCACGAGCGACGACACGCCGTCGGTGCCCCCCCGGAGCGCCCCGCCCTCCACCTCGTCCTCCGTCGCCTCGGGCGGGGACCCGAAACGCCTGAGCGACTAGGTTAGCTGGTGGTCGACGCGGCGGGGTGGAAGACCTCTTTGCGGCGATCGACGATCTTCGCCTGTGCCCGCAGCGCCGACATGAATTGCTGCATCCGCGCCCGGGCGATCGGCTGCAACAGCGCCGCGCGCTGTTGGTCCCTCTGCTTGAGCCACGCGCCGGAATCGGCGGGCACGTGGCTGATGCCCTGGAGTAGGTAGTAACCCGTCTCCCCTGCCAACAGTCCCGTCTTCTCCCCGGGCCGGAGCCCGAAGGCGGCCCCGAGCACGAACGGCTCCCGTGCCAGCGGCGGCGGGGGGGCGACGCGCGTGAACGACGGCACCTTCTCCACCGGGAATCCCCGGGTGCGGCCCGCCGCGAGGATATCGGGCGCTGCAGCGAGCGCCTGGGCCATCACGGCGGCGCGCTCGCGCGCCACGGCCTTCTTGCGCTCGGCCCGCGCGGCGGCGAGCACGGGACCGCGGATCTGCCCGAGCGGCGGCACGCCGGCTGCGTCGAGGGAGTCCAGCCGAAACACATAGCTGGCCCGCTCGCCCTCGATCACCGGGCTCGTCTCGCCCGGCCGCGCTTCGAACGCCCACACGCTCACGTCCGGGATCACGTACTTCCCGAGCGTCAGCCGGTCCCCTTGGTACAGGGGCGTGGGCCGGCGTGCCAGCGGCAGGTTGAGCACGCGGGCCGCGCTGTCCAACCGGCTCGGATCCGTCTGCTCGGCGGCGATCTTGTCGAGCGTGTCGGTGCGCGCGTCGACCAGATCGAGATGCTTGCCCTGCAGCGCGATCGGGATGAGGATGTGGCGCGCGTGCAGTGAGTCGCCCTTCGCCGCGTCGAGGTGGATCAAGTGCACCCCGAAGTCGGTCTCGACCGGCTCGCTCAACTGGCCCGGTTTCAAGCGGACCAGCGCCGCCACGAACCGCGGGTCGTAGCCCGTCCCACTGCGCTTGATCCAGCCGAGATCGCCGCCCTGCGCCCCGGAGCCCGAGTCGGCCGACTCCTTCTTCGCCACGTCCGCGAATTTCGCCTTCCCGCTCGCGATCTCGGCGTGCAGCTGGCGCGCCTTGGCGAACGCCGCCGCAGTGTCCGCGGCATCGGGGATGCGGGGCTGGGCGACGAAGCTCAGCCAGGCGCCGGCGCGCCGCGAGAAGTCACGCTGGTGCGCCGCGTAGTAGCGCTCGAGGTCGGCTGGGGTGACCGGGGCGAGCGAGTCGGGGATGCTCTCGGGCCGCACCGCCAAGAGCGCCACCGTCACCCCCTCGTGTTGGTCCTGCCACACCCGCCACAGCTGGGCGTCGGACAGATAGAGATCGGCCGTGAGATAGGCCTGCAGCTTCTCCTGGGGCAGGAAGTCACGGTACAGCGCCTCGATCTGGGCGGTGAATTCCGCCGGGGCGCTGCTCAGGTAGCGCTGCCACTTGGTGATGTCGAACTGCCCGTTGGTCTGAAACGTCGCGTCCTGGATCACCTGTTGGAGGATCTGCGGTGGCGGCGAGCTGCGGGCGGCCTCGATGATCTCGTCGTCGGAGACCGTGATGCCGAGGCGGCGCTCGGCCCGCTCCAGCAACAGCTTGCTGATGAGCTGGTCGGCCACCTGATCCTGCACCTGCTGCTCGTCCTCCCGCGTCAGCCGGCCGCCGCCCGACTGGCGGCGGTACTGGTCGAGCGCGGCCTGGAAGTTGGCCTGGAATTCCTGCACCCGCACACCCGTGCCATCCACCTTGAGCACGACGTTCGTGTCACCGCCGAGCACGGTCTGCACCTGACTCGTCGCCAGCCACAAGACAAACGGGATCGTGACGCCGAACAGGGCGATGTACTTGGTGTTGGAGCGCAGGGTGCGCAGCATGGTGACCGTCCGGATGCCGGGAGGTTGGAGCGGGGATAAGTCTAAGGGCGCCAACGGGCAAACTCAAGCGACGCCAACGGTTTCCGATTGACCCCCGACCGCGCGAACACTATCTTCGTTGTCCAATTCTCCCAACCACTTAGGCCGTGTACACCAGCGAAATAGAGAAGCTCGAAAAACGCTGGGCCGAGAACCCCAAGGGTCGGAACTTCGCGCCCTTGGCGGACGCATATCGCAAAGCAGGAGAACTAGATAGGGCCATCGAGCTGTGCCAGGCCGGACTCGAGCGCCACCCCGATTACGTCAGCGCCCACATCGTGTACGCTCGCTGTCTGATCGACCGGAAAAACGACGCCGGTGCGGCCGAAGTGTTTCAGAAAGTGCTGGGGCTCGATCCGGAGAACGTGCTGGGACTGAAGATGCTCGCCGAGATCGCCGAGCGTGGTGGGCGTCACGAAGAAGCGGTGGAGTGGCTCGCCCGCCTGCTCAACGCCGACCCGATGAATGGCGACGCCGCCGAGGCCCTGGCGCGGGCTCGGGGCAGGGCGGCCCAGGCGCCGACGGCGAAGACCGTCGTGCCGTTGTCGCCTCCCGGTGCTGCGCGGCCCGCCGCCACCGCCGCGTCCGCACCCACTGCCCGGCCAGGCGCGCCGGCGCGGTCCTCCGCCGCACCCGCTGCGCCGCCCCCGCCCCCCCCAGGAGCGGCCCGGTCCAGCATAACGGGGAAGCCCGTCGCCCGGCTCGTGCCCGAGCCGAAGACGGCGCCGGTCGCGCAGCCCGATTTCGTGGTGGAGCACCTGTCAGAGGAGCAGCAGAGCCCCGAGCTCAAGACGATCGGCTCGCCGCAGGATCTCGAGACGTTCGACGGCACCATCGATTTCAACACCTCCGCTCACGGTGCGGCGCGCGCCGACGGACTCGAGGTGCACGAAGAGATCGACCTCAAGCCGCAGAATCTGATCGTCGAAGGGCTGGCGCACACACAGTTCGAGGGCATCGCGTTCCCCTCCGAGCCCGCGCCGCCACCCGAGGCCGCTGAGCCGGAGGACGATCTCCCGACGATCGACCTGCCACTGATCATGCCGGACGATGTGGCGCCGGCTCACGTCCCGGCACCGTCCCCCCGCGCCGAGTGGGCGCCGCCCCCAGCGCCGCCACCGCCTCTGCCACCCGCGCCCCCGGCGCCCGCGGCGCCCCCACCCGCCGCCGTCGCGCTGTCCGACGATGACGGCGCGGCCGATACGGCGGCGCTGTCGCAGGCCGAGCCGGTGCTCACCGAGACGATGGCGGAGCTGTACATGCGGCAGGGCCATCAGGAGGACGCGCTCCGCGTGTACCAGGCGCTGCTCGCCGAGCGGCCGGGCGACGCCCGCCTGCGGGCCCGGGTGCAGGCGCTCTCGCCTGGCGGCAAGCATGGCCCGGCGTGGACGACGGGCGAATCGGTGCCGAGCTTCTTGCGGCGCATCCTCGCCGGCCAGTCCCGGGGCGAAGCGCTCGAGCCGCCGGCGCTGCCAGAGCCGTCCCCCCCGCCCCCGCCGCCTCCGCCCGCCGCGGCGACCCCAGCGCCGCTGGCATCGCGCGGTGCGGACCCCGTGGGCCAATCACCGCTCGACCGCGCCTTCGGGATTGCGCCGCACCAGCCCGAGCCGCGGCCCGACGTCCACGCCCCGGGCGAAGCGACGCGGCTGGCGGACGACACGATCTCGCTGGACGACGTGTTCGGCGAAGAGAGTGCCAGTGCCGGGCCGCGTTCGAACGCGGCGCCACCTGCGCCAGCGGCGCCGGCCGCACCCCAGGCGTCGGCCGCGCCCCAGGCGTCAGCTGCGGGCCCGGCTGCGCCGCCGCCGGCCGCACCCCGGCCCGGGGCCGCCGGGCGCAGCTTGCCGCCGGTGCCGCAGGAGACGGGCGGGTTCTCCTTCGATCAGTTTTTCAATTCGCCCGCCGCACCAGCCAGCCCGACGGCAGCCGCGCCCGCGTCGGCCACGCCGGGGGGCTTGCCCGGCGCGCCGCCCGAGGGCTCCGGCCCCCGGTCACAACCCGCGGTCGAAGACGAGGGCGATCTCGATCAGTTCCAAGCGTGGCTGCGGGGCCTCAAGTCCTAGTGCACATCGCCGTGCTGAACGGCCCAAACCTGAATCTGTTGGGGGAGCGCGAGCCCGAGGTGTACGGCCGGGTGACCCTTGCCGAGATCGAGGCGCGCACCCGCGAGCGGGCGCAGGCCCTCGGGGTGGAGCTCGCCTGGCGGCAGACGAACCATGAAGGCGAGCTGGTCGAGGCGATCCAGGCGCTGCGCGGCCGGGCCGACGGCGCCGTCGTGAACGCGGCGGCCTTCACCCACACCAGCCTGGCGGTGCGCGACGCGCTGCTCGCCGTGCGGGTGCCGTTCGTCGAAGTGCATCTGTCGAACATCTTCGCGCGCGAGCCGGAGCGGCGCCGCTCGCTGCTCGCCGATGCCGCTGTGGGAGTCGTGGCGGGCTTCGGCGCCGAGAGCTATCGCCTAGGACTCGAGGGGCTGGTCGGCTATCTCCAGTCCCGCCATGGGCGCTGATCGCCGCCGCGCGCGGCAGGACGCGCTCGTGCACGCGCTGGCGGCGGCGACCCTCGACGGACTCGTCGTCACGTCGCGCGCCAACATCCGCTACCTCACCGGCTTCAGCGGGTCCGCTGCCCTCGTCGCGGTGACCGCCGCCGACGTCCTCCTGGTGACGGACTTCCGCTACGACGAGCAGGCGCGGGCCGAGGCCGGCGCCGTGGCGCGCGTCGAAGTCGAGGGCACGAGCGTGTGGGACCGATTCTTCCGCGAGCTCGGCACGCTCGGGCCGCTCGAGACGCTCGGGTACGAAGCGCACGCGCTCACGGTCCACGACGCCGAGCGGTTCGCGGTCGCGGGGAAGGCGTGGCGCTGGCAGGCGACGACGGACTTGGTGGAACGGCTGCGCGCCTCGAAGGACGCCGCCGAAGTGACGGCGATCCAAGGCGCCGCCATGCTCGCGGGCGAAGCCCTCGCCTGCACGCTCGCCCAGGTGCGGCCGGGGATGACCGAGCTTGAGATCGCGGGCCTGCTCGAGGGTGCGCTACGCCGCCGCGGCAGCGAAGGGCACCCCTTCCCCACCATCGTGGCCTCGGGCCCGCGCACCGCGCTGCCCCACGCCCGCTCGAGCCCGCGCGCCGTCGGGGTGGGAGAGTGGCTGCTGCTCGACTTCGGCGCCGAGCTGGACGGCTACTGCGCCGACATCACGCGCACCGTGCTCGTGGGCGCCCGCGCCACCGAGCGCCAGCGCACGCTATACGGTCTCGTGTACGAGGCCCAGCAGCGCGCGCGCAGCGGCGTGCGCGCCGGAATGAGCGGCCGCGACGCGGACGCGCTGGCCCGCGACCTCATCACGGCGCGCGGCTTCGGCGACGCGTTCGGGCACTCGCTCGGGCACGGGCTGGGGCTCGAGGTGCACGAGGCGCCGCGGCTCGCGAAGACGAACGCCGAGCCGCTGCCCGAGGACGCCGTGGTGACCATCGAGCCGGGCGTCTACGTCGCCGGCACGGGCGGGGTGCGGCTCGAGGACGACGTGCATCTGGCGGCCACGGGGCCGGTGCTCCTCTCGGACGGCCGCACGGAACTCGTGGAACTCGTGTAACTTGCGTCCTACGTGTAGATTCCGAAGCCTATGAACCTCGATATCATCGCCCAGCTGGTGCAGATCCTGAAGGACGCGCCCGAGCTGGGCGCGATCGAGGTGCGCCGGGGCCTGTTCGGGGCCTGGGCGTCGATCCGGGTGTCCAAGGCGGGCCATGGGCTGAACGCCGGGAGCGGGGTGGCGCATGTGGTGGTGGCGCAGGGGTCTGGGACGCCGGCCGGCGCCCCCGGGGCAGCCGCTGGGGCAGCCCCGGGCGCCCCGGGCGCTTCGGCCCCCACCGCCGCCAGCCCGCAGCTGCTCGAGATCAAGTCGCCCATGGTCGGGACGTTCTATGCGGCGCCCGAGCCGGCCGCCGCACCCTACGTCAAGGTCGGGAGCCGCGTCTCGTCCGGGCAGGTGGTGTGCATCATCGAGGCGATGAAGATCATGAACGAGATCGAGTCCGAGGTCGCCGGCGTGATCCGCGAGGTGCTGGTGGAGAACGCGCAGCCGGTGGAGTTCGGTCAGCCCCTCTACCGGGTGGACCCCCATGCCTGACGCCCCGAGCGGCCCCAGTTTCAACTTCAAGCAGGCCATCACCCAGATGGTCCAGCGCAACGCGTCCGATCTCCTGCTCAAGGTGGGCCGGCCGGCGACGATCCGGGTGAACGGGGAGCTCGTGGCCCTGGACAACACGTCGCCGCTCAAGCCGGAGGAGTTGAAGTCGCTCGCCGAGCAGATCATGACGCCGCGCCAAGTGAAGGAGTTCGCCGAGCACAAGGAGGCGGATTTCGCGATCGGGGTGCCGGGGGTGGGGCGGTTCCGGACCAATGTGTACCAGCAGCGCGGCACGGTGGCGTTCGCGTTCCGGGCCATCCCCTACGAGGTGAAGTCGCTGCGCGACCTGAACCTGCCGCCGGTGCTCGAGGAGATCGCCCTGCGGCCCCGCGGGCTGGTGCTCGTGACCGGAGTGACGGGGTCGGGCAAGTCCACGGCGCTGGCGGCGATGATCCACCACATCAACGGCAGTCGCCGGGTCAACATCATCACGATCGAAGACCCGATCGAGTTCTTGCATCGCGACAACCTCTCGAACATCTCCCAGCGCGAGGTCGGCAACGACACCCTATCGTTCAACTCGGCGCTGCGCCACGTGCTGCGCCAGGCCCCCGACGTGATCCTGATCGGCGAAATCCGCGATATGGAGACGCTCGACACCGCCCTCAAGGCCGCGGACACCGGGCACCTCGTGTTCTCCACGCTGCACACGACCGACGCCACGCAGACCGTGAACCGGGTGATCTCGTTCTTCCCCCCGCACCAGCACGATGAGGTGCGCCACCTGCTCTCGACCGCGCTGCAGGCGGTGATCTCGCTGCGGCTCGTGCCGCGCAAGGACGGCCACGGCCGCATCCCGGCGTCCGAAGTGCTGATCAATACCGCGGCGGTGCAGGAGAACATGCGCGACTTGACCAAGACGCTCTCGATCCCCGATCTCATCGCGCAGGGCTCGGTGCAGTACGGGATGCAGAGCTTCGATCAGTCGCTCTTCGGGTGGTACCAGCAGGGGATGATCAGTTACGAGAGCGCGATCTTCTACGCCACCAACCCGAGCGAGTTCGCCCTCAAGGTGTCCGGCGTCGAGTCCGGGGAGAGCCGCGCCTTCGGCGGCAGCACCGCCGCCGCGGGCCTGCACGGCGACCTCGAACCCTGATGTTCAAGAAGGTACTGATCGCGAACCGCGGGGAGATCGCCCTGCGGGTGATCCGCGCGTGCAAGGAGCTGGGCCTCGAGACCGTGGCCGTCTACTCCGAGGCGGACCGCGACAGCCTGCACACCCGCTTCGCCGACGACGACGTGTGCAT
>DATBBW010000180.1:0-9258 GCA_036270795.1 Gemmatimonadales bacterium | reverse complement strand
GCCTCGTGGGCGCGGTGAGCTTCTACGAGCGCCGCGAGGTCAAGGACATGCTCGCCTACCTCCGGCTGATCGCGAACCCGGCGGACGACGAGGCCTTCGCCCGGGTCGTGAACGTGCCGCGGCGCGGGATTGGGGAGGCCTCGTTCTCCCTGCTGGTGCAGGCCGCCACCGAGTGGCACCAACCGCTGCTCGAGGCGGCGCGCGGGGCCGAGCGGATCGCCGACCTCCGCCCCAACGTGCGCGAAGCCTTCCGGGACGTCGCCCGGGCCATCGACGGGTTGCGCGCGAGCTCCGCCGAGGCGGACCCCGCCACGGTGCTGGAACGCGTCGTCGCCGCCGTCGGCTACGCCCGCTACCTCGCCGAGGAAGGCGCCGAGGGGATCGAGCGCGTGGAGAACGTGCAGGAGCTCATCGCCGGGGCGGCCGCGTGGACCGAGAGCGCGGTCGCCGAGACGGTCGGCGCACCGGGGGCGCCGGGAGAGCCCGAGGAGCCCGAGGCCACCCTGCTCGAGCGCTACCTCACCCAGACGGCGCTCGTGACGCCCGCCGATCAGGGGACTGGCGCCCCCGACGGGGTGACGCTCATGACGGTCCATATGGCGAAGGGGCTCGAGTGGCCCGTGGTGGCGCTCGCCGGGCTCGAAGACGGCCTGTTCCCGCTGGCGCGCGCCGCCGGGGAGCCGGGCGGGATCGAGGAGGAGCGACGGCTGTGCTACGTGGGTCTCACGCGGGCGCGCGAAAAACTGTATCTCTCATGGGCGCGCACGCGCTACCGCAGCGGCCGGGTGGAGCTCTCGGAGCCGTCGCGCTTCCTCGAAGCGCTGCCCGCTGGCGCGCTCGAGGAGCGGAGCACGACCCCGCAGTGGGAGCGCGCCTTCCGCAGCGGCGCCCCGGACACGGGCCGGGCGCGCCGCGCGGCGCGCCCGCCGCTCGCGGTCGATTGGGAGGTCGAGGAGTCGCAGGACGCGCCCCGCTACATCGCCGGCGAGCGCGTGCGCCACCGCAAGTTCGGCGGCGGGGTGGTGCGCGCGGTGACGGGCGCGGGGCGCGAGCTCAAGGTAACCGTCGCATTTGATGATGAAGAGATCGGCACGAAGCAACTGCTCGTGGCCTACGCCGGGCTCGAGCGCGATTGGGAGAGTGCATGAGCGTTACGCATGACGAGGTGCGACACATCGCGCGGCTCGCGGAACTGGACGTGGCCGAGGAGACGCTGGAGGTGCTCGCGGCCGAGATGTCCAGCATTCTCGCCTACATCGCGCAGATCAGCGGCGTACCCGCGAGCGAGGGCGTGAAGCCGTTCGTCCCGGGCCCTGACGCCGTGCGGTTCCGGGCGGACGAAGTGAAGCCCTGGCCGCTCGCCTTCGGCCCCGAGCGGCTCGCCCCCGCCTTCAAAGACGGGTTCTTTCTCGTGCCGAAGCTCGGGGCCTTCGAGGACGCCGACGCGTGAACGATCCGAGCCAGGCGCTGGCCGACGCCAAGGCGGCGGCGGACCGGATCGTCAAGGCGAAGCGGCTCAACGCGTCCCTCACCCCGGCCAAGGAGCTCCGGAAATCGCTCCTCGCGGCGGCGGCGGCCGCGCACCCGTCGGGCGTGCTCTACGGGATGGCGGTCGCGGTGAAGGACACCATCTGCACCCTCGAGTTCACCACCACCTGCGGGTCCAAGATCCTCGAGGGCTACCGCTCCCCCTACGACGCCACGGCCGTCGCCAAGCTGCGGGCGGCGGGTGCGCTCATCGCCGGCAAGACGAACTGCGACGAAGTCGCCATGGGCTCCTCGACCGAGCACTCGGCGTTCGGCCGCACGCTGCACCCCTTCGATCGGACGCGCGTGCCGGGGGGGTCGTCGGGTGGGTCGGCGGCGCTCGTCGCCGCCGGCGCCGTGCCCGCGGCCCTCGGCTCGGAGACCGGGGGCTCGGTGCGGCAGCCCGCGTCGTTCTGCGGCGTCGTGGGGATCAAGCCCACCTACGGACGGGTGTCGCGCTCTGGGCTCGTGGCGTTCGGGTCGTCGCTCGACCAGATCGGCGTGCTGGGGCGCAGCGTGCACGACGCGGCGCGCGTGCTCTCGGTGATCAGCGGGCGCGACGCGCGCGACGCGACGTGCGAGGACCGCGATTCGCTGCGCCTGCCCACCGTGCCGGAATCGCTGCAGGGCTTCGTGATCGGCATCCCGAAGGAGTACTTCCCGGCCGACCTCGACCCGGCCGTGCGCCGGGCCTGCGACCGCGTGATCCGCCTGCTGAAGGAGCAGGGGGCGGCGGTGCGCGAGGTGTCGCTGCCGCACACCGCATATGCCGTCCCGACGTACTACGTCGTCGCGCCCGCCGAAGCGTCGTCCAACCTGGCGCGCTACGACGGCGCGCGCTACGGGCCGCGCTTCGACGGCGCCACCGATGTGCGGGCGCTGTACCGCGCCACGCGCGGGGCGGGGTTCGGCGCGGAGGTGCGCCGCCGCATCCTCCTCGGGACGTACGTCCTCTCGTCGGGGTACTACGACGCGTACTACCGCAAGGCCCAGCAGATGCGCGCCCTCATCGCCCAGGACTTCCGCAACGCGTTCGACCGGGGGGTGGACCTGCTGTTCACCCCGACGACGCCCACCCCCGCCTTCAAGGCGGGCGAGAAGCTGGCCGATCCCGTGGCGATGTATCTGTCGGACTGCTTCACCGTCACCGCGAACCTGGCGGGGCTGCCCGCCCTCTCGCTGCCGATCGGCCGCTGCAAAGGACTGCCCATCGGCGGCCAGCTCATCGGGCAGGCGTTCCTCGAGGACGAGCTGATCGAAGCGGCGTACGCCATCGAACGCGTCGTCCCGGCCGTCGAGGAGGCATGATGGGGGCCCCGGGGGCGGCCAAGGTGGCGGTGGGGTGGGAGACCGTGATCGGGCTCGAGACGCACGTCCAGCTACACACCGTCTCGAAGATGTTCTGCGGCAACTCGGCCGCGTTCGGGGCGCCGCCCAATACCAACGTGTGTCCCGTGTGCCTCGGGCTCCCCGGGGCGCTACCCGTGCCGAACGAGCAGGCGGTGAAACTGGGGGTGCGCGCCGCGCTCGCCCTGGGGTGCACGGTGCACGCCAAGAGCATCTTTGCCCGCAAGAACTACTTCTACCCCGATCTGCCGAAGGGCTACCAGATCTCGCAGTTCGAGCACCCGCTCGCGACTGAGGGATCCCTCGCGTACCTGTCGCCCGAGCGCGGCCTCGCGACCGCCCGCATCGTGCGGCTGCACCTGGAAGAGGACGCGGGCAAGTCGCTGCACGACCGCTTCCCGAAACAGACGGCGATCGATCTCAACCGCTGCGGCGTCCCGCTCATCGAGATCGTCACGGGACCGGACTTCCGCTCACCGCCCGAGGCGCGGGCCTATCTGCTCACGCTGAAGCAGGTGCTCGAGTACGCCGGAGTGTCGGACTGCGACATGGAGAAGGGGAGCCTGCGGGTCGATGCCAACGTGTCGGTGCGCCGCGTCGGCGCCACCGAGCTCGGCACCAAGACCGAGGTGAAGAACATCAATTCCTTTGCCTACGTCGAGAAAGCGCTCACCGTGGAGCGGGACCGCCAGGTGGCGTTGCTCGAGGGCGGCGGGGTGGTCGAGCCGCAAACGCTGTTGTACGACGCCAAGACGAACGGCGTGCGGCCGCAGCGCACCAAGGAGGCGAGCCACGACTACCGCTACTTCCCCGACCCCGACCTCCCGCCGCTCGTGCTCAAGCCGGAGTTCGTGGAGGAGCAGCGCGCCGCGCTCCCCGAGCTCCCGGCGGCCAAACGCGAGCGTTTCGTGGCCCAGTACCGGCTCACCCTCGACGAGGGCGCCGTGCTGACGGCGGAGCGGATGGTCGCGGATTATTACGAGGCCGTGGTGCACGCGGGGGCCGACGCGAAGGCGGCGGCGAACTGGGTGCGCACGGAGGTCCTGGCGGACGCCAAGGAGCACGGCGACGGGCTGCGCGTGCCGCCGGGGGCGCTCGCGAACTTGATCGGCTTGGTGCGGGGCGGCACGCTGTCGCACCAGGCCGCGAAGCGCGTGTTCGGCGACGTGGCCGAGCGGGGCGGGGAACCGCGCAACGTGGCGGAGGCGCTGGGCCTCGTCCAGGTGGCGGATACGGGCGTCGTCACGGGCTGGGTGCGCGAGGTGCTGGCGGCCCATCCCGCCGAGGTGGCGCGCTACAAGAACGGCGAGATCAAACTGCTGCCGTTCTTCGTGGGCCAGGTGATGAAGGCGTCGCGCGGCAAGGCCGATCCCAAGCTCGCGCAAAAGATGCTGGAGGAAGAACTGGCGGCGTGACGGGGCGGCGCCTGCGGCCGCGCCGCCCCGCGTTACCCCGTTGCGTCGCCGTCCCGATCCCGCCACGGCCGCTGCGCCGTGGACGCCCGCCAGTAGGCGAGCGCCGGCGTCGGCAGGCCGAAGTGCTGTTCCGCCGTCTCCTTGATCCGCTCGGGCTCGTCGCGCCCTCCCTCCTGGAGCGCCCGGCGGCGCATCCGCTTGGCGAGCCGGAGCGCCTGATCCCCCGCCGGGTCGAGCCGGCGCGCGGCGGCATCCTTCTCGCCGAGCATCTCCATGACGTACTCGAACGCCACCGCCATGTGGCGCTCCACATCCGCGTCGGGCAGGTCCCAACGAGTGTTTTCCAGGATCAGCTGGAACGCCCAGCGCCAGCTTTCGCTCTCGGTCAGGTGCACCATCCCGCGGAACAGCCGGCGGTTGGTGCCCACGCTGAATAAGGTGGGCGAGATGATCGAATCGAGGTGGGCGTCGCTCGGCGTGTGGTCGCGCAGGATGACGTCCTTCGCCTCCTTCGCGTACGCCTCGCCCAGATGCGTCTCGAAGCGGCTCTCCCAGTAGCTGTGCCCCAGGCCGGTCGTGCTCGACGTGAGCACCAGCTGCCGCGGCACGAAGAAGTTGTGCGCCACGCTGTCGGCCGCGAGGTGGGAGAGATATCCCAGGCCGAACGCCCGGAGCGGATCGGTGGGCGCGAGGTCGAAGATCTCCTGGCCCACGTGCCACGCGTGGCAATGGCGACCCACGGGCGCATACTTCTTGGCGATCGAGGTATCGGCGGCGATGTTGCCGTACAGGAAGTCGTAGGGGAAGACCCGCAACAGGTCGCCCACGACCGCCGGCAGCTGGTGCAGGTTGGCGAGCACCGACTCGCCCAGGTAGATGTGCGTGCCCGGGGTCCAGGCATGCGCCACGGCGGGGAACACGGCGATCCCCGCCAGGGCGACCGCCGCCACGACGACGACCCGTCTGCCCCTCAGTGCTTCCTCCGCCGCTTGAGCGCCCGGCGCCCCCACTCGAGCACCGAGAGACCGCGGCGCACGTTGCGCAGTGTAGCCGCCACATCGAGCGCGGTCGACTCCACCTCCTCTTGCACCACCTCGAACAAGGCATCGAGGTCGGCGAGCCGGGCCTCCGCCGCGTCGGCTGCCTTGACGATGCGGCCGCGCAAGTCGCGCGACGTCCCCACGAGGCCGTCCGCTTCGGCCCGGATCGTCGCCACCAGCTGGCGCACGTCGCCGAGCGCCGGCCCGGCGAGGTCCCGGAGCACCCCCAAGAAGGCGCGCACCCCGAGCGCCGCGATCACCGACGACAGCGCGATCGCGACCGCCGCGAGCGCGAGGATCGCGAGCGAAATCCCCGTCACCACCGCCACCCAGGTCGGGATCATGGGCCTCAGTCCACCGGAGCGTTCGGACTAAGCTCGGGGAGACCGGGCGCCGGTGTCAACGGCGCCGGCTCCGGGAGGTGCAGCGACCACAGCACGGGGGCCGCGAGCTGGGCGGCGAGCACGCACCCGACAACGCTCGTCAATACCGCGCTCCCCGCGTCGCCCTGGCTCCCGTACAGGAGACAGAAGTTGAGGCCAAAGGCGAGGGCCACACCGCCCTGCGCCACGGTCCGCAGCCCCGCCGCGCGGGCGTCCCCGGGAAGCCGGAGCACGCGGGCGAGCCACTCGCTCACCCACTTGGCGGTAATGCGGAGCCCCGCCACGACCGGCGCGGCGACGAGCAGCCACACCGTGGGCAGCCGCACCAGCGCCCCCACGATCACCAAGAGTACGGCGTGCACCGACGGCGCCCACGTGCCGAGCGTGCGGCGCACCGCCTGGCGCTGCGGCGCCACGTTCACGATCAGGGCGGCGGCGATGGCGCACACGATGAAGGGCGAGAGGTCCGCCGCGTAGCCGATACCGGCACCGAACAGGACGGTCCCGAACAGCGCGAGATCCCAGTCCGCGCCGCGCGGCGCCACGCGGGCGAGCGACAGGAAGACCATGCCGACCAGCGCCCCGCTCCCCACGGCGAACACGAGCCACGCGAGCCACCCCACCTCGACGTTGCCACCCAGGGGATGGGGGCGATGCAGCGCCAGCGGAATGGTGAGGGCGAGGGCCCCGCAGGCCGTCTCGAGCGTGGCCGCGCGCCTCACGGCGCGCGCCCCGCTGCCGCGCACGTGCACCGCCCGCGCCACGAGTGCCACCGCGCCCGGACCCGACGCCGCGGCGACCGCGGCCAAGGTGAGCAGCGCCGGCAGCCGCGGCACCCAGGCGCTGCCGAGGGCCGGGACGAGGAGCGCGCCGTCCCCCGCGGCGAGCAGGACGACGACGTACGCGGCGCTCGCGCTGAGCAGGGCGTGGACGATCGTGCCGCGTGGGAAGCGGCGCAGGTAGCGCCACTCGAAGCGAGCGCCCAACATCGCGCCGAGCCACCCGAGCGCCAGCGCGGAGACCGGAGCGAGCGTGCGGAGCACGGGGCGCGTCAGGAAGTCGACCCCGGGCCCGAGCGCGAGGCCGAGGAGGAGGAGCGCGCCGCCGGCGCCGCGGACGACGTGGACGTGGGCCCCGCGCGGCCAGGGCGGGCGCGGCAGCCGCGCCGCGAGCAGGCCGATGACGGCGAGTCCCGCGAGCGCCAGCACCGGACCGAAGGTCACGGGGCGTACGTTCGCGAACGCTTGACGCGAGCGCAAGCCGCCGCATAGCTTGCCTCACCCATGCCTCCGTCCTTCTCCGTCACGGGCGGCCGCCCGCTCAAAGGCACCGTGCGCCCGGCGGGCAACAAGAACGCGGCTCTTCCCATCCTCGCGGCGACCCTGCTCGCCGACGGCCCCTGCCGGATCGACAACGTGCCCCGCATCGGGGACGTCGAGACCATGCTGGCGTTGCTGACTCACCTGGGCGCCGCGGCGCGCTGGACCGGCGCGAACGTGGTCGAGGTGGACGCGACCCGCGCCCAACCGCGTGAGCTCGACCCCGCGTTGTGCGCCCGCATCCGCGCCTCGATCCTCCTGGCCGGCCCGATGCTGGCGCGCTTCGGCCGGGTGAGCCTGCCGCCGCCCGGGGGCGACGTGATCGGTCGGCGCCGCGTGGACACCCACTTCCTGGCGCTCGAGCGGCTGGGGGCCGAGATCACCGTGGGCGCCACCTATCAGCTCGAGGCGAAACACGTCCACGCCGCCGAGATCTTCTTAGACGAGCCCAGCGTGACCGCGACGGAGAACGCGCTCATGGCGGCCGTCGCGGCCCCCGGCACCACGGTGCTCCGCAATGCCGCCTCGGAACCCCACGTCCAGGACCTGGCGCGCTTCCTCGCGGCGCTCGGGGCCGACATCGCCGGGATCGGCACGAACGCCCTCACCGTCGCGGGCGGCCGGCCGCTTGGGGCCGCGCCCTTCACCATCGGCCCCGACCACATCGAGATCGGCTCGTTCATCGGCCTCGCGGCGGTCACCAATGGCGCGCTCACCATCGACGGCGTGCGCGCCGAAGACCTGCGCGCCACGCTGCTCGCGTTCGAACGCCTCGGCGTGCGCCCCCGGCTCGACGGCGCGCGGCTCGTGGTGGACGCGGGCCAGGAGCGGCGCATCCGGCCCGACGTGGGGGGCCACGTCCCCAAGCTCGAGGACGGCCCATGGCCTGCCTTCCCGGCCGACCTGATGTCGATCGCCATCGTGGTCGCCTCGCAGTGCGAGGGCCTGTTGCTGGTGTTCGAAAAGCTGTTCGAGTCGCGGCTGTTCTTCGTGGACAAGCTGATCGGCATGGGCGCGCGCATCGTGCTGTGTGACCCCCATCGCGCCGTGATCGCGGGCCCCTCCCCGCTGCGCGGCGGCGTGGTCGAGAGCCCCGACATCCGCGCCGGGATGGCGATGCTCGTCGCCGCCCTCGGCGCGGAGGGCCAGTCGCTCATCCACAACATCGGGCAGATCGAGCGCGGCTACGAGCGCATCGACGAGCGGCTGCGGGCCCTGGGGGCGGCGATCGAGCGCACCCCGAGCGCCCCGAGCGACGCCCCGCCGCCGGCCACGCCGGCCCCGCCCGCGCGGCCGGCCGCGGCGTGACCGCCCGGCCCATCGGCGTCGCGTCGCTGCGCGAGCAGCCGGTCGCGGACGCCGCGGTACCGCGCCTCGAGCTCACGGAGTGGGCCGAGCGCCACGGCGTCGTCGCGGGCATCACGGCGCGAGGGCGCGGCTTCGCGCTCGGCCTGTGGAGCGAGGAGAATGTGGGGCAGGTGATGACGCGCTGGCGCGCCTTCCGGGCGGCGTTTCGCTCCGGGTTTCCCGGGCTGATTCTGGCGCACCAGGTGCACGGCACCGGTGTCGAATGGCACCACCAGGCGAGCGACGGCTGGCTCATCCTCGACGGGATCGACGGCCACGCCACGGGGACGCGCGGCCTGCTGCTCACCGTCACGGTGGCCGACTGCGTGCCCGTGTATCTCACGGTGCCGCACAAGCGGGTCGTCGCGCTGCTTCACGCCGGGTGGCGCGGCACGGCCGCCCACATCCTCGAGCGCGGCGTCGAGGTGCTGAAGCGGGCCGCGTTCGTGCGCGCGCTAGAGATCGTAATGCACTGTGGCGTAGGCATTTGCGGCCCGTGCTATGAAGTGGGTTCTGAAGTGCTGACGCGCTTCAGCGGGCGTCCGGAGACGGCACCCGGCCAGCTCGACCTGCGTGACGTCCTGGTGCAGCAGGCCCAGGCGCTGGGGCTTGCGGACATCTCGGTCTCGCCCTGGTGCAGCGCGCACGACCGGGCGCAGTTCTTCTCGCACCGCGCCTCGGGCGGGCGCGACGGGCGTATGGTCGCCTACGTCGGCGTGCCGCTCGCTTGACACTCGTCGCGGAGCGGCTAGATTCCGGCCGGTGAAGCGGGCGAAGTTCGGCCCGCGCTTTTTTTTATGCTCTCCGACAGCCTCGTCGCGTCGTTTCGCGCCCAGCTCGCGACCCTGGGGCTCGAACTGGCCGACCTCCGCATTGGCGG
>DATBBW010000179.1:0-14861 GCA_036270795.1 Gemmatimonadales bacterium | reverse complement strand
CTCGAGGAGCTTCCCACGAAGGTCGGTAGCCGAATCGCCAACAGAATTGAGACACTCGCTGCTGAGCCCAGACCCCCTGGCGTGGAGAAGCTGTCGGGGCAGAAGAAATATCGGATTCGCCAGGGCGACTACCGCGTGCTCGACGCGATAGATGACGGTGTTCAGATGGTCACCGTCGTGAAGATCGGACATCGGCGAGACGTGTATCGCTAGGCAGCGCCCGGGGCGCCCCAGAGAGTCACACCCGCGCTCACCTCGTGGCGAGGAGGGTCGACCGCCCGCCTCCTGCTCAGTCTGCGGAAGTCCTGGCGGCGGGACGCCGCGGGCGCACCAGCGTGATGACCTCCTCAGCGAACCGCTCCATCTCCTCATATTGCGGACTGAACTGGAGCAACAGGAGCTCGACGCCCGCGCGCTCGAACTGGGCGACGCGCTCCGCGATCTGCGCGGGCGTCCCCACGAGCCCCGCGCGGAGCCCGCGGTTCGACACCGAGTAGTCCTCCAGACTGACCCGCTGCTCGAGCTGGGTGTTGGCGATCCACTCCTGATAGTTCGCATACCCCGCCGCGCTCTGGTGCACGTCGGTAATGCGCGCCACCTCGTGCTGCGCCGCCGCCTCCGTCTCGCGGCACACCACGTACCCGGCCACCCCGAAACGCAAGGGCCCGAGCCCGAGCCGCTCGCGCCGCGCCCGCATGTCCGCGACCTTGGCGGCGACGCGCTCGGGCGGATCGCCGTGCATCAGGTACGCGTCGCACGTCCGGGCGATGAGCTCTTTCGCCGCCTCGGACTCGCCGCCCGCGTACAGCGCCGGGCGTGGCTGGGACACGGGCTTCGGCTCGAGGATGGCCTGCTCCACCCGATAGAACTGCCCCGCGAAACTGAAGCGCGGCTCGGCCCACATCCCGTTCACCACCGCGAGCCACTCGGCGGTGCGCGCATAGCGGGCGTCGTGCTGGTCGAAGTCCACGCCATACTGGCGCGCTTCGTTGGCCCACCACGACGACACGACGTTGAGCGTGAGGCGACCGCGGCTGATGCGGTCGATGTTGGCGGCCTGCTTCGCGGCGAGCGCCGGCGCATGGAACGTGGGCCGCACCGCCACCATGAGCTCGAGTCGCTCGGTGACCGCGGCGAGCGCGGCCGTCGTGGTCCACGCGTCGAGCGCCGGCGCATCCGGGCCCTTGATATCATTCAGGTTGAGCTCGGCAATGAGGGTCACGTCGAACCCGAGCGCCTCGCTCCGCCGCGCCAGGCGGCTCACGTAGTCCCAGCTCGCGTCCATCCCCTCGTGCGCCACGTTGCGGAGCCACCCGCCGAACACGGGGAGCCAATAGCCGAAGCGCATGGGGTTACGCCGCCTCGCGTTCGAGATAGTCCACTAGACGGGCGAACGGGTCGAAGCCCACCACCCGGGGCCCGTCGGCCACGAAGTTCGAGAGCGCGTTGATGTCGTAGAAGTGCAGCCGGCCGTCGCGCTCGTCGATCAGGTACTCGACGCCACCCACGTCGATATGCGCTGCTCGCATGAGGCGCTCCACCTGGTCCACGATCTCGCCGGGCGGCGTGTAGCCCTCGACCCGCAGGTTGTTCTTGGGCGCGTCCACCGGGCACGCCGCCCGCACCAGCTCGGCCCCGCCCACCGTCTGACACACGTCGGCGGGGCAGAGGTTGAAGCTGTCGCCCGGCGTGTAGATCCGGATGGCGTAGAGGTAGCGACCGCCCAGCACCTCGACGCGGACGATGCGCTGCTGCTCGGCCGGGAGGTACTCCTGCACCAGTGCCGTGCCATCGATCCCGAGATCGAGCGCGCCCGCCTGCGCGGCCGCGGCGAGCTGATCCGGCGTGTCGAAGCGCCGTACGCCGGCCCCCGAGCCGCCGATGTTGGGCTTCAAGAGGATGGGGAAGCGGAGCCCGCGCGCCGCCGCCGGCGCCTCGGACGGATGGTTGATCACGCCGGCCCGGGGGTAGGAGAGGCCCAGTTGCTCGAGCAGGGCGAGCTGCAACGCCTTCGACGTCTCGGTGACGTACGCCTCGTAGCCGTTGATGACGCGGATCCCGTGCCGCTCGAGGTGCGCGAGATAGTGGAGCGTGTAGAAAATGGCGTTGCCGTGGCCTCGGAGGTACGCCGAGGGGCTCATGCGGTTGAACACGAGCGCATAGGGCGGCCGGCCGTCGCCCGCGGGGAACCGGTGTCGCGTCGCGTCGAGCTTGACGTAGGGCGTGCCGCGGCGGTCGAGCTCCCCGAACAGAGGTCGGAACCAATCCGGGTGCTCGTAATAGATCGCGATCGGACGTTCGGGGGTGAGGCTCACGCGAGTTCGCTCCTCAATCGATGGTACCCCCGGCCAACGCCAGGGCTTCGCGGACCGCGTGATCGACCGCCTGCAATAGCGCGGGCCCAGGCGTGCCGTCCGGGAACTGCTCGCTCGTGGCGTAGACCGCGCGCGCCACCACGGTGGCGCCGAGACTCGCGAACAGCGGGCGCATCCCATGATCCACCGCGAGCGAGTGGGCCGGCCCGTGCCCCGTGACGAGGGGGATCGCAATCTTCCCCATCAGCGAGTCCTGGGGCAGGAGGTCGAAGAACACCTTGAGCAGCCCGGTGTAGGTGGCCCGATACACCGGCGTGCCGGCGACCACGATCTGGGCCTTGCCCACCCCCTCGAGCGCGCGCGTGACTTCGGGGTCCGGCCGCCGCCCGAGCAGCGCGTCGGCTGGCAGGCTCGCGAGATCCACGAGCGCCCTCTCCGCCCCGCGCGCGCCGAGTTGCGCCAAGGCATACTCCACCAGGGCGCGCGATTTCGAGGTGGCGGACGGGCTGCCCGAAATCCCGACGGCCCGAAGCCTCGCGCTGTGACTGCTCGCCATCCCCCCTCGCCTCCCAAGGACATCGTGCGGCTGGGCCTGCCACTGCCCGCGCGTCCGCCCCTGTCGTATGGTAACGCATGAAGATCGCTATCCGGGTCCCGGATGCGCTATTCCGCTCGGCCGACGCGTTGGCTCGGACACGCGGCGTTACGCGCCGCTGGCTCTACGCGACCGCGCTCGCCGAGTACGTAGCGAACTGCGAAGCGGCGCACGTGACGGAGCGGCTCAAGGCGGTATACGGTTCGGAGTCGAGCGCGCGCGAGGCTGGCATGCGTCGCGCCCAACGGCGGGCGATCGCCCCTTCCGACTGGTCATCCATTACCTGACCGGCGGTCGCGGGGCCGCGCGGTAAGTCATAGTTAGACTTTGAGTTGCTTCCGGGCGCACAGTATATTCCCACGCACGATGACCTCCGCTGAAATCCGCCGCAAGTTCATCGAGTTCTTCAAGACGCGGAACCACCTGGAGCTGCCGAGCTCCTCCCTGGTCCCGGCGGACGACCCCACGCTCCTCTTCACCAATGCGGGAATGGTGCAGTTCAAGCGGGTCTTCCAAGGCCTCGAGCTGCGGCCGGCCAAGTTTGCCGTGACGTGTCAGAAATGCGTCCGGGCCGGTGGGAAGCACAACGACCTGGAGCAGGTGGGGCATACCGCGCGCCACCATACGTTCTTCGAAATGCTCGGCAACTTCCGCTTCGGCGCGGCGAGCGACCCCGACCGGGATGAGTACAAGCGGGTCGTGATCGAGCAGGCGTGGGAGTGGGTCACCGCCCAGCCCTGGCTGGGCATCGCGCCCGATCGACTCTACATCACCGTCCACCACACCGACACCGAGGCCCGCCGGCTGTGGCAGCGGTTCGTGGCGGACCAGCGCATCTACGGGCTCGGCGACAAGGACAATTTCTGGCAGATGGCCGACACCGGCCCCGCGGGCCCGAACACCGAGATCTACGTCGACCTCCGCGGGATCGGCGATTGGAAGAAGGGTAAGGCCAACCTTACCCTCGATGAGTTCGTGGCGCTGCAAGAGAGCGGAGCCCTGCTGGAGATCTGGAATCTCGTGTTGATGCAATTTGACCTCCAGGCCGACGGCTCGCGCGTCCCGCTCCCGGCGCCCTCGGTCGACACCGGCGCCGGCCTCGAACGGATCGCGGCCGTGCTCCAAGGCGTGCCGTCGAATTTCGATACCGACCTCTTCGTCCCGATCATCGCACGGGCGGAAGAGGTGGTGGGGCAGCCGTACGACCGCGGCCCCGGCGGGGCGTCCTATCGCGTGCTCGCCGACCACGCCCGCGCCGTGGCCTTTCTGCTGGCCGATGGCGTCTATCCCTCCAACGAGGGCCGCGGGTATGTTTTGCGGCGCATCCTGCGCCGCGCCGTGCGCCATGCCTGGCTCTTGGGGCGCCGCGAGCCGACCCTGGTGACGCTCGTCCACACCGTCGCCGGCCTGATGGGGAGCGTCTACCCGGAGCTGGTCCAGAAACGCGCCCACTTGGAGACCGTGACCCGGGCCGAGGAGGAACGCTTCTTCGACACGATCGAAGGCGGTCTGGCCCGGCTCGACCAGCTCAAAGGCACGTCCGCGATCTCGGGCGCCGAGGCGTTCAAGCTGTACGACACCCATGGCTTCCCGATCGATCTCACCCAGCTCATCGCTTCCGAGCGCGGCCAGTCGGTGGACGTGTCGGGGTTCGAGGAGGAGCTCGCCCGCCAGCGGACCCGCTCGCAGCAGGTGCGCGCGCGCGCCAAAGAGGGCCCGGCCGTTCACGTGCAGCACGCCGGCGAATGGCGGGCCGTGAAGCCGAAAGGCAAACAAAAGTGGGTCGGCTACGACACCACGCGCGCGGAGACCGACGTGCTCAAGTTCCGCCAAGCCGGCGAGCGCGTGGAGCTGGTGCTGCACGAGAACCCCTTCTACGCCGAGTCGGGCGGCCAGGTGAGCGACACTGGGCGGGTGCGGGGCGAGGGATGGGAGCTCGACGTCTCGGACGTGGAGAAAGTGGACGGCGCGAGCGCCGTCGTGGGGCGTTTCGAAGCGGAGTTCGAGCCCACGCCGGTGGTGGCCGAGGTGGACGCGCGGCGTCGCAAGAACATCGAGCGCAACCACACGGCGACCCACCTCGTGCACGCGGCGCTGCGCCAGATCCTCGGTCCCCACGTGCGCCAGCAGGGCTCCGTCGTGGCCCCCGAGCGCCTCCGGTTCGACTTCGCGCACCACGGGCCGGTGGACGACCCGACGCTCGCGCGCGTGGAGGAAGCGGTGAACACGCAGATCTGGCAGAACCTCCCCGTGCGCACGCGGCAGATGAAGTACCAACAGGCGATCGCCGCCGGGGCGATGGCCTTCTTTACCGAGAAGTACGGCGACGTGGTGCGCGTCGTGGACGTGGGAGGCGTCTCGGTCGAGCTGTGCGGCGGGACGCACGTGCCGGCGACGGGCGAGATCGCGTTGTTGCGGTTCACCCACGAAACCGGCGCCGCCGCCGGCGTGCGCCGTGTCGAGGCGGTGACGGGCCCCGTGGCCTACGAGCTCGTGCGCAAGCTCGAGTCGGAGGTCGAGCATGCGGCGGCGGTGCTGAAGACCCAGCCGGAGCACTTGGTGCGCCGCGTCGAGCAGCTCGTCGAGGAGCACAAGAAGCTCGAGCGGCGCGTCGAAGAGCTGTTGAAAAGCGGGCGTGCCGGGGGCGGGGGCGGCGGGGCGGGGCGGGCGACGGGGCAAGGCGCACTCGAACGCATCGACGATATCGAGCTCTACATCGACCAGAGTGATCTCGACGATCGCGACCAGGTCGGGCTCGTGATGGACGCGTTCCGGGCGAGCCATAAGCGCGCCATTTCGGTACTGTTCACGAACGGCGAGCGCCCCGGCATCTACGTCGCCGTGACCGACGACTTGGTGTCCCAGGGCGTGAAGGCGGGAGAGATCGCGGGCGCGATCGCCGCCGTGTCCGGTGGCAAGGGGGGCGGGCGGCCGCACTTCGCATCGGCGGGCGCCGGCGATCCCGCCCGCCTCTCCGAGGCGCGCGCCCAGACGCCAGCGATCGTGCGCCGCCTGGTCGGGCGATGACGCGGGCAGCGCTCGGTGCCTGGCTTGCCGCGCGGCGTCCTACGCCCCCCGCCGTGCTCCGGGCCCACCTCGACGCCGGCCTGGGCGACGCCCCGGCGAACCTCCCGCTCGCCGACCAGCTCGCGTGGCTGGGACAGCGGTTCCTCGCCCGGGTAACGGCGCAGTCGGCGGGAGGGCGCGAGCTGGCCCTCGATCTGCTCGCGGCGGACGCGCTCGTGACCTACGCGTTCGAGGCGCAGGCGGAGGCTGACGTATCAGGAATCGCGGCGCTGGCCGCACGGGTGACAAAATGTGCCTGGTGAAAGACATCGCCCCACGGCGTCCCGGGGTTCTCGTGCTCGTCGACCCGGGCCGGACGCCCCCGGCCGCGGCGAAGCGCGTGGCGCGGGCCGCCCGGGACGCCCGTGTCTCGGGGCTCATGATCGGCTCGTCGTTCGACGGGGCGCCCGCCACGCCGCTCGTGGCCCGGGCGATGCGCGAGGCAGCGCCCGACCTCCCGCTCCTGCTCTTCCCGGGCTCCGCGCAGCAGCTCACCGATCAGGTCGACCTGGTCCTGTTCCTCTCGCTCGTCTCGGGGCGCAACGCCCAGTACTTGATCGAAGAACACGTCCGCGCCGTGCCGTTCCTCGAGCGGCATCCCGTTCCGACGCTCTCGACCGGCTACATCCTGATCGATGGAGGACGGGTGACGAGCGTGGAGGCGGTGAGCCAGACCCGGCCGCTCCCGGCCGACAAGCCCGAGTTGGTGTCGGCGCACGCCAAGGCGGCGCAATTGATCGGGATGGAGGCGGTTTATCTGGATGCGGGCAGCGGCGCGCCACGCCCCGTGCCGGCCGCCGCGATCGCCGCCTGCCGCGCCGCCGTCCCGGCCCTCTTCCTCTTCGTGGGGGGCGGGATCCGTACCCCCGCGTCGGCCCGCACGGCCCGCGCGGCGGGCGCCGACTTCGTGGTCGTCGGCCCCGCGGTGGAGGAGCTGGGCGCGGAAGCCGCGCAGGCCGAGCTCACGGCGATGGTCGAGGCCGTGCGCTCGGCCGTGGCCGAGCCCGCGCGGTGACGCCCGCCGAGCAGGCGCGCGCGGGGCTCGCCGCGCTCGCCGCGCTGGCGGCGCGGGTGGCCGAGGAGCACGCCGACACCATCGCCGCCATCGCGGACCGCTATGCCGCGGCGTTGCGCGCCGGGGGGACGCTTTTCTTCGCGGGCAACGGCGGCAGCGCCGCGGACGCGCAGCACCTCGCGACGGAATACGTCGTGCGCTACCAGTCGAATCGCCCGGCGCTCCGTGCCGTCGCCCTTACCACCGATACCTCGCTGCTCACGGCTTGCGCCAACGACATGGGCTTCGACGAGGTGTTCGCGCGCCAGGTGGAAGCCCTCGCCCGCCCGGGGGACGTCGTGTCCCTGCACTCCACGAGCGGCGAGAGCCCCAACGTGATCCGGGCCGCCCAGTCCGCGCAGGCCCGCAACGCGACCGTGATCGCGTTCCTCGGGAAGACCGGGGGGCAGCTCAAGGCGCTCGCCGAGATCGCGCTGGTCGTGCCGTCGGACGACACCGCCCGGATCCAGGAGATTCATCTCGCCGTCGAGCACCTCATCTGCAGCATGGTGGAAGACCGCCTGCGTGCTTGACCTTGCGGGGAAACGGGCGTTCATCACCGGGGGCAGCCGCGGCATCGGCCGGGCCACGGCGTTGCTCCTGGCGCGCGCGGGGGCCAGCGTCGCGATCGGCTACCGCAGCCGGCGGGCGGAGGCGGAGGCGACCGTGCGGCTGCTCCAGCAGAGTGGCGCGGCGGGCGCTCGCGCGGCGGCGATCGCGGGCGACCTGGGGGAGCCCGTGGCGGCCGGGCGCACCGTGGCCGAGGCGGCCGGCGCCTTGGGCGGACTCGACTTGCTGATCGTGAACCACGGAGTCTGGCCGCCGGACGATGTCCCGGTCGCCGAGTTATCCGACGCGCAGTGGCGGGCCACGCTGCGCGCCAATCTCGATGCCGTCCTCTACGTGTGCCGCGCGGCCATCCCGCTCCTCTCTCACGACGGCAAGATCGTCCTAGTCTCCTCCACCGCGGGCCAGCGCGGGGAAGCCTTCCACGCCGACTACGCCGCCACCAAGGGCGCGCTCATCGCGTTCACCAAGTCGCTCGCCATCGAGCTGGCGCCGCGGGGCATTACCGTCAACGCGGTCGCTCCGGGGTGGGTCGATACGGAAATGTCCGAGCAGCCCTATGCAGCCGACGGTGGCGCGGGGCGGCGCGCGATCGAGCGCGCCATCCCGCTCGGCCGCGTCGCGAGTGCCGAGGACGTGGCGGGTCCGATCGTGTTCCTGTGCTCCCCGCTGGCGCGCCACATCACGGGAGAGATCTTGAACGTGAATGGCGGGAGCGTGTTGTGTGGTTGAGGAGCGGGCTCCCGAACGGCGCCGCGCCCGGGCGCGCTCCCCGGCCGGGCCGGGGGCGGGGTCGCCCCCGGGCGCGTCCGGTGCGTTGAGCTTCCCCGCCCGCCTCCCGATCCCGCCCGAGGTCGTGCAGATCGCGCGCACCCTCGAAGAGGCGGGCTTCGAGACCTGGTGCGTCGGCGGCGCGATCCGCGACAACCTGCTCAGCTTAAAGAACCACGACTTCGACCTCACGACCGCGGCGCCGCCGGCCGACGTGCGCCGCCTGTTCAAGCGCACCGTTCCGGTGGGCATCGAGCACGGGACCGTCGCCGTGCTGGACAAGGCGAACCGCCCGCACGAGGTCACCACCTTCCGCAAGGACATCGAGACCGACGGGCGCCACGCCGTGGTCCGCTTCGGCGTGTCGTTGATGGACGACCTGGCGCGGCGCGACTTCACGATCAACGCGATCGCGTACCACCCCATCAAACACGACTGGCGCGATCCCTTCCAAGGGGCCGCGGACCTGACGCACAAGCTGATCCGCTCCGTGGGCGATCCCAACTGGCGCTTCCAGGAGGACTACCTGCGGATTCTCCGGGCGTTACGGTTCAGCGCCCGCTTCGAGTTCAAGATCCATCCGCACACGCTCGAGGCCGCCAAGGCCAACGTGCAGGGGCTGGCGCAGCTCTCGGCCGAGCGGGTGCGCGAGGAGTGGTTCAAGGGGATCCAGACCGCCGTGCGCGTGTCACGGCTCGTGACGCTGTGGCGCGACATCGGGGCCGCGCGCATCTGGCTGCCCGAGCTCGCGGGAGCGGCGGACTCGGTGCCGGGCACGGGGCGGCGGGGGAGTAAGGGGGCGCTCGACCAGTTGCCACGCGACCCCGTCTTGATCACCGCCTACCTGGCGCGCGACCCGGCGTCCCTGCTCACCCGGCTCAAGTGCTCCAACAAGGACATCGAGCGCGGCCGCGCGATCGGCGCCTGGCGGGACCAGTACCCCGACCCAAAGCACCTCCCCGCGGTCCGGCGCTGGCTTGCCCAAGTGGGCGACGCCGCCGCTGACCTCCTCGTGCTGCCGGCGTGCCCCCGGCCCCTCGCCAAGGTCGTGCAGGCGATCCGCGACGCTCGGGATCCCCTGGGCGTGAAGGATCTGGCCGTGGACGGGAAAGACCTGATGGCGGCCGGCGTGCGTCCCGGGCCCGAGGTGGGTGAAACGCTCGCCCGGCTCCTCGCCGAGGTGCTCGAGGACCCGACCCGCAACACGAAGGCGTACCTTCTCGCTCGTGTCTAACGCGCTCGTCTACGCCCTGATCGCCGCCAGCGGGAACGTGCTGGGCGCGCTCGCGGTGACGCGGCGCGCGGCGCGCGAGCTGGTCCTGATCGAGCACTTCATCGCGTTCGGGGCCGGGTTCATGCTGGCCATCGGGATCGTCGAGTTGCTCCCCGAAGCGTTCGCGCGCTCAGGACCGGCCGCGCCCGCCCTCGTCCTGGCCGGCTATCTCGCGGTGCACCTGACCCAACACACCCTCACCCCGCACTTCCACTTCGGGGTGGAGACGCATGCGGTGCAGCGGCTCGCCGGCACGTCGGCGCTCGTGGGGCTGCTGTTGCATACCTTCTTCGACGGCGTGGCGATCGCGAGCGCGTTCCTCGTGCGTCCGGCGCTCGGCGTGATGGTGTTCGTCGCGATCGTGCTCCACAAGCTGCCCGAAGGCGTGACGATTGCGAGCCTGATGCTGGCGGGGGGCCGCTCGCCGGACCAGGCGGTCGGCGCCGCCGCCCTGCTCGGCGGAGCGACGCTCGCCGGCGTGCTGCTCACCGACCGGGTCGGCTTTCTGGTGCAGCACGGGCTGGCGCTGTCGGCCGGGGTGACGCTGTACGTGGCGGCGTCGAATCTGGTACCCGAGTTTCAGGGGAAGCGCGGCTGGAAACTCCCCGCGGCGTTCTTCGCGGGGGCGCTGGCGTTCTTTTTGACGAAGGTTTTGCTGGATCGCGTGTCCTAACCGTGTTCCGGCGGGAGACCGGCTCTAGGTGCGGGTCCATCAAGAGGATGTGTGCCAGGCTCTCGGCGTGCCTCCCGCCCGGAAGTACGAGAATGAGTGCGGTCCAGGAGTAGACTCCATAGTCGAGCTGTTACGCGACTACTCACGCGCTTCCCCCCGAAGAGGACGTTTCCAAGGTGGTCGGCGCGCTCGCCCAAGGACTGGCTGATCGCAGGCACTGACGGGCATGCGAAAAATTTCTCCGTTCGTATCGGAGCAGGCGGCAGCGTCCGCCTCGCGCCCCTTTACGACGTTGCAAGTGTGTGCTCGTATCCGACGAGCCTGGACCCGCACAGAATCACGCTCGCCAGGAAAGTCGGGGGCGAGGACTTTGTAAAGAAGATCGGCAAGCGTCAGTGGCCGAAGCTCGCTCCGCAACTCCGAATGGACCCAGACGCTCTAATCTTCCGGGGAGTTTAAAAATGGGGGGAGCGAGCCCCGGACCTCGGCGATGCGCTGCGCCGGGCCGCCGAGCGGGACGGAATCTCGCCCCCCGTTCTGGGCATCCGACCCTAACTGTGGCGGGGTGGCAACACTCCCCAGCCGACAAGGCGGCTGCGGGCTTGGCCGCCACGGCTGCCGACCCGCCAATCTCCGGCGCGGCAACATGTTGCGGTGCGCGTGCAGGATGGGACAACGGCCCCGGCGAAGGCCCCAACTTTGCAGCCCCTTGAGGCGGTGCCGACTAAGGGAATCTGAAAAGAAGGGGAGGCGCATGACCGCTGATCCACCTTCCGGCGAGTCGGTCGTGGACTCAGGCCGCAGTGCAGCCCGTTTGCCCGAGCAACCCATGCCCGTCGCCGCGTCGGTGCTGTGGCGACCGGCGGCGGAGTTGGCTCGTCCGGAGACCGATCCGTACCCGATCTTCATCGGACAGTCGGTGATCGCCGCCATCGAGGACCACCTCGGCTCGGCCCGCGAGCAGGGCCTCCTTGGCTTCCTGGTGGGGCGTGCGCTTCAATGCCCGCATACCGGGCTCCCGTTCCTCGTGGTCGACAACGGGGTGCGGATGCCGCAGGTGATCGTCGGTGATGCCTGCGCGTCCGTGGTCGCACACGCCCTCGTCGCGGTCCGGCGCCTGCTGCGCCCCAGCGGGCGAGAGCTCGTCGGATGGTATCACAGTCATCCCCGCGGTGCCCCCACGCTCGCGGCCGGCGACCGTGCGGTGCACACCCGGTATTTCCAGCGCCCCTGGGATGTGGCGCTCGTGTTGGCAATGGGCGACAAGACCGAAGCAGGCTTCTTTCGCCCGCCGAGCGACGCCACCGCACCTGTTCCCTACCTGCCGTTCTACGAGCTGCTGGACGAGCGCGGCGATCCGAGTGGCAGGAGACGGTCCACGATGTCCTGGAGCAACTATCAGTCGCCTGACCCCGTCGAGGGGCCCGCGACCCATATCGGGCTAGTTCCGCGGCCCGCCGACCTGACGGCCCGGCGACCCACGCCGCCGCGGGGCACGCGGCACTCGCCCACCCTGGCGTACATCCCGCCCGATGCGTTCGACACGGACGACGACGACGACGACGATCCCGCCACGGGGCGTGCTCCCCCGCGTCAGCGGCGCCGCTGGCTGCGCGTGCTCGGGGTCTCCCTGCTTGTGGGTCCGGCAGCGTTCGGTGTGTGGTTCGTGCTGAGTAGTGCGCTGGCGATCATCCCCCCAGACGACCCGGCGCCCGCGCGCGCACCGGCACCGGCCGCGATCCCCACCGCTGTCTCGCCCGAGCCCGTCGGCCAGGCGATCGCGGCGTACCGGGGTCGGGCGACCCTCTTCGCCAACCGCCAGATGACCTGCGACGATCTGGGCCGGGGGCTCGCCGACGTGGATGCTAAGTGGGTGCAGTACAGCGTGGCGCGGTGGCGTGGCGCGGTTGCTGCGGACACGACGCAACAGCGCACCGACCAAGGCCTCGCGAACGACGTCACCGCGGTGGAGCATGATTTTGAGCGCACGGGCTGTCGGCGGCCCTGACGCCATGCGGCGACGCGCGGTCGTCCTCGCCGTCGGGCTCGGGTTGCTCCCGACAGGCGCCGTGCGCGCCCAGGGCACGGAGCCGCTCGGCAAGGCCGACTTGGTGCGCGTCCTCGCGACCGGAGCGCTCACGAAGTCCGACATCGTGGCGCTGGTGGGCCGCAACTGCGTCACGTTTCGGCCGACCGAGCGCGACCGCGCGGATCTGCGGGCGGCGGGTGCCGACGACACGGTACTCGCTGCCTTGGATCAGTGCGTGCGGACCCGCCTCGGCCGGGGGCCGGCGGGGCCGGCGGGGCCGGCAAGGGCGGCGGGGGCGGCGGGGGCGGCGAAGCGGGCGGGGCCGGCCGCCCCGCCCAGGGAGGCCGCGGGCCTGCGGGTGATCGTCGCGCCGAGAGTGGCGGCGGAGGCGGGAACTGGGGCCGACGTGCTGGTGCGCCTGTTACGCGGGGCCACCCCGCAGCCAGGCGTGCAACTGCTCTTGCGCGGCGTCAGCGCCATCCCCGGCAGCCTCGCCCAAGACCCCGTGGCGGTCACCAACGCCCGAGGATTCGCGAGCTTTGGGATCCCCGCGGGCACGACAGCGGGCACGTATCGGCTCACGCTCGCCTTTTCCAACGGCCAGCCGATCGGCCCGGCGGGTCAGATCGATTTGATCACGACGGCGACGCGGGCGGCGCGCGCCGTAGTGGTGCCCGCCGCGCTGAGCCCGATTGGTGGCACGGTGACGATCACGGTCACGGATGGGTACGGCAACCGCGTGGTCGGCGCACCGCTCGAGCTGAGGCCGTTGACGGGGGCCTTGGCCGGCACGCAGCCCTCGCGCACCACCGATACCCAGGGGCAGGCGACGTTCGCGCTGCCGGCGACGATGGTGCGGCGCGCTGGAGAGGTCGGCGTATTCGTCCGTGGTATGCGGGTCGGGTCCCTCGCGATCACGCTCCAACCGCTCGTCCTGTCGGACCAGGGTACCCAGTTCACTCGGGGCCTAGAGCAGCATGGCCCGGTAGGCACGCGGCTCGAACAGCCGCTCGTCCTCGAGGCGCACGACACGACGGGCGCGCCGCTCGCGGGGCAGCTGGTGGAGTTTGCGGTGAGTGGGGCGGAGCTGGCCCCGGCCGCCGCGACGAGCGATTCGAGCGGGGCGGTCCGCGTGCGGGTGACGTTGGGGAGGCACGCGGGGCCGGTGATCGTAACGGCCAAAGTCGGGACGCTCACCCGGACGGCGACCGTGCATGCCGATCCGGGTCCGGCCACCGAGCTCGTCGTCGAGCGGGACGGGGTCGCCGTGACGGGCCCCGTGCCCGTGCGTTCGCGGGATGCGGTGGTGCTGCGGGTCGTGGCGCGCGACACCTACGGGAACGAGACGGCGCTCACACCGTTCACGGCCGTCGCCAGTGGGCCGACGATTCGGCTGCGAGGAGCATCGGCGGCGGGCGCGCAGGGGGTCGTGACGATCGAGCCACGCGCTAGCGGGGCGGGGCAGGTCGAAGTGCGCGGCTCTGGGCTCGAGACGCGCGTGGCGCTGCAGGTAGCGCTCCCGGTGACGCTCCCCGAGGGCTGGGTGCTCGGCGCGCGCGGTAGTTGGACGGGCTTCAGCTATGCCTACAAGCCGCTGCCCTACATCCAGGGGCGGCCGGGGGTGCGCGGGGAGCTGTTCGCGGGACACGCGCTCAGCCCGCGCTTGAGGCTCGAACTTACTGGCGGGTTTGGCTCCCTCAAGGCCGATTCGGCGGCGCGCGAAGTCTCGGTCGCGCTGACGCAAGGGTACGTGCGCGCGGAGTATGCCCTCGCCCCGGACCGCGCCGTCGTCCCCCTCCTGGCCTTCGGTGGCGGCGCGTTCCGGATCAAGTCGGACGACCGCCGCCATATCGTGTACCACACCAGCTTCTTCTGGCTCGCCGGCGTCGGGTTCGATGCCCGCGTGAGCCGCTCGGCCATCGCCGAAGTCCGGCTCGAGACCCACCAGCTCAACGAGATGAGCACGCCGTACGTGACCGGTCATGTGGGCGCGCTCACCGTCGTCGAAGCGGGCCTTCGAGTCGCGCCGTGAGAGCTCGCGAAGCGCTACCGGCATGAGCCTCCGAGCCGTCGGCGGGCCAGCGCGGCCCGGCATCGTACCGCAGGCCGGCCTGCTGGTGGGCGGGCAAGTGCTCGCGGGCGTGGTCGCCTTCGCGACGACGCCCATCATTGCGCTGGGCCTCGGGGCCGAGCAATACGGGCTGTACACGCTGCTGTTTCTCTTCTTGGGCTACGCGACCGCGCTCGACCTTGGCTTGAGCTACTCCCTCATCAAACACATCGCGGAGCACGATCCCGAGCGCGAGCGAGCCGAGATCGAGTCGCTCGTGAACAATGCCGCCGCGGTCTACGCGACCGTCGCCGTGCTCTCGGTGGTGGTGCTCGCGCTCGGTCGCGGCTGGATTGCCCACGCCCTGCTCCGGCTGCCGGCGCGTCTGGTCCCGACGGCGGAAACGGCGGCGTTGCTGATCGCCTGCTCGCTGCCCTTCACGGCGGCGCTCACGATGTTCGGGGCCGT
>DATBBW010000178.1:0-16242 GCA_036270795.1 Gemmatimonadales bacterium | reverse complement strand
AGGTCCGTCGTGAGGTAGAGACCGGCGCCGTCGCGGCCGAAGCGCGGGGCGCCGTAGGCGACCGTGTCCGCGCCCACGGGCGCGGTGACGAGGGTCTTCTCGCCCCGGTTGACGTCCACGAGCCACACATGGCTCTCATTGACCGAAACGCTCTGCAGCAACACGATGTGGCGGTCGTCGGGGGCCCAATCGGTCGGCGCGTAGCCCCCGCCCTCGAGGGGGAGCACCATCCGGTTCGATCCGGGGCTGGAGGGGTCCACCACCCAGAGATCGAGATCGCGCCCCGTGCGCTGCGTCGACATGTAGGCGTAGCGGTCGCCGGCGTGCGACCACGCGCCGCCGATGTTGCGCGACGTCCCGTTCGTCAGCAGCGTGGTCTCGCCCGTGGCGATATCGTACCGATACTTCTGGAAGAACTCGGCGCCCCCCACGTCCTTCGTGAGCACAACGTAGCGGCCGGCCGTCGGCTGGTAGGACGCTTCGGAGACGGGGTCGGGGAAGAACGTGAGCTGGGTGCGCGCCCCGCCCGGGACCGTGACGCGGTGGACCTGCGGCGCGTCGCCAAACCGCGTGCCGATGATCATCTCGCGCCGCGTCGGGTGCCAGTCCCAGAATCCGGCGGAGCGCTCCTCCCCGTAGCGCCGCGCCGCTTCGGCGATCGCTGCGGGGACCGACGGGATGCCGTCAGTGACGAGGTTGTCGTTCGGCAGGACGCTGCCGGTTTGTGCGACGGCCGACAGGGCGGGGCAGAGCAGCACGGTGAGCAGCAGGCGCACGAGCTGGGTCATGGGCGGTCTCGGTCGAAAGGCTCGCCTAAGGTACGCCCCTGGGGCCCGAGCGGCGAGCGGGCGGCGATCGCCCCCGGCCACGGGCCCGAGGTGTAGCGTTCTAGCCGAGTCGCGCGGCCCCGCGTAACTTGGCGCCGGGTCGCCGCCAGGCGGGGGGGGATGAGCACGTACCGGTATCCCGAGGGTCACGTCTTCTACCGCAAGCTGGGGCGCCCCTTTCCCCGCATCGTGCGGGGTGAGGGGTGCTGGCTGTACGACGATCAGGGGCATCGCTACCTCGACGCCGCGGGGGGCGCGTTCGTCGCGAACCTCGGCCACACGAGCCCGGACATCGCCGCCGCCCTGACAGGCCAGGCCGGGCAGTTCGGCTATCTCTCCGCCACCGCGTTCACGCATGAGGCCGTCGAGGCGCTCGCGGCCGAGCTGGCTGCCACGCTCCCCGGGGATCTCGACAAGCTGTATTTCCTTTCGTCCGGCTCCGAAGCGGTCGAGGCAGCGCTGAAGCTCGCGCGCCAGTACTGGGTGGAGCGAGGGCGTCCCCGCAAGCATGAGATCATCGCGCTGGCCCCCTCCTATCACGGCAACACCCTACTCGCGCTCTCGGCGTCGGCGCGCGAGCACTACAAGACGTTTTACCGCGAGTGGTTGGTCGACGTCCACCGCATCCCGGCGGCCTATCCCTACCGCTGCCCCTGCCGCGGGCAGGATGCCGCCTGCCCGGGGTGCAGCGGGGCGGCGCTCGAGGAGGCGATCCTGCGCGTCGGGCCCGAGCACGTGGCGGCGTTCATCGCAGAGCCGGTCGGCGGGTCCTCCACCGGCGCCTCGACGCCGCGGCCGGACTACTTCACGCGGATTCGTGCGATCTGCGACCGCCACGAGGTGCTGTTCATCGCGGATGAGATCCTGTGCGGTGCCGGCCGCACCGGCACGTGGTGGGCGATCGAGCCGTATGGCGTGACGCCCGACCTCATGACACTCGGGAAGGGGATCTCGGGCGGGTACGCAGCGCTGTCGGCGCTCGCTGCCCCCGAACGCATTCTCGACGTTATCGCGAACGGCTCGGGCAGCTTCCTGCACGCCCAAACGTTCTCGCACCATCCGGTCGCATGCGCGGCCGGCCTCGCAGCCGTGCGACAGCTCAAGGCCCGGCATTTGGTGGAGCGCGCCCGGGACGTCGGCGTCACGCTGCAGCGCCGGCTCCAGACGCTCGCGGACCTGCCGCACGTGGGCGACGTCCGGGGGCGCGGTTTGCTCGCGGGCGTCGAGTTCGTCGAGGACAAGACGACACGGGCACCGCTGCCCCGCGCGGCGAAGTTCGCCGAAACGTTCACCGAGGCCGCCCAGGCGGCCGGCCTCGTGGTGTGGCCCAACGTCGGTCATGCGGATGGGGAGAACGGCGACTTGGCGATGATCGCCCCCCCGTTCATCATCACCGAGCGCGAGATCGACGAGCTGGTCGCGCGGTTTGCCGAGGCGCTCGAGCACACGCTCGAGCGCGTGAATATGGCGGCGAAGTGAGGAGGCGCGCATGACCACGACCGCTCCGGCGCCCTCCAAGGTCACCTACACCTCGGCGAACGTCGATTGGGAACTGTTCCACCACCAGTTCGACGCGGCGTTGGTCCGCGTCACGGCCCAGCTGGGCGGTGACTATCCCCTTTACATCGGAGGGGAGGCGGTTCCCGCCGCGGCCGCGCCCATCGTGGACACGTCGCCCAGCGACACGAGCGTGGTGCTCGGTCGGTTTGCCGGGGGGGCGGCACCCGAGGTCGACCGCGCCGTGGCGGCGGCCCGGCGGGCCCAGCGCGCGTGGGAACACCGCGGCTGGCGCGACCGCGTGGCGACGCTCCGCACGGCCGCGGGACTCATCCGCCAGCGCAAATTCGAGCTCGCCGCCCTCATGAGCCTCGAGGTCGGCAAGAGCCGACTCGAGTCGATGGGCGACGCCGAAGAGTCGGCCGATCTGATCGACTACTACTGCCAGGAACTGGAGCAGGCCGCGGGGTTTGTGCGACCGATGGCCCAGGTCACCCCGGTGGAGCGGAACACCGACGTGCTGCGCCCCTACGGCGTGTTCGCCTGCATCGCCCCCTTCAACTTCCCGCTCGCGCTGTCGACCGGCATGTCCGCGGCGGCACTCATCGCCGGGAACACGGTCGTCTACAAGCCGGCCGAGGACGCGCCCTGGACGGGGCTCAAGCTGTACGAGGTGTACCGCGACGCCGGCCTGCCGGCGGGCGTCTTCAACTACCTCTCGGGGACGGGCGAGCAGGCGGGCGAAGCGCTGTGGCGCCACCCGGGCGTGGACGGCGTGGTCTTCACGGGTTCGAACGCGGTGGGGATGCGCATTTACCACGGGCTTTCCGGCGGGCGGGTGAAGCCATGCCTGCTCGAGATGGGTGGCAAGAACGCGACGCTGGTGCTCGACACGGCCGATCTCGACGCCGCCGCCGAGGGCGTGGCCCGCTCCGCCTTCGGGCTCCAGAATCAGAAGTGCAGCGCGACGTCGCGCGTGTACGTGCACCACGCGGTCAGGGCGCCGTTCGTCGAGCGGCTCATCGCGCAGACCCGGGCGCTCAAGATCGGAGACCCAACGGTCCGCGATGTCGTCTTCGGACCCGTCATCAGCGCGGCGGCCGTGGCCCGCTTCGAGCTGGCGGTCGCGCAGGCGCGACGGGAGGGTACGATCTTGCTGGGCGGCGGCCGGCTGCGCGGCACGCCGTTCGACCGTGGCCACTTCGTCGCGCCCACGATCTCGGAGCTGCCGCTCGCGTCCTCGCTCTTCGCCGACGAGCTGTTTGTGCCCCTGCTCGCGATCGGCGTCGTGTCGGGGCTGGACCAGGCGATCGCCGAGACCAACCGGGTGGAGTACGGGCTGACGGCCGGGATCTTTTCGCGGCGGGCCGAGGAGATCGAACGGTTCTTCGACGAGGTCGAGGCGGGCGTGTGTTACGCGAACAAGCGCACCGGCGCCACCACGGGCGCCTGGCCGGGGGCCCAGCCGTTCACGGGCTGGAAGGGATCGGGATCGACGGGCAAGGGCGGGTGCGGCCCGTACTACGTCGCGCAGTTCATGCGGGAGCAGAGCCGAACCGTGATCGAGGACGCGGGATGAGCGCCGTGCCGCGGCCCCAGACCGCGCGGGACTATCCCCGCATCGTCGCCCCGCCACCCGGCCCCAAGGCCAAGGCGATCGTGGAGCGCCAGAACCACTGGGCGTCCACGTCCTATCCCAAGGAGTACCCCCTCGTCATTGCCCGCGGCGAGCGCGCGGTGGTCGAGGACGTGGACGGGAACCGCTATTTGGATTTCATGGGCGGGATTGCCGTGTGCTCGACTGGGCACGGCCACCCGGCCGTCGTGCGCGCCGTGCAGGACGCGGCGGCGCGGTTCCTCCACATCTGCGGCAGCGACTTCTACTATGAAAGCTTCGCGGCCTTGTGCGAACGCCTGGCCACGGTGGCGCCGGGCCCGAGCAAGAAGCGGGTGTTCCTCGCGAACTCGGGAACCGAGGCGGTGGAGGGCGCGATCAAGCTGGTGCGACAGTCGACCGGCCGACCGGCCCTCGTGGCGTTTAGCGGTGCGTTTCACGGCCGCACCATGGGTGGCCTGAGCCTCACCGCCAGCAAAGCGGTGCAGCGCGCCGGGTTCGCGCCGTTCCTGCCCGAGGTGTACCACGTCCCCTACGGCTACCGCTATCGGTGCGACTTCTGCCGCGGCGCGCCGGCGTGCACCATGCGGTGTGTCGCATCGATCGAGGATGACCTGTTCGCGAGGCGGCTCGATCCCCAGAGCGTCGCAGCCATTTTCGTCGAGCCGATTCAGGGCGAAGGCGGCTACATCGTCCCGCCCCCGGGCTACCTCCAGGCACTGCGCGAGCTGTGCGACCGGCACGGCATCCTACTGGTGTGTGACGAGGTGCAGAGCGGCATCGGGCGCACCGGGAAGATGTTCGCCTGCGAATATGAGGGGATCGAGCCCGACGTGGTGCTCGCGGCCAAGGGGCTCGGGAGCGGCATGCCGATCGGCGCGATCATCGCCACGGAAGCGGTGATGAAGTGGCCGCCCGGCGCCCACGGCAGCACGTTCGGCGGCAATCCGGTGTGCTGCGCCGCGGCGCTGGCAACGCTCGACGTGGTGCAACGGGAGCTGCTGCCCGAGGTGCCCCGCCTCGGCGCGCGCCTGCTCGCGGGCGCCGAGCGGCTGCAGGAGAAATACCGGTCGATCGGCGACGTGCGCGGCCGCGGGCTCATGATCGGCATCGAATTCGTGAAGGACCGCGCCACGCGGGAGCCGGCGCCCGAGCTGCCGCGCCAGCTCGTGGAGCGGGCGTTCCGGCGCGGGCTGCTCCTGCTCGGAGCGGGGAAGAGCGCGCTCCGCCTCGCCCCCCCGCTCGTGGTGGACGAGTACGACGTGGATATCGCGCTCGCGATCATCGACGACTGCCTCAGCGAAATCGCGTGACCAAAGTGCGGTCCATGGAGACGGCAGTGGCCGCCTTCGTGCACGATGGCGACTGCGTGGTCATCGAAGGGTTCACCCACCTCATCTGCTTCGCCGCCGCCCACGAACTGATCCGCCAAGGGCGCCGTGACCTCACCCTCGCCCGCCTCACGCCGGACCTGATCTATGACCAGCTGATCGCGGCCGGGTGCGCCCGCAAGCTGGTGTTCTCGTGGGCGGGCAACCCGGGCGTCGGGTCGCTGCACGCCTTCCGGCGTGCCGTCGATGGGAAGGGAGCGCCGCCCCTCGAGATCGAGGAATACTCCCACTTCGGGATGGTGGGGCGGTTCTCGGCCGGTGCCGCGCGGCTGCCCTTTTGGCCCCTGCGTAATTACACGGGCACCGATCTGCCGCGCGTCAACGACCGCATCCGCAGCGTCACCTGCCCCTACACCGGGGAGCACCTCGCCACCGTGCCCGCCCTCAACCCCGATGTCACGATCGTCCACGCCCAGCGTGCCGACGCCGAGGGCAACACCCAGATCTGGGGACTGCTCGGCGTCCAGCGAGAGGCGGCGTTCGCCTCGCGGCGCGTGATCGTCGTAGTGGAGGAGCTGGTCGACGAGCGGGTGATCCGCTCCGACCCGAATCGCACGGTGATCCCGGGGATGATCGTGGACGCCGTCGTGGTCGAGCCCTGGGGCGCCCATCCCTCCTACGCGCAAGGGTACTACGACCGCGACAACGATTTCTACGTGGCGTGGGAGCACATCTCGCGCGATCCGGCCCAGCTCGCGCACTACCTCGACGAGTACGTGCGAGCGGTCCCGAATCGCGCGGCGTACCTGAGCAAGCTCCCCGGCCTCCGGGAGCGGCTCAGAGCGAAGCCGCGCTACGCGAGCGGGGTGAACTACGGCTTCTGAGGGCGGCTACACGCCCGCCGAGATGATGGCGGCGGTCGCGGCCCGCGAGCTGGCCGACGGAGAGATCGTGTTTGTCGGGATCGGACTTCCCAACCTCGCCGCCAACCTCGCGCGGGCCACCCACGCACCGGCCCTCGTGCTCATCTACGAGTCGGGAGCCGTGGGCGCCGTGCCGGCGCGGCTCCCCGTCTCGATCGGCGATCCCGCGCTCGTCACCGGGTCGCTCATGGTGTGCGGCATGGCCGACGTGTTCCAGCTGATCCTCCAGAACGGCCGGATCCAGGTGGGCTTCCTCGGTGGCGCCCAGGTGGACCGCTACGGCAACATCAATACCACGGTGATTGGCCCCTATCAGCGACCGCGCGTCCGTCTTCCGGGGAGCGGCGGCGCGGCCGAGATCGCGATCCATGCCCAGCGCACGCTGATCGTGGCCCACCTCGACCGCCGGGCCTTCCCCGAGCGCGTTGACTTCGTCACCAGCCCCGGCCAGCGTCCCGAGGGCAAGCACCGGCGCGAGCTCGGGATCCCCGGAGCGGGGCCGGTGAAGGTGATCACCGACAAGGCGATACTCGAAGCCGACGAGGCGACGGGTGAGATGACGCTGGCGGGACTGTACCCCGGCGTTGACCCCGCCGCCGTGCAGGCGGGCGTTGGCTGGGCGCTCGGGCGTCGGGCCGAGCTCGCGGCGGTCCCGCCCCCGAGCGTGCACGAGCTCGCGGTGCTGCGGGAGGTCCTCGACCCGAAGCGGCTGTACCTGCGACCGACCGGCGACGCCACGTCGGAGTGAGGAGCGCCGTGTTCAGAGGGAGCGCCTCGCGTCGTCAGCGCTCGACCACCTCGATCTGGCGGGTCGCCGTCAGCGGATCCTGGTCCCCCGGCGCCACGGTGAGCTCGATCCGATAACGGCCCGGCGTGACCCCGCCGAGGTCGAGCGCCAGCGCCCGGGACGCGACGCCCGCGAGCGCGCTCGGCACCTCGACCCAGCGGAGCTGGACGGCGCGCCGCCGGGCGACGAGGCCGACGGATTCGGCCACCCGGCGCACCCAACCACGCCGCTCCGCCGTCAGCGCCAGCGTGGCGGTGATCGCCTCGCCCCCCGGATCGAGCCCATACACCTCCCAGAACAGCCCAAGCCGCTTCGCCTGGGGCACACGGTCCGAGCCGTAGGCGAGGGGCCCAGCCCCGGCGAGACTTGCCGGCAGCATCGTGGGAGGATCGAACAGCAGGATGTCTGAGAGCGACACCCGCCCGGTCCGCTGCTTGCCGCCGGCGTCATCCCACCGCAGCCCACAGCGCACGCGGCCGACCGACCGCTCGGGGGCGGCCACGACCTCGAGGCTGACGAGGAGCGGCCCCCAGGGTGCCGCGGCCACCAAGACATCCCGTCCGTGCGCCACCACGTCGTGGCGCGCCGCCACGAGCGGCGCGTCCTCGCGCGCCAGCACGAGCGCGGCCTCGATCGCCCGCGCTGCGAACACGGTGTCGGGTGACGGATCGTAGGCCGCGACGACGACCGCGGAGTCGCCATGGTGGAACACGGCGACCTGGTGCGGGAGCGTTACGAACCGCGCGGCGTACGGCGGCGCGTACTGCTCGCGCGCCTGGAGGGCCGTCAGGTTCCAGTCGGCGGGGCGGGCATTCCCGGGGGCGGCGAGGGCGTGAGGGGAGGGCCCAAACTGAAACCCCGGTTCGCGGTCGTGGCCCACGATCCCGGGGTCGTCCGGCGTGGACGCCGAACGATTGGCGCTCCAGCGCGTCGGCACCCCGTACCGGATCAGCAATTCGCGGAGGTCGTCGGCCCATCCTAGGCCGAAGGGGTTGGCGCCATCCTGCAGGATCGCGGCCCACGCCACGCGCGCGAAGTGCTCGCTGCGGCGGTCGTTGCCGCGCCTGGAGAACAGGGGCGTGGCGAGCCACCACCACCGGTCGGTGAGTGCCTGCCGCGCCTCGCAGCTCGAGCGCTCGTACTCGCGCCGCACCGCGCCGTCGAGCAAGGGCGAGATGTCGGTCCAGCGACACCGCTCGGCGGGCGGCATGGCGCGCAGGGCGCGCGCGAAGCTCGAGTCCGCGCCCGCGAAGTCGGCGGCACTGTGGAGCGCGAGACCCACGAGCGCCGCGCACCACCACGCCGCGGCTCGGCAATGCTGCGCGGCGGCCAGGGCCGGCCCCGGTCGCCGGGCATCGAGCAGGTAGCGCACGCGCTGTCCCGCGATCCACGGATCCCCGGGCAGGAGCGCGGCCGCGCTGTCGAGCGCCGCGACCAGCCGATCGCGCGCCTGGCTGATGCGCGCCGGTTCTGCCGGCCCCGAGTCGCCCGGCTCGTCCGGCCAGTAACAGAACCGGCCGATCCGCGTGTCACACCGCCCGCTCGAGCTTCCCGCGCCTTGGGGCAGGTTGAAGCGACGCGTCACCTCGAACGTCCGCTGGGCCTGTCGCGCGGCCTCGACCCGCTGCGCCGAATCCTGGGGCTCGACCGCGACCGCGGGCGCCGCCACCGCTCCAAGCGGGGCGCCCGCGAGGCGCAGCACCGTGGCCAGGGAGCAGCAGAGCGACGGGATCATCGGGCTACGCGAACATAGGAGGATCGCGTGGACGGCGCGAGCTTGACGCGCCCGCGACCTCGCGTAACATCGCCCCATGGCCATGCGTCCACCCTCGGCCGACGCGCTCCCGCGTGACTTCAACGCCGCCGTGTGGTTCGTGGACCGACATATTAAGGAAGGCCGGGCCGGTCGGCTCGCCCTCAAGCACGGCGGGCGCGACCTCACCTACGGCGACGTCGCCCTCAGCACGAACCGCGTGGGAAACGCCCTCCAGCGGTTGGGCGTGGGGATGGAGCAGCGGGTGGTGCTGCTCCTACCCGATGGCCCGGAGTTTGTCGCCGCCTTCTGGGGGGCGCTGAAGATCGGCGCCGTTCCGATCCCCACGAACACGTTGCTCACGGCGCGCGACTACGAGTACATCCTGAACGACAGCCGCGCCCTGGTCGCGATCGTCGGTGAGGCGTTCGCGCCCACGATTGCGGGCTTGCAAGGCCGCCTGCGATGCCTCCGCCACCTCGTGGTGGCGGGCGTCACGGTCCCGGCGGGCGGGCTGGCCCTCGCGGACCTCATGGCTGGCGCGGCACCGGAGCTCGAGGCAGCGGCGACCACGAAAGACGATGTCGCCTTCTGGCTCTACACGTCCGGCACGACCGGCACCCCGAAGGCGGCGGTGCATCTGCACCACGACATGGTGGTGTGCTGCGAGGGCTATGGCCGTCACGTGCTCGAGATCGGGCCCGAGGACCGCACCTTTTCCGTCGCGAAGCTGTTCTTCGCCTACGGCTTGGGCAATGCCCTCTACTTCCCGTTTCACGTCGGCGCCGCGACCGTGCTCTACCCCGGACGGCCCGAGCCGACGCGCGTGTTTGAGGTCATCGCCCGCGAGCGCCCGACGCTCTTCTTCGCGGTCCCGACGGCGTTCGCCGCGCTGCTACAGGTCCCGGACGCGGAGCGCCGCTACGATTTGAGCTCCGTGCGGCTCTGTCTGTCGGCGGGCGAGCCGCTCCCGAAGGCGCTCTACGAGCGGTGGCGGGAGAAGTTCGGTTTGGAGATCCTCGATGGCATCGGCTCGACGGAGATGTGCCACACCTTCATCGCCAACCGGCGCGGCGCCGTACGGCCCGGGTCGAGCGGCACGGTCGTGCCGGGCTACGAGGCGAGGATTGTGGATGGCGCCGGCCGCGACGCTCCGGTCGGGGAGATCGGCGACCTGTTGGTGAAGGGCGACAGCGCGTGCGCCGGCTATTGGAACCAGCACGAACGCACCACGCACACGATCCAGGGCGAGTGGGTGCGGACGGGGGACAAGTACCGCCGCGACGCCGACGGCTGCTTCTGGTACGCGGGGCGCAGCGACGACATGATCAAGGCCGGGGGCATGTGGGTGTCGCCGGCCGAGGTCGAGAGCGCGCTCGCCGAGCATCCTGCCGTCGTCGAGGCGGGCGTCGTCGGCGCCGCGGACAAAGACGAGCTCGTGAAACCGCTCGCGTTCGTGGTGCTGGCGCGCGGCCACGAGCCGGGGGCAGCGCTCGAGGCGGAGCTGAAGGCGTTCGTGAAAGCGCGGCTCGCGCCGTACAAGTATCCGCGCGCGATCGTCTTCGTGCCCGAGTTGCCGAAGACCGCGACGGGGAAGATCCAGCGGTTCCGGCTGCGGGAGGCGGCGGGGGCGCTACCGCAGGAGCAGCAGTGACACGTCGTACAGGGCGTGCGTCCAGGCGGTAATCCCAAACCCGCGCAGCAGATACAGCGTCGAAAAGAACAGCCCCGCGATCAGGCGAAACAAGAACGAGTAGAGCTGGAGCCGGTCGCCGAACGGGCCGATATAATGGAACACGGAGAACACGACTGCGCCGACGAGCGTGGCGGCCACCCCGGCAGGAACCGGGCGCCAGCCGAGCACGGCGCGCGCCGCCGTGGACAGGGCGCCGACCAGCAGCACGCGGAACAAGAGCTCCTCGTAGATCCCCGCCCCGAGCGACACCATGAGGCGGGTCCACCAATCGAGCTCGCGGCTCGGGGGTAGCGCGAGGGTCTGGAGCAGTCCCAGCACGCCCGAGGTGGCGCTGCTCACCACCACCCCGCACACCAACGCCAGCAGGACGGACTCGGCCAGCATCCCGGCAAACACGCGGGCGCGCAGCCGGGACCCGTGGGCGTGCATGTCGCGCGCCACGAGCCACAACCCAACGCCGATGAGGCAGAGCATGAAGAGCAGCGGGCCCCACGCTCCCGCCAGCGCGACGAACACACTCTGCAGGATTACGTCGGCGCCGTTGCGCACCGAGCGGGTGCCGTGAGCGAGGAGCACCGCCAGCGTCTGGTAAAACACGAGCAGGGGCAGCGCGAACAGCAGGCTGTACCGGGGCGCCCGGCTGGCCTGCCAGTAGGAGCCGGGCGCCGTGAATGGCGACACGCGGATGCCGGTCATGGGGTCCACCAATCTAGCGCCCGATGGGTGGCGGCCGGGCGCGGTGCTGGCCCTGCGTGCGCTTGCGACGCTGCAGGGGCCCCCGTATCCTACCGCACCTTGCGCACGACCATGATGCTTGCGGCCCGCAGCGCCGCCGTTCTGTTGTTGGGCGCGGCGATCGCCTTCCGCGGGGCCCCGCTCGCCGCGCAGACGCGGGAGCGCGCCCGCGACGTGGGTATTCCGCTACTCGGCACGCCGGGCGCACTCGACGCCATCACCGACGTGCCGGGCGTGGAGGTCGGTCAGGTGACGCTCATCTCGGGCAGCGGCAAGCGCGTGGTGGGCGAGGGGCCGGTGCGCACCGGCGTGACCGCCATCCTGCCGCGAGGCAAGAACTCGGGCGACCCCGTGTTCGCGGGCTGGTTCACCCTGAACGGCAACGGCGAGATGACCGGCACGACGTGGGTCGAAGAATCGGGGTTCCTGTGGGGCCCCGTGATGATCACGAACACCCACTCGGTGGGCGTCGTGCGGGACGCGGTGATCGAGTGGCTCGTCCGCCAGCGGCGCGCTTTGAGCGAGTACGACTGGTCGCTCCCGGTCGTGGCCGAGACGTGGGACGGCGCGCTCAACGACATCAACGGCTTCCACGTGCAACGCGAGCACGTGTTCGCGGCGCTCGACAGCGCGCGCGGCGGTCCCGTGACGGAAGGGAACGTGGGGGGCGGGACCGGCATGATCTGTCACGGCTTCAAGGGCGGGATCGGCACGGCGTCACGCCGGCTCGACCCGAAGGATGGTGGCTACACCCTCGGTGTCCTGGTGCAGTGCAACTACGGAGCGCGAGCCCTCCTCACGATCGCCGGCGTCCCCGTCGGGACGGAGATCCCGGACCTGCGGCCGTGCCGGGCGCCCTGCGCCGGGCCGCGGTCCGAGCGGCGCGCCCCGCTCCCGGACGACGTCGGGTCGATCATCATCGTCATCGCGACTGACGCGCCGCTCTTGCCGCATCAGCTGAAACGAATCGCCAAGCGAGCGGCCCTCGGGGTCGGGAACATGGGTGGGATCGGGGGCAACTCGTCGGGCGACATCTTCCTTGCGTTCTCGATCGCGAACCCCGGGGCAGGCAGGGACACCGGGCTCGCTCGGGTCACGATGCTGCCGAACGAGCGGATCAACGCGCTGTTCGAAGCGACCGTCCAAGCCACCGAGGAGGCGATCATCAACGCGCTGCTCGCCGCTCGCACCATGACCGGCGCCGACGACCTCACCGTCTTCGCCTTGCCGCACGACCGGCTGCGGGACATCCTGCGCAAGTACAACCGCCTGAAGCCGTGAAGCCCGAGCCCCGCTCGGGCCCCCGGATCGCTGCGGCCGATCTGCGCGTGCGTCCCCTCGCCCGCGCCGAGACGATTCCTTCCGCGTGGTACACCGATCCCCAGTTTCACGAGTTCGACCGCCAGGCGGTCTTCGCCACGACGTGGCAACACGTGGCCGACGTGCACCAGCTGGCGCACCCCGGCGACCACGTCGTCGCCGATGTGGCGGGCGAGCCGATCCTCGTGGTGCGCGGTCAGGACGACGCGCTGCGGGCGTTCTACAACGTGTGCCGCCACCGCGGCGGCCCGCTCGCGCTGAAAGACGGCACCGCCGACATGCTGATCTGCAAGTACCACGGCTGGACCTACCGGTTGGACGGCATGCTGCGCGGCGTCCCGCACTTCAACCAGGTGGAGCTGTTCAACAAGCGCGACTACGGCCTCACCGCCGTGCCCGTCGCCGTGTGGGAGGGTCTCGTGTTCGTGACCCTGGCTGCCCACCCAGCGCCGCTCGAGACCTATCTCCGGGACATCCGCGAGCGCATGGCGCCGACCCGCATCGGCGCCCTCACGTTCGCGCGGCGCGTCGAGTACGACGTGCACGCCAATTGGAAGGTGTACGTCGACAACTACCTCGAGGGCTATCACGTCCCCTACGTGCATCCCGAGCTCTACACGCTGTACGACTTCGAAGGCTACGTGACCGAGGTGCACGACCGGTACTCGGTCCAGGTCGGCCCGCTCCGGGATGACCGCAACGTGTACACGGGCGGCGGTGGGGAGGCGCTCTACTACCAGGTGTTCCCGAACCTGATGCTCAACGTGGTCCCCGGCCGGCTGCAGTCGAACGTGGTGGTGCCGGTGGCGCCGGACCGGTGCACGGTCGTGTTTCGCTACTACTACGACGACGTCACGTCACCGGCGGCACGCGCCCGGATCGAGGCCGACATCGCGTTTTCCGATAAGGTGCAGCAGGAGGACGCCGAGATTTGCGCGCGGGTGCAGCGCGGGCTCGGCTCGCGGGCCTACGACAAGGGACGCTTTTCGGTGCGTTTCGAAGCGGGGGTGTACCACTTCCAGAAGCTCCTCAAGCACGCCTATCGCGCCCGGCTCAAGCGCTAATGGCCGAACTCAAGCGCCAGCTGGGCCTGTTCGACTCGACCATGATCAACGTCGGGACCATCATCGCGTCCGCGATTTTCATCGTCCCGAGCGTCATCGCCTTCCAGCTGCACGCCTCCGCGCCCACGATCCTCGTGTGGGTCGCCGGCGGCGTGGTGTCGCTGCTCGGCGCGCTCTCCGTGGCCGAGCTCGGCGCCGCGATGCCGAAGGCCGGCGGCCAGTACGTTTACCTTACCGCCGCCTACGGGCCGGTGGTCGGCTACCTGTACGGGTGGACGGCCGGCGTCGTCATCAATCCCGCGTCGATCGCCGCGATTGCCGTGGGCTTCGCGACCTACGTCGGTTTCTTCGTGCCGCTCGGCGCTGCCGGCATCAAAGCCACGGCCGTCGCCTCGATCGTGGCGCTCACGGCCTTGAACTGCCTCGGGGTACGGCTCGGCGCCGTCACGCAAAACGTGCTCACCGTCCTCAAGATGGGCCTGCTGGCGGTGCTCATCGTGGCCGGGTTCGTGCTGCCGGGCGGCAGCACGGCAAACTTCGCGCCGGTCTGGCCCGCCGTGCCGCTCACGAGTCTCATCGCGCCGTTCGGCGTCGCGATGGTCGCCGCGCTCTGGGCCTACGATGGCTGGATTGAAATCACCTACGTTGGCAGCGAGGTGCGAGACCCGGAGCGCAACCTGCCGCGCTCGATCGTGCTCTCCACGCTGATCGGCATCGCGTTGTACTGCTTGGTCACGGCCTCGTTCGCCTACGTCCTCACACCGGCCACGATGGCCGCGTCGTCGCACGTCGCCTCCGACGCCGCCCAGGTGACCATGGGCCGGGCGGGCGCGGCCTTGGTGGCCGTGGCGATCCTGACCGCCACGCTCGGGTCGAACAACGGCATCGTGCTCACCGCGGCGCGCGTCCCGTACGCGATGGCACGGGACGGCATGCTGCCGCGCTGGTTGGCGCCCTGGCTCGCCGGGGTGCACCCGCGCTTTCTGACCCCGGTGCCGTCGCTCGTGCTGCAGGGCGCCATCGCCATCAGCCTTACCTGGATCTCGACCGAGCCGTCGTGGAAGGACACCTACAACCGGCTCTTCACCTACGTCATCCTGTCCGAGTTCCTGTTCTACGCCCTGGCGTGTGGCGCCGTCATCCGGCTGCGGGCCACGGCGCCGGACCTCGCCCGGCCGTACCGGACGTGGGGCTACCCCATCACCCCGATCGTCTTCATCCTGTTTGCCCTCTGGCTCGTGATCAACACGGCCCGCGCTGAGCCCTGGGTCTCAGCCCAGGGCGCCGCGCTCATCCTCCTCGGCCTGGCGTTCTATCCGTGGGGCCGCGCGCCCGCTGCCTCAGTGCCGGCCGAGGTCTAGCGGCCTACTGGCCGCCCGCCGGTGGGGTCTTCTCGAGCTGCGTGAGCGCGTCGCGCACGGCCCGCTGGGTGTCGGGGTGGCGGAGCGTGTCCACCACCGCCTTGAGGCGCGGCACGCCCAGCTGGGGCGGCAGCGTGAACCGGAACGCCTCGACCGCCCAGCGGCGCACGTAGGCACGCTCGTCCTCGAGATGGGTGGTCAGGAGGTCGAGGGCATGGGCGCTGCCGCGGCCAGCGAGCGCGGCTAGCACGTGCGGGGCGGAATGCTCGCCGATGCGCGCCTCGACCAACGGGATGGCGGCCGTGTCGCCGCTTTGCGCGATGATGCGAAAGGCGGCGCGCTCGATGACGTCCTGGTAGGAGGGCGTCGCGAGGCCCCAGGCGATCGCGCTATCGCGCGCCGTGGAATCGGCCGCGACGAGGGCGGCGAGCGCCGCCGCACGCACCTCGTAGCTGCCATCGTTGCGGAACGTCGCGCGCGCCAGCAGGGCACCGCGCGCGCCACCCTCGGCCCCGAGCGCCGCGATGGCCGCCCGACGTACTGACGCCGCCGTGTCCTGGAGCGCCCCGACGAGCGACGCCTGGGCCAGCGTCGCGGGGAAGTGGCCGAGCGCTTCCGCCGCGGCGGCCCGGGTGACCGGATAGTCCGACCGGGTCGCCGCGCGGCCGAGGGCGGCGGCGGCGGCCGTGTCGGCGGTGCGGGCCGTGAGCTGCTCGATCGCCCATTGGCGATCCCACAGGTCCGGGTCACGCTCCAGCTCGGTCGCGAGCCAGGCGGTGGGCTGGTCGAACGTGAGCTCCTTCAGGATGGTGTTGCCGTCGTCGAACACCACCATCGTCGGTGCACTCGCCACGCCAGGGACCTCGATCGTCTGCTCGCGCGTCGTCAACTCCGCTCGCTGCACCACGTCGCCCCCGCCCCCGGCCGTGGCGACTCGGATCGCGACCGGCATCCGGAACACGCTCGGCGTCTCGTAGCGCAGGCCGGTGCTATCGGCCTTGGCGGTGTCGACCTGCGTCTGTTTCACCGCGACGGTCAGCGTGTGGGCCACGGAGTCGTAGGCGGCGGTGACGGCGAACTGTGGGTGACCCGCGTCGTACATCCACTCGGCCCAGAACCAGTCCAGGTCCTCCCCCGTGGCGGCGAGGACGGCCTGCCGCAGGTCCTCGGTGGTTGCGTTGGCGAACCGGTGCTGGTTCAGATAGGTGTGGATTGACGCCCAGAACCGCTCGGGGCCGAGGTGGGCGAGCAGCATCCGCAGGACCAGGGCGCCCTTGGGATAGATGTTATTCGAGCCCAGGGCAGCGAGCGGCATGCGCCGGCGCGCGTTGAT
>DATBBW010000177.1:0-4843 GCA_036270795.1 Gemmatimonadales bacterium | reverse complement strand
CACGCCCCACACGATGATCGCGGATTCGAAGGAGCTCGCCGCGATGGGCGGCTCGCACCACCCGCTGCTCGGCGCGTTAGGCGTGATGAGCGCCAAGAACACCGCCGTGAACCTGATGATCCTCACCACGTTCCTGTCGTTCCTCCTGTATCGGCGCGCGAATATCCGGCCCGTGGTGCCGTGGGCCCGGACGGGGACCCTGATCCAAGGCGCCATGTTCGCGCTCGCCGCGGCGGTGGTGCTGTTCTACGGCATCCGAGGCTACTTCGTCGAAGCGATCGTGCGCATCGGCTTCAGCGTATACCAGGTGCTCGCCGTGCTGAGCTGCATCGCGTGCGTCACGGTGATCGACATTCTGATGGCGCGCGGCGCCCAGTCGCTGGGCGCGATCCAGTGGGGCAAGATGCCGCCCCGCTCGCAGTACGCCCTGTTCATCCTCGCGGTGACGTTCACCTGGCTCATGGGGTTGATGGGGTTCGCCCGCTCGGGGATCCGCCAGTATTGGCACGTGTGGCAGGTGCTGCAGGACACGAGCCCGTACGCGGTGACGCCGGCGCTCGGCTATGCCTCGAAGCTCATCAGCCTGTGCGTCCTCATCTTCCTCGCCCTGGTGGCGTTCGTTTTCTGGGTGGGCGGACTCGCGGAGAAGTCCACGTTCGTCCCGGCGCCTGGCCGGGAGGCCTCCCGTGTGGGCCACTAACGCGAAGATCGTCGGGATCGTCCTCGGGACGCTGGCGCTCTACACGCTGATCGCCAACGAGATCCCGCAGGTCGAGTCCGAGGTGCCGCAAACCCTCACCCTCGGCGCCAGCGTGACTCCCGAGCAGCTGGTCGCCGCCGGGGAGAAGGTATTCACCGGGATCGGCGGCTGCACCACCTGCCACGGGCTCGGGACCCGCGCGCCGAACTTGCTCACCGACGAGAAGGGGACCGGCCCCATCGGCGTCCGCTGCAGCAAGCGGGTGCCCGGGACGAGTTGCAAAGCGTACCTGTACGAGCGGCTCGACAAGCCCAACGCCGTGCTGCTGCCGGGCTACGAGCCGATCATGCCGGTGATGACGAAGGTGTTATCACCCGAGCAGGTGTGGGCGGTCATCGCGTTTCTCGAGGCGCAGGGCGGCACCGTCGACGTCACGGCGGACGACATCGCGAAATCGAAGCAGGCGGCGGGCCGCGCAACCGCGCCCGCCGCGGGGGGCGGGGCGGGCGGTGGGGGCGGGGGTGGGGGAGGCGGTGGTGGGGGGTTCGCCGGCGGCAGCACGGACCCCAAGGCGATCATCCAGGCCGCGGGGTGCCTCGCTTGCCACAAGCTCGACGGGCAGGGGCAAACGATCGCACCCGACCTGACGCATGTCGGCGCGCGGCGCGATGCGAACTCGATCCGGGCCAAGATCCTCAATCCCGCGTCGTCCGTCGCCCGGGGCTACGAAAAGCTCGCGGGCATCATGCCGAAGACGTTCGGCACGATGATGAGCGCCGCGCAGCTCGAGGCCCTCGCGCAGTTCTTGGCCGCGCACAAGTGATGCTCCCACCCGCCGTGCGGCGCTACGCCGAGCATCCCTTCTGGCAGGCGCTCGGCCTCTTGGTGCTCGCCTACCTCGTGGTGGTCTACGCGGTGCCGCTGTTGCCGGGGAGCGCGATGGTGCCGCACAGCGTGGTGCTGCAGTACATGGCCACGGTCCTCGTGGGCGTGCTCATTTACGTGAGCAGCAGTGAGGAGCGCTGGGCGCGCTTCAAGCAGCCGATCCAGGCGCTGCTGGTCGAGCCCCGGCTGCGGCCGCTGCGCGCGGTGCTGCTCGGCGTCGTCACCCTGGGCGTCGGCGCGATCACGCTCGGCCAAGTGCGGGCGACGGTCGCCGCGCCCCCCACGATGCGCTCGATCCACCCCGCCCCGCCCAGCGAGATCACGTTCCAGGGGCGCACGCTGACGCTGACGGGCCTCGAGAATCCCCTGCGCCAGCACGCTGAGTCGCTTGCCACCTACCTGGCCGCGGGGAAGCGGGTCTACTACGAGAACTGCATCCCCTGCCATGGCGATCACCTGGACGGGCAAGGACACTTCGCGCACGGGTTCAACCCCCTCCCGGCGAATTTCCAGGACAATGGCACCATCGCCCAGCTCACCGAGAGCTTCGTGTTCTGGCGCGTCGCGAAAGGTGGCCCGGGGCTGCCGCGCGAGGGCACGCCGTGGAACTCCGCGATGCCCAAGTGGGAGGACTTCCTGACCGAGCGGGAGATCTGGTCGGTCATTCTGTTCTTGTACGACCAGACGGGCTGGACGCCACGGACCTGGGAGAAGAGCGCGACGGGAGGTGCCAAGTGAGCGGTGCCGGCCGCGACGTCCCGGGCGCCGTGGTGAGCCTCGTCCTCCTGCTGCTGGGTGCCGGGTCGGCGGCGCCCCTGGCCGGCCAGGATACGACGGCGGGCAAGCGGGTGTACGTGAAGTGGTGCGCCGGCTGCCACGGCGATACCGGAGCGGGTGACGGCCCGGCCGCCCGCTTCATGCTGCCACGGCCCCGCAACTTCACGGGCGCCGTGTACAAGATCCGCAGCACGGCGAGCGGCCAGCTGCCCACCGATGCGGATCTGCAGCGCGCCGTCGATGACGGCCTCCCGGGCAGCGCCATGCCGGCGTGGAAGGGCCGCCTGTCCGATGCCGAGCGCCGCGCCGTCGTGGCCTACCTCAAGACCTTCTCGGCGTTTTTCGCCGATACGAGCCAGCACGTCACGCCGCTTACATTCTCGCGCGAGCCGAGCAGCGGCGGTGGGGCGGCGGAGCTCAAGCGGGGGCGGCAGTTCTACGACTCGATCGGGTGTCGCAAGTGCCACGGCGACCAGGGGCGGGGCGACGGCCCCTCGGCGCCGACCCTCAAGGACGACGCCGGGTTCCCGATCCTCGCGGCGGACTTGCATCAGAACTGGCGGTTCCGCGGCGGCCGGACCACGGCGGACATCTATCGCCGGCTGCGCACCGGGCTCGATGGCACGCCGATGCCGTCGTTCTCCGACCTCATCGATCAGAAGTTCCTCACCGATGTGGAGCTGTGGCGGCTGGCGGAGTACGTGCGCTCGCTCTCCCCCGCTGACAGCGCCGAGGTGCGCGACGTGATCCACGCGCCCCGAATCGCGGGTCCCCTCCCGGTCGCGCCCGACGACTCAGCGTGGCGCCGCGTCGAGCGCTACTGGTTCCCGCTCGTGGGCCAGGTGATCCGGAAGTCCCGCTGGTTCGCGCCGGCCGTCACCGGCGTGTGGGTCGAGGCAGTGCACAATGACCAAGCGCTGGCGCTGCGCGTCAGCTGGGACGACCGCTCCCAGAGCCCGGACCCGACGTGGCGCGCGTTCGAGCAGCGCGTGCTCGAGACGGTGGCGAGTGACGATTCGAGCACCCCGCGCGCAGAGCTCTGGCCCGACCAGCTGGCCGTACAGTTCCCACGCCGCGTCCCCGACGGGATGGAGCGGCCCTACTTCTTGATGGGGACCGCGACGGATCCCGTGTATCAGTGGCGCTGGACGAGCCAGCCGCCCCGCGCGGTGGCGGGACTGGCGCGGGGGATCGAGCAGTTCGACACCGTGGCGCTCGCCCCCGCCACTCAAGCGGTCTACGATCACGGCGAATGGCGCGTGGTGTTCACGCGCGCTCTTGCCACGCCCGACACGGCTAACGATGTTCAGCTTACGACGGGCCGCGCCATTCCAGTGGCGTTCTTCGCGTGGGACGGGTCTAGCGGGGAGCACGGCTCCCGCATGGGCGTGAGCACCTGGTATTTCCTCGCGCTCGACCGGCCCACGCCGCCCAGCGTGTTGCTGTCGCCCATCGTGGCCATGGCGCTCACGCTCGGGCTCGGGCTGGTGGTGGTGCTGCGGGCCCAGCGGCGCGGCGCAGGGGTATAGCGGGCAGGACCTTACTCTTCGAGGAGGCAGGATGCATAAGCTCAGTGTTCTCGCGGTGGTGGGGGTGGCGGTGGGAGCGGGGGTGTGGGGGCTCGGCCTCGCCGGGTGGACGCGGTCGCCCGCGCCGCAAGGCGGCGCCACGATCACGGGGAAGATCAAGTTCGTCGGCAAGGCCCCGCCGAACCCGGTGATCGACATGACCGAAGAGGCCAAGTGCAAGGCGAAGTACACCGCGCCGCCGCGCGAGCAGATCGTCGAGGTGAACCCCAACCAGACGCTCGCCGACGTGTTCGTGTACGTGGACTCGGGGGTGGCGGCGAGCTACAAGGCCCCGGCGCCCGCGGGACCCGTCACGCTCGACCAGGACGGGTGCCGCTACCATCCCCACGTGTTCGGGATCCTCGTCGGCCAGACACTCGCCATCAAGAACTCCGATGGCATCCTGCACAACATCAAGGCCAAGGCGGTCAAGAACCGCCCCTTCAACATCAGCCAGCCAGGGGTCATGACGTCGGAGCGCACGTTCGCGACGCGCGAAGTGATGGTGCCGCTTGAGTGCAACGTGCACGGCTGGATGCACGCCTGGCTGGGCGTGCTGCCCTACCCATTTTTCTCCGTCACTGGCACCGACGGGACCTTCACACTCAAGGGACTCCCGCCCGGAACATATAAGATCGAAGCGTGGCAGGAGAAGTACGGCACCCAGACGGCCACGGTGACGATCACGGGGAGTGAGACGAAGACGCACGATTTCTCCTTCGCCGCGAAGTGAGCTGAGCGCCTCGCAACGGGAGCACGCCCATGCCTTGGTGGTTGCCGCTCAAGGGTTCGACATTCGCCGGACCGATCGATGGCCTGTTCCTCGCGATCCTGATCATCACGGGCATCGCGTTCGTGTTGGTCGAGGCGGGGCTCGTCTGGTTCATCGTCCGCTACCGCCAGCGCCCCGGCC
>DATBBW010000176.1:0-8941 GCA_036270795.1 Gemmatimonadales bacterium | reverse complement strand
GTCGGGGTGCGTCTCAGGGGGATTGGCGCGCTGACCCCCTCGACGCCAACAGTCCGTAAACGTCAACCCCTCCTTCGTGGCGACGTAGACGCGTCCGTCGACCACGGTAGGGATCGCGAACCGCAGCGTCAGCCCCGCGCGGTCTCGACCGCTGTTCTGCTCGCTGTTGTAGAGCTCATGCGCCACGTTCGCCGCCTCGAAGGCGTGGAGCACGGCGGGCTGGTCCGGGGCGCGCCACCCCTTCGAGCCAATGACCCACACGACGTCGCAGGACGACGCCCAGGCGAGGTACACGGTGCCGCGCGCGAGCAACAAGGCGCTGCGCGGATTCTCGCGCTGCGGATCGAAGCGGACTGACCCGCTTACGGCGCCCGCACCCCGACCGGACACCGTGGCGTCGATGGCGACCGGTCCGCCGAACTTCTCTCGACCGGTGCGCACGTCGAGCGCGTGCAGGCGCTGCACGTACGGGGTAGCGCTCGCTCCGCCCGACTCCTTGGTGCGGGCGAGGACATACAGCGTTCCCGTCGACGGGTCGATGACGGGCGCAGCCGTGATGCCCACGTCCGGCCGGATGAACGGACACAACACGTCGCGATTGGGGAGCGGCGCGCCCAACGTGACGTGCCACAGCGGCTCGCGCGGGGCGCCCTGGGCGTCGAACGCAGACACGGCGTTCTGCTCAGTCGCCACAAACACCACGTCGTGGACGCCCTTGCCCGGCACCGCGAGCCGGGGGAGAAACAACGGTTGCGCATAGATGTCGCCGTCCACGGGCAGCGAAAACAGTTTGCCGAAGCGGTCGACGGTGACGACGGCCGGGGTGAGCCGGTGCTCCGTCAGCGTCGCGCCGGTGCGCGCGTTGTCGTACTGCGCGGTGGTGACTTGCGCCCACGCGGCGCCCGCCACCCCGAACACCAGGGCGATGGCCAGCCAGGGACGCGTCACGACGGGCGGAGCCGGTCGAACTACTTGACCGTGATCTGCACCGTATCGACGACCCACGGGTTCAACGGGATGTGCCGCCAATCCCCCACAACGGCGATGATCCGGTGCGGCCCCGGCTTGAGGGAGTCGAGGACGAACTCGGTCTGTCCCCGGCCGAGGTGAATGATGCCGGTGGTCCCCTTGGGAATCGTGTCGTTGATCCCTGTGACATCGCGATCCACGAACAGGTGATGGTGCCCCGTGCCGGGCCGCTCGACCGTGGCAGGGACGATCTCCACGCCGGTCGCCACGAGCGTCACCTTCACGGGTCCCGAGACCGTCGCCCCGGTCGCGGGCGCGGTGATCTTCACAGCCGCCTTCTTGGTCGCTTGGGTGTGGAGGGCCGGGGCCGCTAACACCACGGCGCAGAGCGCCAACGCACCTTCTCGAGTCCATGTTCTCACGTGAGCTGCCTCCTGTGTGGGTGTATCGTGCTCGACTCTCCGCAACAGCGCGCTCTGCCCGCCCGCGCAAGCGAACCTCGCTGCTCGAACGGCCGCAAGGCGGCGCCACTCAACGCGCGACCTTCGTCACGGTGTCCCAGGTGCGGGTCGTGACCTCCTTGCCGAGCGCTTGTTCAATGAGCTGCATGAAGACCGGCCCCTTGGGCGTACGGACGTAGGCGCTGAAGACCTCGCCCCCCTTGATCGCCAAGATCCGCGCCCCATCGCGCTCGATGGGCAACGCGAGCTTCGGCCGCTGGTTGGAGCGCAGAAACGTGACGATGCGCTTGGCGCCGGGCGTGAGGCGGAAGTGCCGGTAGGGGTCAGCCGCCAGCATCGCCCGGAGCGCTTCGATGGGACGCACGATCGTCCAAAACGGCTGACCGAGCCGCTCGAGCATGGCGGCTTCCGCGGCGCGCTCGAGCGACGCCTCTGATGCCGCGCGAGCGCTGAACACCGCATTGCCGCTCGACAGCAGGGTCACAACGTCCGTGAAGCCCGCCGCTTCGAGAGCGCGCTTCAAATCCGGCATCTTCAGGTTCATGGGACTCACGCCCCGGAGAAACGCCGCGTAGCGTGGCATCGATCGAGAAGATAACGCCCCGTCGCTCATCGCCACACTCGTGGAATGAGGCGCCCCGGCACGGCGCTCACATACTCCCGATACCCGGGCAAGTGCTGTTGCAGGTGGCCATCCTCGACGAGCATCCGCCGCAAGACGACCGCCATCCCGATCGCACCGGGGACGAGCGTCCACCACGAGCCGATGGCCAGCCCAATCACCGGATAGGCGAGGAGCATCCCGAGGTAGCCCGGGTGGCGGATGTAGCGATATGGGCCGGCCGTAACGAGCTGGTGGCCGCGATCGGTCTGGATGCGCACGACCGACGAGAAGAACCGGTTCACCCAAATGGCCCAGACGACCACGCCGAAGCCAAGCGCGAACAGCGTGAGGCTCGCGACGTGCACGGCGACCGGCACGTGGTCCGACCAGTGCCACCGGCCGACGTCGAGCAACGCGAAGATGCCCTCGGCCCCCACGCAGATGGCGATGGCAGTGCGGCTGAATCGGTCGAACCCGCCGGGCCCTGGTCGGCGCCGCTCCCGCGCCAGGTCAGGATCAATCGCGAGCATCAGGACGAGGGCCCCGAGGCTCCCGACGCCGGCCGTGGCCCACATCCACGGGAGGTCCCAGCGACCGGCGAGCGCCCGGCAGACCGCCACCGTGATCGCAGCACTGCTCACCCAGCGCACCAGTCTTGCAGGAACGCTCCAGCCGAGCGTCATCCTCGCTCCCCTCCCGTGTCCCTGCCGGGGTGTCGTCACTGGCGTCGCCGCAGGGCACGTTCCGGCGCGGCGAACGCTACTCCGCCAGCAACGGCCTCGGGGCCTGTCCACCCGGTGCGCAATATTCCCTGGACGGCTCGGAGCGGAAGGGCTGGATCGCGGTCGGAGTACAAGCCTTACGACAGTCGCCTCACCGCGAGCGCGGGGAGGCGGTCACAGCATGATGAGGCCGCGGCGCAGGCCGGTCGCAACGGCTTCGGCGCGGTTCCCGGCGCCGAGCTTCTCATAGATCGCTACGAGATGCGTCTTCACCGTGTGGTCGGAGATGCCGAGCCGTGCCGCGACCTGCTTGTTGCCGAGTCCCTCGCCGAGCAGCGCGAGGATCTCCCGCTCCCGCGCCGTGAGAGGATGATCCGGAACGCCATGGCCCGCTGGGTGCGTCGTGTCGGGCGCCCCCGCCTGGAATACGCCACTCGCCCACCGGGCCGGCACCGCGGTGAGCCCCGCGGCGGCGGCCTGCACGGCCGCCACGATCTCGGCCGGTCGGGCCCCCCGCGGCAACACCGCGCGGGCACCCGCCCGCACCGCCCGGGCGGCTGCCTCCCCGTCCAGATCGTCCTGGAGGATGACGCACGGGTTCGCCTCGAGCGTCGCGCTGTGCGCCAAGAGGAGCGGGATCGGGGGGTGGCCCTCCGGTCCGGGATCGAGCAGCACGACATCGGGGCGCCGACCCGCCCCTGCGACCGTTTCGAGTGACGCCACGGCGTCTCCGGTGCGGACAAGCACCCGTAGTCCGGCACGCCGCAGCAGGCGGGCGAGCCTGCCGCGCTCGCTCGCGCTCGGCGTGACGAGGAGCACCCGGATCGGACGCGCCGTTTTCACCGACGCCGTCCCTGGATGCGAGCACCCGGCGCCACAGGTGCTCGCCGGCCAGGCCGCGGCGCGGCGGAGACGGACTGGCCCGCAGCGCGTGCGAGGAAAGCCTCGACTGCGGACGCCGGCACGGCGAGCGCGAGACCACCGTGGATCATCGTGTTGATTCCGACCACCCGGCCTCCTGCGTCGGCGAGCGGGCCGCCGGAGTACCCGGGGGCGAGCCGCAGATCCGCGCAAATCCAGCGGGGTGGCCCGTCGGCGGGGGCGTCAACCACGTGAATGACGCCCACCGTCGCAGCGCCCACGTCCCCGTTGGGATGGCCCACCGCGATCACGAGATCGCCGGCACGCAACTGCCGCGAGTCGCCGAGGACGGCCCCCCCGGGCAACGGGGCGCGGTCGCACCGGAGCGCGGCGAGATCGCGCTCGCGGTCTCGCGCGAATACCCGCGCCTCCGCCACCGTGCCGTCCCACAAGTCCACCCTGACGCGGTCACCGCGCGCCACATGGGCGTTCGTGATGACGAGTCCGTCGCCCCCCCACACCACCCCCGCCCCGATCCCGGGGCCGCGAGTCCGCACTTGGACGGTGACGCGGCGCAGCGCGTCGACCGTCGCCGCGAGCTCTTCCCCCACCGCGGCAAGGGCGCCGGGCGCGGGAGCCGTGGCGCTCGCGTTCATGCGGCCCGCGACTCCGGCCGCTCGCCGACGGTGACCTGCAACGTCTTCATTTGCCCTCCCCGGATCACCCGGGTTGTTAGCGCCTTGCCCACCCGATCGCCCCCGAGCTGCGCCAGGAGATCGGACGGGTCGCCGAGCGGCGTGCCTTCAACGTCGAGCAGCACGTCGCCGATCAGCAGGCCGTCCCGCTCGGCCGGCCCGCCCGGCGCGATGCTCACCACGAGCAATGCGACGTCGCTCGACAAGGCCAGCTTCACCCCGAGCGATTGCGGCACCCGCACCGGCTGTAGCCCGACGCCTAGATAAGCCCGCCGGATCGTTCCGCGTTCCAGGAGCTCGGCGATCGTCGGCTCCACCGTGGCGACCGGGATCGTGATGGCCGCGCCGCGCGCCAGGCCTGACGTGTTGATCCCCAGCACCCGTCCGCCGGCGTCGACCAGCGGGCCCCCGGAGAACCCATCGTAGATACCGACGTCGAGGCGGATCAGCGCGGCGAGCTCGCCGCCTCGCGACGTGCGCCAGGGGCCGGTCACGCTGCTCACGACGCCCCAGCTCGCCGTGAGGTTCGACCCGGGGCGGCCCAGCGTCACCACCAGCTGCCCCACCCTTGGGGGGGCCGTGTCCCCGAGCTTAGCGCTCGGGAGGCCCGACGCGGCGACCTTGAGCACCGCGAGGTCGGTCGTGGGATCACGCCCCGCCAGGGTCGCCGGCACCGTCGCCCCATCCGGCAGGGTCACGGTGATGTCGTCGTCCCGGTGGATCGTATGGTGTGTCGCCACGATCACACCGGGCCGCCAATGGACCCCGCTCGCCGGGATGCGCCGCCGGGCGTGGATCGCCACCACGCCCCCGCCGGCCGTCGCGACCACGGTCGCGAGCTCGTTCGACAGCGACTCAAGCACACCACTCATTGATGCCTCCTCCTGCGCTAGATGCCTACATGTTGCGCTGACCACGCCACCGGCACACCTCGATCGTGAGTATGAGCGGGGCGAGCCCCGCACGGCATCGGCCAAACGGGGGAGTCGTACGCCCCCTAGCGTCCCGGGGCTGGCGCCGGTATCCCAGGGCCCGGAAGCGCCCGCGTTGCCTGCCGCAACGCTCGGGGAGCGGGCGCACCCTTGGGCCCTTCGTGCGGTGCCCTGCCCGACCCGCACCGGACAACCTTGAGTCTCGCCGGGCGTCGTGGCATCCTTACGAGCAGTGTGAATCGCGTCGGTGCCGCGGCGGGCACCAACCGTACCGGAGGAGCGCGCGATGGCGAGTGTAACGCTGTCCGAGGCGATCCAGAAAGTTCGCGAGCAAGCCAAAAGCATCCTCACCGCGCTGGAGCAGACCGGGCATCCACAAACCGAGGAGTCGAGCAGCCTGTATCTCGCGCTCGTCACCATCCAGAAGCAAGTCAAAGACCAAGGTGTGGCGCGCTTCGGCGAGGTGGCGAAGGAGTTGGAGCAGCTCGGGGGCATGTGCAAGGGCAAGCTCGAAGCGCTGAAGCCTTTGCTGGATGACGCGGTCCGGCTGGCGCGGCCGCCCAAAGCCTGAACACACAGCGCGCGCAGTCGTCTTATGACGCTGCGCGCGTAGCGTAACGCGCGGAAGCGCGCGCCCCAATCAAGCTCGGCAGGGAGGGCACGGACATGGTCGGCAAACGGAAGGTCGCACGTGCGGCGGGGTTCGCCACGCTGCTGGTTTCAGGGTTCGCGTTGCTCGGCACTCGGGGCGCGGCGCCCCACGCCCAACCCGCGCTCGCGAGCCTCAAGATCGTCGAGTACCCGCTGCCGCGCCCCAAGGCGTTCCCGCACGACCCGGCGGTCGGCCCCGATGGCACCGTGTGGTACACCGATCAAGTGAACAGCTACATCGGGCGGCTCGACCCCGCGACCGGCAAGGTCACGGACTTCGCCACCCCGACCGGCGCGTCTGGGCCGCACGGCATCGTCGTGGCTCCGGACGGGGGAATCTGGTACACCGCCAACTTCAACGGCCGCATCGGCCGGCTCGATCCCACGACCGGGACGATCAAGGAATACGTGCTGCCGACTGCGGCGCGCGATCCCCATACCCCGCTCTACCAAGCCGGCAAGATCTGGTTCACCGCGCAGGCATCGAACCTCTACGGGGTCCTGGACCCGGCCACCGGCCAGGCACAGATCTTCCCCGTCGCAACGTCACACGCCAAACCCTACGGCCTCGTGGCCGGGCCGGATGGCGCGATCTGGATGGCGCTATTCGGGACGAACCAGATCGGCCGCATCAATCCCGCGGACGGCACGCTGCGGGTGTTCCCGCTCCCCAGCCCGGAGGCGCGGCCGCGGCGGCTGGTCGTGGACGCGAAGGGGATCGTGTGGTACAGCGACTTCGCGCGGGGCCAGCTCGCCCGACTCGACCCGGCCAGCGGTCAGGTGCGCGATTTTCCCTGCCCCGATGGCGGCGGCAGCCAGCCCTACGGCATCGCGATCGGGACGGACGGCCGCATCTGGTATAATGAGTCCGCGAAGAACGCCGTCGTGGCGTTCGACCCCGCCACCGAGCGCACGGAGATCGTGCCGATCCCCACGGCGGGCGCGGTGGTGCGCAACATGTCGGTCGACGCGACGCGGGCGCGGCTCTGGCTGGCGCTGAGCGGGACGCAGCGGCTCGGGAGAATCGACCTGGCTCGGGCCCCTTAAGACCCGACGGCCGCGCCGCCGGTTACCCGGGGCTCGCGACGCCGCAGGCCACTGGATGCGAGCGGACGTTCCGCCGTCGCTTCACGGCGCATGTCTGGCGTCGCACGGCCCGAAGCAACAGAGGGCGCGGGTAAGGCCCGCAACCCAGGCTCTCCCCGTCAGTCGCACGTGCGCGCCCACGGGACCAGGTCGAGCCGTTTGAAGGGGATCGCCGTGCCGCTGCGTTCGCACCGCCCGTATTCCTCCGGCCGCTTGTAAAGCCGCTCCAGCGCGGCATCGATCTCCGCGAGCTCCACCGTTTGACGCTGGGCGTTCACGGCGCTCAGCTCTTGATCCTCGGTGTCCGTCCCCTGGTCGGCCAGGTGCACGTGGAAGGCCGAGACCTCACCCGACCCTTGTTGCAGCGTGTCGCTCGTAGCCCGGTGGTACCTCGCGAGCGCGTCCACGACGCGGGCCCGCTCCTCGAGCAGGCGAGCTTCCAAGTGCTTCCGTTGTTTCGCCGTCAATGCCACGCTGCCCTCCGATCAACGATACGCCCGCCCCGCGGGACCGAGTAGCCCACGTACTCTAACCCGCGTGGCGCCGTGCTGCGAGCACCATCCGGGCCACAGCCGTCACGTCGACGCCTCGAGCCGCGGATCAGACCTCCGTGTCGTCCACGAAGCAGTACCGCCAATCCTCACCGGGCTCAAAGGACTGGACGATCGCGTGCCCCGAGTCGTGGGCATGCTGGCGGGCGTGGCGGTTGGGCGACGAATCGCAGCACCCGACGTGGCCGCAGCTGAGACAGAGTCGCAAATGGACCCACTGGCCGCCCATCTTGAGGCAGTCCTCACACCCCTGCGGCGTGCGCGGTGTGACCTTGCGAATTTGATTCAAGTGTGTGCAACGCGTGGCCAAAGGCGCTCCTTGGGAGATCGATCCGGAATCTAGCGAGCGACGCTAGTCCCCTTCGGGGCCCGCGACGCTCAGTCAGCCCCGGGACGCGTGGAGGCCGGTCCTGGCAAGGCTAGGTCGCGCACCTACCCGTTCGGGAGGTGTTGGGCACAGTGCGGCGGCAACGCACGATTACGACACGGTGAGCGACCAGCCCCGCTGTCCTAGCGGACTCCCCTGTCCAGCGGTATGCTCGCCGGTGCATACCGGTAGAATGGGTCTCGTGAGAACGTGAGGAGCAGACCGATGCTGCAGCAATTCCCCATGTACGCGTACCTACCGGTGAAAGACCTCATTCGCGCCCGGGGATTCTATGAGCAGAAGCTCGGCTTCAAGCCGAAGCAGGAAATCGCCGGCGGGGTGCTCTACGAGTGCGGCGAGCGTACCGCGTGCTTTCTGTATCCCACGCCCAACGCCGGCAGCTCCAAAGCGAGCCAAGCGTTCTGGCAAGTCGACGATATCGAGCGCGAAGTCGCCGACTTGAAAGCGCGGGGTGTCCGGTTCGAGGACTACGACCTGCCAGGTCTCAAGACCAGGGGCGGGATCGCGACCGCCGGCGGTGCCAAGACCGCCTGGTTCCAAGACACCGAGGGCAACATCCTGGCGGTGGTCCAGCGAGCCTAAGACGTGACCCCCCGGGCTTCGCCTCGCCGTGACGCGAGCGCCGCCGCGCCCGTTGGGCTCGCCGCGCTAAACCAAGCCCCGGCGCGCTCACTGCTTGGCTCCCGCGAGCCGGTTGCCGCTCGCTAGTCGCCTCGGACCTCTCGCGCAGCACCGTACTTCGCCCCCGTGCCCACTCCCGCCGACATCCCCGCTGCTCTCCAGAGCGCGCTGGCAGACCGCTACGACCTGCGCGGTGTGCTGGGGCGTGGCGGTATGGCCACGGTCTACCTCACGTACGATCGGAAGCACCGGCGCGACGTGGCCCTGAAGGTACTCCTGCCCGCCCTGGCGGAGGTGCTCGGGGTCGAACGCTTTGTGCGGGAAATCGAGACCGCGGCCCGGCTCACCCATCCGCACATCCTCGCGCTCTACGACTCGGGCGAGGCCCAGGGGTTCCTGT
>DATBBW010000175.1:0-4256 GCA_036270795.1 Gemmatimonadales bacterium | reverse complement strand
GCGCTCGGGCCCGACGCACGCGCGGTATATGCGGCAGCGGACGTCGTGGCCAAGGTGCAGCGACCCAGCTCCGATGAAGCGGCCGGGCTGCGCGCCGGGACCGTGCTCATCAGCCTGCTGCAACCGGCGCGCGTACCCGAGCTGGTCCAAGAGCTGGCCCGCCGCCAGGTCACCGCCCTGAGCCTCGAGCGCGTGCCCCGCATCACGCGCGCCCAGTCGATGGACGTCTTGTCCTCGCAGGCCACAATCGCGGGTTACAAGGCGGTGCTCGTCGGCGCGGCTGAGCTCGGCAAACTGCTCCCGATGCTCACCACCGCCGCGGGCACGCTGGCGCCCGCCAAGGCGTTCATCCTCGGGGCCGGGGTCGCGGGGCTGCAGGCCATCGCCACCGCCCGCCGGCTCGGCGCCGTGGTCTCGGCATTCGACGTGCGGCCGGCGGCGAAGGAACAGGTGGCGAGCCTGGGAGCGCAGTTCATCGCCGCCGAGGCCGTGAGTGCCGCGGCGGAGGGCGCGGGCGGCTACGCCACCGAACTCGCCGAGGAGCACCAGCGGCGCGAGCGCGAGCTGATCCATCAGCACCTGCGCGGCATGGACTTGGTGATCACGACCGCCCTGATCCCCAACCGCCCGGCGCCGCAGTTGATCACCGGGGCGATGGTCGCCGACATGAAACCGGGGTCGGTCATCGTCGACCTCGCCGCTGAGGCGGGCGGCAACTGCGAATTGACGCAGCCGGGCGAGACCGTGACGGCGCACGGCGTGACCATCCTCGGACCGCTCAACCTCCCCGCCACCGTACCGCTGCACGCCAGCCAGATGTTCTCGCGCAACGTCCTCACTCTGCTCGAGCACCTCGCCAAGGGGGGGACGCTCGCGATCGATCTCGGTGACGCGATCACCGGGGCCATGGTCGTCACCCACCAAGGCACTATCCGGAGCCAACCATGAGCGGGATCTCCTTCATCGAGCTGTACGTGTTCGTGCTGGCCGCGTTCGTCGGCTATCAAGTGATCTCGCGCGTGCCCCCGCTGTTGCACACGCCGCTCATGTCGGCGACCAACGCCATTTCCGGCATCTCGCTCGTCGGGTCGCTCGTCCTCGCGGGCGCGAACTACGGCACCGTCGCGACGGTTCTCGGCGTGGTCGCCGTCACCGCGGCCATGACGAACGTCGTGAGCGGATTCATGATCACCGATCGTATGCTGCGCATGTTCAAGCGGGGCGACGACCGCAAGTGATCCCCGGGGTCGTCATTCAGGTGGCCTACCTCGCGGCCGCGGTGCTGTTCATCCTCGGCTTGAGGGGACTGGCGTCGCCCGCCACGGCGCGCCGGGGCATGCTATACGCCGAGATCGGCATGCTCGTCGCGATTGTCGGCACGCTGGTGCAGCACGAGATCGTGCGCTACGACTGGATCCTCGTCGGGCTGGTCCTGGGGTCGGTCATCGGCGCGCCGATCGCGATCTACATGCCCATGACGGCGGTGCCTCAGCGGACCGCGATCTCGCACATGTGCGGGGCGCTCGCGGCCACGCTGGTGGGCATCGCCGAGTACTGGCGCCTCCGGGGCCAGGTGCCCCACGCGGAGATGGCGGCCCTGGCCTTCGAAGTCATGTTCGGCGCCCTCACGATCACGGGCAGCTTCATGGCGTTCGGCAAGTTACAGGAGCTCGTGAAGGGCGCGCCCATCACCTACCGCGGCCAGAACGCCGTCAACCTCACGCTGTTCGCGGTCACGCTCGGGTTGTTCGGGTATCTCGTCGTGCAGCCGGCGGCGGCGCACGTGTTCTACGCCATGGTGGGACTGGCCCTCCTGATCGGGGTCTTCCTCGTCCTCCCGATCGGCGGCGCCGACATGCCGGTCGTGATCTCCTTGCTCAACTCCTACGCCGGCCTCGCCTCCGCCGCGACGGGATTCGTGCTGGGCAACAACGTGCTCATCATCGCCGGAGCGCTGGACGGCGCCTCCGGCTTCATCCTCTCCATCCTGATGAGCCGGGCGATGAACCGCTCGTTCCGCAACATCCTGTTCGGCGCATTCGGGAGCCAGGCGACGGCGGCCGCAACGCTCAGCGCCACCACCGACAAGACCGTGCGCTCGATCAGCGCGGCCGACGCCGCGATCCAACTCGCCTACGCCCGGTCGGTGATCGTCGTCCCGGGCTACGGCATGGCCGTCGCCCAATGCCAGCATCAAGTGGCGGAGCTGGCGGAGTTGATCGAGAAGCGGGGTGGGTCCGTGAAGTTCGCCATCCATCCCGTCGCCGGGCGGATGCCGGGCCACATGAACGTATTGCTCGCCGAGGCGAATATCCCCTACGACCGGCTATACGACATGGAGGACATCAACGGCGAGTTCGAGAACACCGACGTCGCCCTCGTGATCGGCGCCAACGACGTCGTGAACCCCGCCGCGCGCAACGAACCCTCGAGCCCGATCTACGGCATGCCGATCCTCAACGTGGACCGGGCGAAGAGCATCATCGTGCTGAAGCGGAGCATGAACCCGGGGTTCGCCGGGATCGAGAACGCGCTGTTCTACAACCCCAAGTGCTCGATGCTGTTCGGCAACGCCAAGGATTCGCTCGTCCAGCTGATCACCGAAATCAAGGCGGCGTAGGCCGGACGCCCCGGGGCGGGCCGTCAGGTGCCCCAGTGGTTGTTGGCGCGGTCGATGTCCGGGTAGATGCGCCGGGGATCGACCACGACGCCCACCACCGGGCGGGGCGTCACCAGGCGCGCCGTGAATCGGCTTCCCAGGTTCCACATCTCGACCGGAAGCTCGCGCGTCTCGCGCGCCCCGTCGGCGTAATGCAGCTCCAACGTCACCGGCAGCACCATCTGTCCGCGATTCGAGAGGTACACGAGCGTCGTGTCGCCCGTGCGCGTCACCGAGTCGACGGCCTGATCGAGCCGGGCCGTGGTGTACACCCACTCGCGCCAGAACCAATCGAGCTCGCGGCCCGACACGTTCTCCATGGTGCGGAAGAAGTCCGCGGGCTGCGGGTGCTTGAACCGCCAGCGCCGCACGTACTCGCCGAACGCCCGCTCGAACGTCGCCTTGCCGAGCACTGCGTCGCGCAGGATCGTGAGCATCAGGGCGGGCTTCTGGTACGCCGCCCAGGCCAGGTCGCGCTGCTCCACCGGTCGGTCGATCATCGGTTGCTCGGCCCCGGGCACGGCCGACACCTGGGCGTCGCCGAGCAGGTCGCGCCGCACGGTGTCGCCATACGTCGTGCCGGCGAAGTACCCCTCCGCCGACCCATAGTCGATGAAGGTATTGAACCCCTCATCCATCCACGGATAGCGTCGCTCGTCGGAGCCGACGAGCATCGGGAACCACTCGTGCCCGAACTCATGCGTGAGCACCCAGTACTGATCCTCGCGCTTCTCGAGCGACGGCACGAACGTCAGCATGGGGTACTCCATCCCCTCCACGAGCCCCTCGACCGTCGTGGCGTGCGGCCAGGGGTACATCCCCCAAGTCTCGCTGAAATGCTTGATCGTGAACCACGCCATGCGATTGGCCTCTTCCCACGGCGTCGCGCTCGGCCGGTAGAACGTCTCGATCAAGATCCCGTGCCAGCTCGACGCGTCCCAGCGGAAGTCGGGCGCCGCGGCCCAGGCAAAGTCGCGCACGGCATGCGCCGTGAAGTGCCACGTTTTCGTCCCCGCGACGGGCCGGCTACCGCGGGCCGTGGCCTCCGCTTTGGTGATGACTTCGATGCGGTCGGCCGAGGTGCGCGCCCGCGCCAGTCGGGCCCGCTCGCGCGCGCTCCACACGGCGAGCGGGTTCGCCACGGTCCCGGTCGCGGCAACCACGAACCCCGCGGGCAGCGTGAGCGACACGTCGAAGTCGCCGTACTCGAGGTAGAACTCCCCGGCACCCAAGTAGGGGAGCGGATTCCACCCGTGCACATCGTCGTACACGACCATGCGCGGATACCACTGGCCCACCTGATACAGCCGCGTGCCGATCCGCCCCATGCGCCCGCCGCCGTAGGGCGGCACGGGAAAGTGCCAGGCGACGTCGAACGTGATCGACCCCCGGGGGGGGAGCGGGCGCGCCAGCTCGACGCGCAGCATCGTGCCGTATTCGGTGCGCCGCAGCTCCCGCCCCCCGGCGGCGAACCGCTCGATGGTGATGCCCCCAATGAACCCCTTGCCGGTGAAATCAAACACCGCCCCTCCGGCGAAATGGAGCGGCGGCTGGTTCAGGATGTAGGTGACGCTGTTGCGCGCGAAGATGTTCTGCT
>DATBBW010000174.1:0-2465 GCA_036270795.1 Gemmatimonadales bacterium | reverse complement strand
GACGTGACGCGCCGCGCCTGAGTGAGGATCAGGTCGAGCAGGGTCTTGAGGTCGCGCTCCGTGCCCAGCGCCACACCGATGCGCGTGAGCTCGCCGATCTCCCGGCTCCGGCTCGCGGCCTCGGCGCGAGCGCGGGCCGTCTCCAGACGGGCCGCGGCTTCCCGGTACCCGGCCCGCACCGCCACGAGCAGCTGCCGCTGGCCCAGCGGGTGGCTCACAAAGCCCGAGAGCAACTCGGATGGCATGGCGGAGGGCACATCGACCTCGCCCTCGCGGCCCAGGGCGACGATCGCGCCCCCCGCGTCGACGAAGGCGCGCAGCATGTCGAGCGGCAGCAGCGAGCGGCTTTCCGCGTCGAGCACGAACACCGTAGGCCGGCCGTCCGCGGCGAGGTCGCGCGCCAGCCGCGTCTCGCGCACTTCGATCTGCGCGCTCTCGAGCGCCGGCCGCACGCTCGCCGGGTCCCAGCTGGGCGTATGGAGCAGCACGTATTTCATGGCTGGGGCCGCGCCGGGGGGGCGGCGGAGTGGCGCGCCGTGGCGGCGCCGAGCAGGCTGAGCGGGGCGGTCACGGCCGGATCAGGAGCTCGGCTCGCGCTTCAGCCCCTCGGATGCCTCGGCATACGGCGGGAAGGCCTGCAGCGCCTGGGTGTACATCTCGCGGGCCTTGGCGTGATCGCCGCGGTCATGGTACAGGAGGGCGCGCGAGTAGGCGATCAGGGCGTCGGTGGGGATGTGGCGATTCATCCGCTGCTCCGCCACCTGTTTCGGCACGGGCGGCAGGTTCGCGTCCTTCATGAGACGCCCCGCGACGTCCTGGATCAGCTGGAACAGGTGATCGCGAGACGCCTGGTCGCGCTCCACCTTCATGATCTCGCCGGTTTCCGTGTTGACGAGGCGCGCGTCCAAGCGCACGTCCCCGTAGAAGTCGACGAACTGCCCGAGCACGACGTAGCGGGCGCTGACCAGCTTGCCGAGCGTCGCCGCGGTCGGGGGGGCGACGTGCCCCGTGGGTCCGACGCTCTGCGGCTCGAGGACCCGCAGGACCTCCTCCCGCTCGACCACCCGGACGGCCGGGTTGGCCGACAGCTCCGAGATCACCATGCTCGCAATACCGCACTGCAGCGCCTTGAAGATCTCTCTGTCCTGTCCGTAGGACCCGCCGTTTTCAAACGGCAGCACGGCGATGCCGGGGCGCGTGTCCTGCCCGCGCTCCTGCGCCCCGAGGCCTGTGCCGCCGAGCACGAGAAGGGCCAGCGCCACGAGCGCGGCCCCGCCCGGCTCCCGCACGCCGTGCACCCGGATCACAGGGTCAGTTTCATCCCTTCTTGCGCCGCCAGGACTTCGACGGCGGGGCGCTTCGCCTTCGCCTCGCGCCGCGCGGCGGCGAGCAGCCCGTCGATCACCTTATCGCCGTGCTCCGGCTCGTGGTGGAACAGCACGAGCCGCGCCACCCCCGCGTCGGCGGCCAGCGCCAGCGCCTCAGAGAACGTGGAGTGGCCCCAACCACGGTGTTGCTCCAGCTCCTCGGGCGTGTACATCGCGTCGTGGATTAAGAGGTCCACGTCGGCGAGGAACGCGACGAAGTCCTTGCGCCACGACGCCCCGGTGTCGTAGTGGCCACCCGGGCCGAGCTCGTTGTCGGTGACGTAGGCCATGCTCCGCCCCCCGGCGATGGGGGTCAACCGGTAACCGAGCGTGGTCCCCGGGTGGCGCAGCTTGATCGCCCGCACCCGGAACGCGCCCACCGTGAACTCCCCGGCCTCGACTTGCTGCACCGTCAGACTCGCCGACAGCGCGTCGAGCGGCACCGGGAACACCGCGGGGTCCATCTGTTGGCGCAGGATCGCCTCGAGCGATGTCGTCCCCTGCCGCGAGCCCCAGATGCGCACCGCGTTGCCGGGCGCGAAGAACGGCTTGAAATGGGGCAGCCCCTGGATGTGGTCCCAGTGGGCGTGGGAGAGGAGGATCTCGGCCTTCACGGCACCGTTCTGGCGCTCCACCAGCTCGAGGCCGAGCGCGCGAATCCCCGTGCCCGCGTCGAGGATCAGCAACTGGCCCCCGGACCCCTCGACGGCGACGCACGGCGTGTTGCCGCCATAGCGCGCGGTGCGGGGTCCAGGCGTGGCGATCGAGCCCCGCGTGCCCCAAAAGGTCACCGTGTAGCCCATACGTGGCGCCACCGCCCTACCCTTCACCTAAGTTATGGAGAACCCGCGATGTACAATAAGCCACGGCCCCACGCGTGCGGCGTGATCCGCCTCACGACCGGCCGGCCGAAGCCTCGAGGGCGGGGCGGTCGCGGATGACGATCTCCCGGCGGCTGATCTCGATGTGGCCCTTTTCGACCAGCTCGCGCATCGTGCGACTCACCGTTTCGCGTGAGGAGCCGATCATCTGCGCGATGGTATGGTGCGTGAGGCGGCGGGTGATACGGTTCGAGCCGGCTTCGTCGGCGAGATCGAG
>DATBBW010000173.1:0-6314 GCA_036270795.1 Gemmatimonadales bacterium | reverse complement strand
GGGGTGGGAGGGGCGGGGGGGCCGGGGGGGGCGGGGGGGGCGGGGGGACTCACGCGAGAATCGCCTGGAGGACCGCCGCGGTGTCGCCGAGCGTGGCGAACACGTGCGTCGCGCCTGCCGCGCGCAGCGTGGCAACGTCGTACGAGCCGCTGGCCACGGCCACGCTGGTCGCGCCGATCGGTGCACCGCAGGCGACGTCGTGGGGCGTGTCGCCCACGATGACGACCGCGGGACCTGTAAACGTCCGGCCCGTGAGCGCCCGGGCCCGCTCCGCCGCGACCGCCGGGAGATCGGAGCGACGGGGGGAATCGGAGCCATATGCACCCACGGCGAAGCGTGCCGGGTCGAGCCCCGCCGAGCGCAGCTTCAAGGCCGCCCCCGCGCCGAGGTTGCCGGTGAGGAGCCCCACCAGCGCGCGCCCCGCCGCCTCGTGCGGCTCGAGGGCGTCGAGCAACGGGGTCACGCCCGCGAGGAGACGCGTCGCCTGGGTGGGTTTAGCCAGCTCACCGCGCAAGTGCTCTACGTAGCGGCGGCACACCGCGGCGATGCGGTCCTCCTGGAGCGCGGCGGGGTGACCGGCGAGCGCGAGCAACTCCGCGACAATCTGCGGATCGGTCTTGCCGCCAAACTGGTAGCGCTCGATCGGCCCCGCCGTCCCGACCTCATCAAGGAGGGCGCGCTCGATGGCGCGTCGCCCCGCGCCGTCGGTCCACAGCAGGGTGCCGTCGATGTCGAAGAGGACGAGCTTCATGCGAGAAACATAGACGGTCTGCGGGCGCGGCCGACAGGCGGAATCAGCGCGGGGGCCCTCCCGGCCGCCGCACGGCCACCAGATAGTCTCGCAGCCGCTGTGCGGCCGGGGTGGGCGCGAACAGGTCGTCCGAGACCACGCCGCCCCGCGACAACGCCGCGTGCACCAGGTGTCCGCCGCCGGCCCAGAGCGCCACATGCGAGATGCGGCGCCCGTCGGCGAAGCAGAGCACGTCGCCCGCTTCGTAGCCTGCGCCGCGGGGATCGAGCGGCACCTCGAGGCCCGCGACCGACTGCAGGTCGCTGTCGCGCGGCAGCGCGATGCCACGTGCCGCGTACGTCGCCTGCACCAGGCCCGAGCAGTCGACGCCCCATTCAGTCCGGCCCCCCCAGCGGTACGGCGCGCCGGAGAACCAGCGCAGCGCCCATGCCGGCGGGGCGAGGAGCCGCGCCTCGGCGCGCACCTCCGTCTCGGGGCGCACCACGCCGGCGATGACGTGCCAGCGCCGCCCATCGGCCGTTTCGAGCTGGTCGCGCTGCGGCGCCACGCGGGCGCCCACCGGGAGCCGGAAGCGCGCGTCCTCGACCCGCAGCTCCGCCCCGAGCGCGCGCCAGCTGGCGCGGGCGGCCCAGTCCTCGGCCCACTGCGTCGCGCCGCGCGCCACGTACCCCGCATGCAGCCACGCATGGTAGCCGTCGCCTGCGCGCACCCGGAGCCACGCGTCGTCGCGCCGCTCCAGCAGCGTAAGGGTCTCGCCGTGCAACGCTTCGCTCACGCAGTCGGTGGTGACGCGCGGCTCGCGCACCAGCGGCGCCACGGCCGCCGTCACCACGGCGGCGGGCTCGTCGCGCACCGACGCGTCCGGTAGCAGGCGGATATCGGCGGCACGGCCCGCCGCGGCGGCGATCCGGCGCAGGGCGGCGAGCGCGTCGCGGCTCGTCGTGCACCCCGCCAGCGCGCCCGGCTGGACCGCCACCTCGAGGACGCCGAGGCGAGGGTCCGGAACCCATTGGCGCGCGACGTCGGCGACGTCGCGCTCGAGGTGGTCGGCCGTCACCGCTCGTCGGCGAGGCCCGGGATGTCCGCGATGCCGCGCGCCTGCCGCACGGCGCGCTCCACCGCCTCGGGGACGGCGAGCGCCGCAAGCGCCTCGGCCTGGAGCGGGGTCGCGGGCGCGCGGGCGGCCGTACTCACGGCAAACACGACGTCGCCGTCGAACAGGGTGCCGTACGGCACGATGCGGCGGGCCAGCGCGTCGCCCGCGGCGTGGGCCAGGCTCTCCAGGGCCACGCGGTCGAGCACTGCGTTCGTAGCCACGACGGCGAGGGTGGTGTGGCGCCCCGCGCCGAACGGCGCGCCCCCCTGGGCGAAGTAGGCGAGGCCATTGGCAAACCCGCCGTCAGGGCCGCGCGCGCCCGCGAGGATTCGCCCGCTCGCATCGACGACGTCGCCCACCGCGTTCACCACAACCAGCGCGCCCACCACCAGCGCGTCGGCGTGCGCGGCGGCGGTGCCGAGCCCCCCCTTCATCGCGCGGCGCGGGCCGAGCGCCTTCCCCACGGTCGCGCCGGTGCCGGCACCGACCGTGCCTTCGGCGATCTCGCTCCCGGCCGCGACACATGCCTGGTAAGCGTCGTCCGCCGTGGGCCAGCGGTCGGCTTTCGCCCCGGGCGCCAGGTCGAAGTCGAAGATCACGGCGGTAGGCACGATCGGCACGATGCCGGCCGCCCCTACGGGGTAGCCCCGGCCGCGCTCGCGCAGCCAGCGCATCACGCCGTCGGCGGCGCCCAGCCCGTAGGCCGAGCCGCCGGTGAGCACGATCGCGTCGATGTGGCCGACCACGTGCCGGGGGTTCAGGGCGTCGAGCTCGCGGGTGCCCGTGGCGCGGCCGCGCACCGCGCCCGCAGCCCGCATCCCCCCCGGAGGCGCGAGCACCACCGTGCACCCCGTGGCCCGCGCCAGGTCGGTCCAGTGCCCCACGGTGATGCCCCGCACCGCGGCGAGGTTGGAGGAAACGGGAGACGCCATGGGAGCGCGAAGATAGCGCGACACGCTCGCCTTGTGGAGGGTACGAGGCCGCACGCTCGCCCGCCAGCAACGGCGGCACAACACCGCAAGCGCCCGCGCGACCGAGGAGGCCCGTTGTCGATTGTTGGCCCCGCCGAACGACGATATAGTGTCCCCCGCCGGTGCCGGTCTACCAGAGCGCGGAGTCCCGGAGCGTGACGGCGTTGCAACTGGTCGTTGGCAAAGGTCCGCACCGTACGCCGCCGGGGCCGGCGGCGGTTGGATCGCGGCTGCCCCATCGGCTTGACAGGAAGCTCCCTGCGCCTGCAGGCTCCAGCACCGCCGCTGAGGATCCCGCGACCGCGCTCCGCGAGACGGTGGAGGCGATCTGGAAGAGCGTCGAGCAGGCGGTTGCCGAGCCCGCCCACGGGACCTCGCGTCCGGACGGGGGCACGTTGCTCGACCGGCGGGCTCTGGTGCGGCGCGGCACCTGCGCCCTGGCGGCGATCATCCGTCGCGGCGTCGCATCGGGCGCCTTTCGGCCCCGGTGCGAGGCGTGGGCCCTGAACCACCTGCCATTCGCGCTCGTGGCCGGCGGATGCGTGCATTGGATGCTCGGCCTCGCGCGGGGGCCATTACTGCGGGCTAGCACGGCGGTGGAGGCGGCGCTCGCGGTGCTGCGTCCGTGACGCCGGCGCCGCCGCGGGCGTGGAACCGAGAAAGGAGTCGTACATGAGCGGGGTACGGGTACTGGTGGGGACACACAAAGGCGCGTTCATCTTGGCGTCGGATGCCAAGCGCAGCCGCTGGGACGTGAGCGGGCCGCTGTTCGCCGGCTGGGAGATCTATCACATGAAGGGGTCGCGCGCCGATCCCAATCGCCTCTACGCGTCGCAGACGAGCGGATGGTTCGGCCAGATCATCCAACGCTCGTGCGACGGCGGCAAGACGTGGGATACGCCCGGCGGCGCCCTCACGATCGAGCCCGGGAAGCCGCCCGCCGGCGAGAGCAACAAGTTCGTGTACGACACGTCGCCGGCGAGCGGTAAACCCCTCACCACGCACCAGTGGTACGACGGCACGCAGCACCCCTGGGAGTTCAAGCGGGTGTGGCATCTCGAGCCGTCGCTCACGGATCCCGACGCGGTGTACGCCGGGGTGGAAGATGCCGCGTTGTTTCAAACCCGCGACGGCGGCAAGACGTGGCGGGAACTCGCCGGCCTGCGCGGCCACGGGACCGGACCCCAGTGGCAGCCGGGCGCCGGCGGCATGTGCCTCCACACCGTGGTCCTCGATCCGAGCAACCCGCGGCGGATCTACGTCGCCATTTCGGCCGCGGGGGCCTTTCGCAGCGACGACGCCGGCCAGACGTGGAAGCCGATTAACCGCGGCCTGCGCTCGCAATACATCCCCAACCCGACGGCCGAGGTGGGGCACTGCGTCCACCGCATCGCCCTGCACCCGTCGCGGCCCAACGTGCTGTTCATGCAGAAGCACTGGGACGTGATGCGCACGGACGACGCCGGCGACTCGTGGCGGGAAGTGAGCGGGAATCTGCCGACCGACTTCGGGTTCGTGATCGACGTCCATCCGCACGAGCCCGAGACCGTCTACGTCGTCCCCATCAAGAGCGACGCCGAGCATTTCCCGCCGGACGGCAAGCTGCGCGTGTACCGCAGCCGCACCAGCGGCAACGAATGGGAAGCGCTCACCAAGGGGCTGCCGCAGCGCGACTGCTTCGTGAACGTGCTGCGAGACGCGATGGCCGTCGATTCGCTCGAGCCGAGTGGCGTGTACTTCGGCACCACGGGCGGGCAGGTGTACGCGTCGGCGAACGCCGGCGACAGCTGGGAGCCCATCGTGCGCGACCTGCCGGCCGTGCTGTCGGTCGAAGTCCAGACGCTGCCGTGATTCGCGTGGTGCTCCCGCCCCACCTCAGGGCGCTCGCCCGCGTGCATGGCGAGGTGACGCTCGATGTCCCGGGGCCGGTCACGCGGGGGTCGGTGCTCGACGCTCTGGAGGGTCGCTATCCGGTACTGCGCGGCACGATTCGCGACCACGTCACCGAGCAGCGGCGGCCGTTTCTGCGCTTCTTCGCCTGTGCGCGGGACCTGACCCACGAGCCACCCGATGCGGCGCTGCCCGACGCGGTCGCGTCTGGGACGGAGCCCTTTCTCGTAATTGGGGCCATCGCCGGCGGCTAGCCGGATCGGGGGCGAGGCCTCGGGCAGCGGGTGTCGCTCGGGGCGCGAGCGGCGGGGCGGAGCTTGACCGCGCCGTGAGGGCACATACGTTAGCGCCATGCTCAAGCCCGACGCGCAGTCCGCTCCCACCACCGTGTTGGTGGTGGACGACGAGGAAGGGATCCGCCAGGCCCTCGACCGGTTTCTCACCCGGCTCGGCTACCGCGTGCTGCAGGCAGCGGGCGGCGCCGAGGCGCTCGACCGGCAGGCGGCCGAACAGCCGCACGCGATGCTCTCCGATATTCGCATGCCCAACATGACCGGCGTCGAGCTCGTGCCCAAGGCCCTCACCGTCGACTCGGATCTCGCGATCATCATGCTGACGGCCATCGACGAGCCGCGCACCGCGATCGAGTGCCTCAAGCTCGGGGCCTACGACTATCTCATCAAGCCGGTGGACCTGGACGAGCTCGAGATGTCGCTCCAGGGAGCGCTGCGCCAGCGGCAGCTCGAGATCGACCGCCGCGAGCTAGAGCAGTGGCTGGCCCGCGAGGTCGCCGTGCGCACGCGCGACCTCGAAGAGCGCACCACCGTGGTCGAGGACATCGCGCTCGACGCGCTCGCGGCGGCGCCGGAGTGGCCGGGCGCGGACGCAGCGATCCGGAAGCTGGCGAGCGAGCTGGGCACATCGCCCGACGACGTGGCGCGCGAGGTGCGCAAGCGCCGCGGGCCGGCAGTGCGGGAGGGGGGACGGGACGGGGCGGCGGGACCGCCCTAAGCGTGCCGTGCGGCCTTCGCCTTCTCCTCACACGGCTTGCAGCGCGTAATCCCGCGAAACGAGCAGATCAGACAGAGGAAGGTCCCGCAGTCGGCGCACGGGTAGCCCTCCGAGGCCCGCTCCTCGTTGCCGCAATAGCGGCACACCATGGCGTCGTGCTCCATCAGCTTTGGCTTGTCCATGCGCGCCTCATAGGTCGAGCCCGTAGGTCTTAATCTTATCTGCCCGCGCTACCCCCCGCCAAGCCGTGACTTGCCGGTCGTCAAGCGAAACATCCCGCATCTTGCCGTTCTCTTCCGTCCATAGGCCGCAGGACAACGGATCAGTTTCCGACCTGGTTTCGGACATCTCAATCGCCGGGGAATGAGTAGGTTCAGCGAAGTTGTCTAGAAACGGTTGCGAAACACGATAAGACCCCAGCGAATCGCGGTTTCTCTCGACCCACCTAACTACGCCGAGGTGAGAGCCAAACAGCACAACAGGTGACGCGGGAAGTAGCCTAGGTTCGTTTTCCCGGTATCAGCTTGTCGATTATCCCTTCGAGTATCCGACCCTCATCGTTGACGTCCCAATTCTGGTCGAAGCCAGCAATCTG
>DATBBW010000172.1:0-7479 GCA_036270795.1 Gemmatimonadales bacterium | reverse complement strand
CACCGCCGCCCGCGGGTACGGCGCCGTCGCCCTCGTCGCCGGGCTCGGCCTCGTCGCCCTCACTCACTGGCTGCCGGCGCCGCTCGATCTCACCCCCGCCGAGAAGGCCGCGATCCCGCCGACGGCGGTCGCCCTTGGGATCGTCGTACTCCTTTCGGCTGTCCTCGTACCGCTCACCGCGCGCGGTCGGCGGCCCCGGGTGGCCATCGCGGGGTACGCCCTCGTGGTGATGGCCATCCCCTTCGCGAGCGGCGACCTACTGGCCGCGGTCGGCGAGGACCGCTCCTCCGCCGGGGTGGCCCGCGCCACGGCGGCGGCGCTCGCCCGAGTCGGCGGGAGCGGCACGGTGCTCGGGGTTGCCGCCTATCCGCCCTCGCTGCCCTTCTACCTGCGGCGCCCCGTGGCACTGGCGACGGCGACGGCGGTCGAGCTGACCAGCAACTACATCGCCCAGTACCACGAGCAGTACCGCGCACCGCCGAACTCGCCGCTCCTCCCGGCGGGCGTCTGGCGCGAAGTCCTCGCCCGCTGCCCGGTGCCCACGGTGTTCCTCACCACCGCGGGGAACCGGGAGGTGCGCGGCGCCTTGGGCGCCGCCCTGCCCCTGCTCGCCGCCGACGGGCACTACGCGGCGTACGGCCCCTGCCGCCCGCCGGGTCACCTGCCGCCCCCCAGTCCGGGACCGGCCGGACCGGGCTGACAATGTGCGGCATCTTCGGCGCCGTCTCCCTCGAGGCCGCCCCGCTGAAGTACCCAGGCTCGCTCGCCGCGATGGCGGCGGCGCTGGCGCACCGCGGGCCGGACGGCGAGCGGATCGTGGGGCACGACTGTGCGCGGCTCGGCGCGCGCCGCCTCGCCATCATGGACCTCACGACCGGCGATCAGCCGTTTCAGAACGCCGATGGCTCCATTTGGATGGTGTGCAACGGTGAGATCTACAACGCACCGGCGCTGCGCCGCGAATGCGGGCGCGCCGGATACGCGTTCCGGTCGACCGGGGACATCGAGACCATCGTTCCCTTGTACGAGCGGTGGGGTGCCGACGCGATCGCGCGGCTCGAGGGGATGTTCGGCCTTGCGGTGTGGGACGACCGGCGCAAGCGCCTGGTGCTGGCGCGGGACCGCGCCGGAGAGAAGCCGCTCTTCTGGACCCGGATCGATGGCGAGCTGCGGTTCGCCTCGGAGATCCAGGCCCTCCTCGTCTTGCCCGACCAGCCGCGGCGCCTCAACCGGGTCGCGGCCGCGCTGTACGCCGCGCTCGGCTACGTGCCCGCGCCCCACACGATGTTCGCCGGGATCTCCAAGCTCCCGCCGGCGCACGTGCTCGTGGCCGACCGCGCGGGCCTCGCCCTGCGGCGCTATTGGGACGTTGCGGCCGCGGCGGCGCAGCCGTCGCGACTCGACAGCCCCGCCACGCTGCGCGCGGTGTTGCTCGGCGCGGTGGAGCGCGAGCTGATGTCCGACGTACCGGTCGGCGTGTTCACGAGCGGCGGGCTCGATTCATCGTTGCTCGCCGCTGCGGCGGCGCGCGTGAAGCGGGGCGAGCAGATCCACACCTACGCGGTCCGGTTCGCGGTGCCGGGCTACGATGAGAGCCGCTACGCGGAGGCGGTCACCCATCACATTCGGACGGTGCACCACGTGGTCGCGGCAGACGACACTACGCTCGAGCGCGCGTTCGCGGTCGTCACCCGTTCACTCGCCGAGCCGGTGGGCGACCCGGCCATTCTGCCGACTTATCTGCTCGCCGAGGCGGCGCGCGCCGACGTGAAGGTCGTGCTCTCAGGGGAGGGCGCGGACGAGCTGTTCGGGGGCTATCCCACGTACCTGGGGCACCGCGCGGCGGGGCTGTATCGTCGCCTCCCCGGCCACCGGCTGCTCGGCTGGCTCGTCAACCGCTTGCCCACCTCGACCGGCAAGGTGACGATCGAGTTCATGCTCAAGGAGCTCGTCGCCGCCGCCGAGCTGCCGCTGCTCGAGCGTCACCTCACCTGGTTCGGCGCGCTCGGCCCGGACGGACCCTCGCTCACGTGGGCCGCACGCCTCCTGGACGGCTTTCCGGCGGTGCCGTCACTCAACCGGCTCCTGTGGCTGGATTTTCTGTCCTACCTGCCGGACAACTTGCTCGTCAAGGTCGACCGCGGCACCATGCTCGCCTCGCTCGAAGCACGGGCGCCGTATCTCGACCGCGCGGTGATGGAGCTTGCCCTCCCCGCGCCGGCAGCACTCAAGGTGCGGGGCGTTACCACCAAGGCGATATTAAAGGAAGCGGCGCGCGGACTCGTCCCAGACCAGGTAATCCGCCGCCGCAAGCGCGGGCTGTCGGTGCCCGTCGCGCGCTGGCTCAACGCCGGGCTCGCGTCCCTGGCCGACCGGTACCTGGCGACCCCGCGCCTCTACCCGGGAGCCCCGCTGGCGCGCCTGCTGGCCGAGCACCGCGCCGGAGCGCGCAACCATGCCCGGAAGCTCTGGCCGATTCTCATGGCAGAGCTGTGGGCGGAACGCTGGAACGTGGACCTCGCATGAATCGGGCGGCGGCCCTGGCCTTGATGCAGGAGCACACGGAGTCCCCGTCGCTCCGCCAGCACATGCTGGCGGTCGAGACCGCGATGCGGACCTACGCTGTGGTGTACGGCGAGGACCCCGAGGCGTGGGGGATGGTCGGGCTGTTGCACGACTTCGACTACGAGAAGTTCCCCAACCCCGAGCACTCACCCACGGAGGGCCATCCGGCATGGGGCGTGCGGCTGTTGCGCGAGCGTGGCTTGCCGGAGCCCCTCTGCCGGGCGATTCTCGGACACGCAACGTACTCGGGGGTGCCGCGCGACACCAAGGTGGCGCAGGCCCTCTTCGCCGTGGACGAGCTGTGCGGCTTCCTCGTGGCGTGCGCGCTGGTGCGGCCTTCGCGGAGCTTCACCGATCTCGAGGTGTCATCGGTGAAGAAGAAGCTGAAAGACAAGGCGTTCGCGCGGGGGGTGAACCGAGACGACGTACGCCAGGGCGCCGAGGAGCTGGGGGTACCGCTGGACGACCACATCGCCGTCGTGATCCTATCGCTCCGGTCCATGGAGCGGGCGCTCGGGCTCGGCCCGCCCCCCGCGCCCCCCGTGTGACCCTCTCCGTTCCCGCCACCCGGGGCCGCGACGCGGGGCGCGAGCCCGACCCGCTCGCCCTCGCGCTGGACCGCGCCACCGGCGCCCGGCCGATCGAGGGCAACCGGCTCGAGCACCATCCGGATAGCCCCCGTGCCATTGAGGCGATGCTCGAGCTCATCGCCGCGGCGCAGCGGTGGGTGCATTTTGAGAACTACATCATCCGCGACGACCGTACGGGACGCCGGTTCGGGGCGGCGCTCACGGCGCGAGCCCAGGCCGGCGTGCGCGTCCGGGTGCTGTACGACGGGCTCGGTTCGTTCGGCACGGCGCATCGCTACTGGCGCAGCCTGCGGGCAGCGGGCGTCGAGGTGCGGCCGGTCCATCCCCTCTCCCCCTGGCACCTCCCGGACGTGATCATCCGCGACCACCGCAAGCTGGTCGTGGCGGACGGCATCCGCGCCATCACCGGCGGGCTGTGCATCGGCGACGAGTGGGCGGGCGACACGGAGCGCCAGCGGCAACCCTGGCGCGATACGATGGTCGCGGTAAGCGGGCCCGCGGCCGCCGCGCTCGACCGGACCTTCGGGCGGCTCTGGGAGCACATCGGCACGCCGCTCCCACCCGACGAACTGGAAGCGGATCCCCCCGAATGCGGGACCTCCACGGTGCGTGTGGTGGCGGGTACCCCGGGACGGGCGCGCGTGTACCGCGCGGTGCAGTTCCTGGCCGCGACCGCCCAGGAACGCCTGTGGATCACCGACGCGTATCTCATCGCGCCACCGCCGCTGTACGCCAGCCTACTAGACGCCGCCCGGGCGGGCGTGGACGTGCGGCTCCTCGTGCCGGGCACGAGCGATGTCCCCGTGCTGCGCGATTCCACGCGGATCGGCTACCGCGATCTGTTGCGCGCCGGCGCCCGCATCTTCGAGTGGCAGGGACCCATGTTGCATGCCAAGACGCTCCTGGTCGATCAGCGCTGGGCGCGCGTGGGGTCGAGCAACCTCAACGTGTCGAGCCTGCTCGGCAACTACGAGCTGGATGTCTTCGCCGAGTGCATGGACCTCACGGCGGCGCTCGCCGGGCAATTCCTGCGGGACATCGCCGTGAGCCGGGAGATCGTGCTCCAGGCTGGGCGCCGCTTCCTCCCCGCCCGGCTTGTCGGCGCCCCCGCGGCCACACCCGCTGCCGGCCCGGAGCCGCCGCACCGGCGGTCGGGGTACGAGCTCGGCGCCGTGGCCGTGGTCACCTTGCGCCGGGTGGCTGGTGGGCTGCGGCGCATCATCGCGGCGACGGCGGGGCTCGCGCTCGTAACGCTCGGCGGCCTGATGCTCCTCTTTCCCCGCATCATGAGCATCGTGATCGCTGGCGGCGCGTTCCTAATTGCTCTGGCCCTCGGGGTCTATGCGGTCGAGCGGCGGCGCGCCCAGGAGTCAGACGATGGCTGATTCCCAACCCCCCGGGGAGGCCGCGCGTATAGCTCAACAGGACGAGGCAGAGCTCGTCGCCCGTGCACGGGCGGGTGACCGCGCGGCCTTTGGCGTGCTGGTCGCACGCTACGCGGCCACGGCGCGCCGGGTGGCGCGCGCGGCGCTCGGCGACCCCGACGACGCCGACGACGCCGCGCAGGATGCGATGCTCTCGGCGCTCGTCAAGCTGGACCAGTACGATGCGCGCCGGCCGTTCGGGCCGTGGCTGTTGCGTATTGTCGCCAACGCCGCCACGGATCGTCGCCGCCGCCGGACCGTGCGGCGGGTCGAGCCGCTCGATCCGGCCCTGGTCGCGGGCGGCACGCGCCCGGACCAGACCGCCGAGCGGCGCGCCCTGGGGCAGCGGCTCCGGGAAGCGCTGGCGACACTCCCGGCGCGGCGGCGCATGGCAGTCGTGCTGTTCGATGTCGAGGGGTACTCGCACGCCGAGATCGCCGGGGTCCTGGGGATTCCCGAGGGTACGGTGCGCTCCGAGGTGTTCCACGCGCGGCGGGTGCTGCGCGGGTTGCTGGCGGACTGGAAGGAGGAGATCGGATGAAGGAGTTCCTGCCGTTCGATCATCGGCCCGATGCGATGATCGGTGACGCCTTGCGGCGCGCGCTCGACCCGGGGGACGCGAGCGTCTTCGTGGCGCGCGTCTTGGGGCGCGCGGAGCGGATCCGTCAGGGGGTGGGGGCGTCGTGGGACGGCGTGCTCGCCAGCTGGGCGCGCGTCGGCGTCGCGGCCGCGGTGACGGTCGCCCTCGCCGCCGGATATGTGTTGGGCCGGAGCGCAGCCGCTCCCGCGCCCCGACGGGCGAGCGTCGCGGACGCGGTGCTCGCGCCCGCCACATCGACGACCGACGTCGAAGTGGTCCTCGCGTCGGTCATCGAGAACTAGAAAGGCGAACGCCGTCATGCTGAACCGCTCCAAGACGTGGGCTGTGGTCCTGCTGGTCGCGACGTTCATCACGGGACTCGTCGTCGGCGCCAGCGTCCGGTCGATCTGGGCGCGAGGCGCGGAGCAGTCGAGTCGCAGTCGGGGTCCCGAACGCATGCTGGCCTCGCTCACGGCGGAACTGCGACTCACGCCGTCCCAGCACGACTCGGTGGGGGCGATCCTGCAGCGCCACTGGGCGGAGGGGAATACCGTGTGGGACGCGGTGCGGCCCCAGTTCGACTCGATCCGGGTGCGGATGGACTCCGACGTGATCCGGCAGCTGACCGCGGAGCAGGCAGCGAAGTATCGCGACCATGTCACCCGGTATCGGCATCACCAGGATGAAGCACGGCCGAGGAAGCCATGACCGCTAGGCGGCACGCCATGCTGATGCTCGCGACGGGGCTCGCGGCCGCCGGCCCGGCCCGGCTCGCGGGGCAGCAGCCCGAAGTGACCCTCGCCGAGGCCGTGCGGCGCGCCCTCGAGGTCCAGCCCGCGGTGGTGCAGGCCCGCGGCACCGTGACGAACGCGGAGTGGCAGAAGCGCACGGCCGACGGCGCCTTTCTGCCGACCGTGACCGTGAACTCGAGCGCGTTCCGCCAGAACAGCTTCTCGATCGGGGGGAGCGGGTTTGGCGTGAGCCCGAGCGCGTACCAGTACAACACGGGCCTCACGGCGTCGCTCGACTTGTTCACCGGCTTCCGCCGCCTGGCGCAGTACCGGAACGCCAACGCCACCGAGGATGCCGCGGACGCCGGGCTCGTGAACCAACGCTACCAGGCGACCGTCGCGACCGAGCAGCTCTTCTTCACCGCGCTCGCGGACGAGGAGCTGGTGCGCGTTGCCGAAGCGCAGGTGCAGCGCGCCCGCCAGGAGCTGCAGATTTCCGTCAACAAGTTCCTCGCCGGGGCCGCGACGCGCTCCGACACGCTCACGGCAACCGTGGATCTCGGCAACGCCCTGCTCGCGCTGCTGCAGGCGCAGGCCAACCTCGCCACGGCCCAGGCGAACCTCGCGCGCCAAAGCGGCATGGACACGCCGGTGCGCGCCGTGCCCGACTCGCAGCCGCCGGCGCTCCCCGACACGGTGGGGCTGCGCGCCGCCGCGCTCCGGCAGGCGCCCGTCGTGGTGCAGGCCGACGCCCAGGAGCGCGCGGCCTCGGCCGCCGTGTGGCAGGCGCGCGCCCAATACTTGCCCACCTTCACGGCCGCCTACAGCACGTCGAGCCAAGGGTTCCAGGCGCCGTGGGACGGGTTCACGCCCGGCCCCACGCAACGCAACCTCAACCAGTTGCGGTTTAGCCTCTCCTGGACCCTGTTCAACGGCTTCCAGCGCGAGCAGGCGACCGCGCAGAGCGGGGTGAGCCTGGACGTCGCGCGCGCGCAGGCGGCCGATACGCGCCGCCAGATCGGTGCCCAGCTCACGCAATACGTCGCCGCGCTCACCACGGCGTTCGCCCAGATCGGCATCACCGGCGCCAACGTGGTGGCCGCCGCCGAGGCCCTGCGCGTGCAGCAGGAGCGCTACCGGCTGGGCGCCGCCACGCTCTTGGACCTGCTCACGGCCGAGGCGAACCTCACCCAGGCCCAGGTGAACGAGATCCAGGCCCGCTACGGCTTCCGCACGGCCCGCGCCCAGCTCGAGGCGCTGGTGGGGCACCCCTTATGACCAGCAGCGCAGCGATGACGTTCCGCACCGGCGACACGCCGCTGCCGGACATCGTGATCCTGACGCACAAGCTGACGCGCGACTACGACATGGGGGGCGAAGTCGTGCGCGCCCTGCGCGGCGTGGACATTCAGATCCGCCGCAACGAGTTCGTGGCCGTGATGGGGCCGTCGGGCTCCGGCAAATCCACGCTGATGAATCTCGTGGGGTGTCTCGACACGCCCACGGGCGGCGAATACTGGCTCAACGCGCAAAAGGTGTCGGACCTCTCGGACGACGACCTGGCCCGGATTCGCAACAAGGAGATCGGG
>DATBBW010000171.1:0-9343 GCA_036270795.1 Gemmatimonadales bacterium | reverse complement strand
CCTCGAGCGCGTCGGCGAGGGAGGCACCGCCGAAGTGTACCGGGCCGAGCACCCCGAGCGCGGCGCCTGTGCGTTCAAAGTATTGCGCACCAGTCTCCGGAGCGACCCCACGGCGGTCAAGCGGTTCCTGCGCGAGGCCGGCTACGGGGCGCGGGTGGAGCATCCCGGGGTGGTGCGCACCTACGACTTCGGAGAAGCAGACGGCCTGTACTACCTCGCGCTCGAGTGGGCCGAGGGGAAATCCCTCGCGGAGTACGTACACCGTTCCGGCCCCCTCGCTCCGGCGCTCGCGTGCGACGTGATCCGGCAACTGGCCGGCGCACTGGCGGCGGCCCACCAGGCGGGCATCATCCATCGGGACCTGAAACCGGAGAACATCATCTACGACCCCGCCACGCACCGCGTGACGCTGCTCGACTTCGGCATCGCCCGGGACGCCGACCTGCCGGCGGCCGAGCGGCTCACCCGCACCGGCTTCTTCGTCGGGACCCTGAAGTATGTGGCGCCGGAGGCGCTCTCGGGCGAACTAGTGGACGGGCGGGCCGACATCTACAGCCTGGCCACGATCCTGTACTGGCTGCTGACCGGCCGCCATCCCTACACGGGCCGCAGCCCGCGCGAGCTGTTCCAGCAGCTGCTCACCCAGCCGCCGATACCACTCAACCGGGCGGTGCCGGGCCGCACGTTTCCGCCCGGCCTCGAAGCGGCGGTGCTGCGCGCCCTGGCGCGCGATCCGGCGCAGCGGCAGCCCACGGTCGACGCCTTCGCCGACGAGGTGGCCGCCGGCTTGGCCGGGGCAGCCGCCCCCCGCAGCGGCCTGCTCGACGCGCTCAAGCGCGCAGTCCGCCGTCGCTGAATACCGTAGTAGCAGATGCTACTACTATTTCCCACACCATGAGCGCCGGTCCCAGCCTGGAGCAGCGGCTGCGCCGTCTGCTGCTCGAGCGATCGCTCACGCGGGGGGAGTTCGTGCTCGCCTCGGGCCGCCGCTCGTCCTTCTATATCGATGCGCGGCGCACCACCATGTCGGGCGAGGGGCTCGCCGTGATCGGCGCCCTCGGGCTCGAGCGCTTGGCGGCGCGCGACTGGGCGCCCCAGTTCGTGGGGGGCCTTACCCTGGGCGCCGATCCCGTGGCGTACGCCCTGGCCGCCGCCGCCCGCCAGGCGGGGCGGGAGCTCGACGCGTTCACCGTGCGCAAGCAGCCCAAGACGCACGGCACCCTACAGCGGATCGAGGGCTGCTTCACGCCGGGCGCCCCGGTCGTGGTGGTCGAGGACGTGATCACCACGGCGCAGTCGGCGCGGGAAGCGATCGCCGCCGTCGCGGCCGCGGGCGGGCGGGTGCTCGGCGTGCTCGCCGTCGTCGACCGCGAGGAGGGCGGGCGCGAGGCGCTGGCCGAGGCCGGCTACGCCCTCGAAGCCCTGGTGACCGTCTCGGCGCTCGACCTCCGCTGACGCGGACCGTCGCCGGCCACGTTGCCGCTCCCGTCCTCGGGGGTGTATCATCCTGTTCCGGTGACCCCACTGCCGCCCACCCCCGTCCGCCCTTCGCTCGCCGCGCGCGTGCGGGGCTGGAAGGACGAGGCGTCCGGCCTCGAACAGCGCCTCAAGGACCTCGAGACCATCGCGCGGACCCATCGCCTGCGCCGCGTCATGGCGGGGTGCGGGCTCGCCCTCGGCCTCGTAGGCTGGACCTTCCAGGCCGTCAAGACCCGGCCCGCGACCATGGTGCTCGTCGCCGGCAGCGCGGCGCTCGTGAACGAGCTGTTAGGGCTGATCAACGAGCGCGGGTGGTACCGCTGGTGGTTCGTGTACGCCCTGTCGCTGTTCGACGTGCTGCTCGTGGCGGTGCTGGTGGTGTGGTTTGGGCACGGCGGCGTGGTGGCGGCGTTCTTTATCGCCGTCCTACCCTACGCGTTCGACCAGGGGCACGCGGTCGGCAACTTCCTGGTGCTCACCGGGGCGCTCGCCTATCTGGGCGCGAGCTATGTCCACAACGCGCTCTACGACCCGGGGGCGAGTTTGAGCGGGGCCGGGCTCGAGACCCTCGTCTTCATCCTGGTGGCGATGGCGCTGAAGCGGATCCCGGCGACCCTGATCGCGCGGATCCGCCACGCCCGGGGTGTGATGGGCGAGGCGGAGCGCGGCTACCTCGCCGTGCGCGCGCCCGCCGGGGAGTCGGACGAGCTCGGCTTCCTGGAGCGCAGCTTCAACCGCATGCTCGAGGAGATTGCGGCGACGATCTCGACCGTGCAGCGCGAGGCGGACGAGGTGGCGTCGTTCGCCGAACAGCTGGCCGCGTCGGCCGAGGAGCTGCACGCCACGTCGGAGACGGTGACGCACACGGCGCAGCAGCTCGCCACCGATCTCGGGAAGCAGCGCGAGCTGGCCGAGCGGGCGCGGGGCGAGAGCGCCAAAGCGGCAGACCAGGCCGAATCGCTGCGCGTCCGGGCCGAGCTGATGCAGGCCGACGCAACGCGCCTCGTCGCGGCGGCCGAGCGGGGGCGGGAACGTGTGGCGCGGGCCAGCCAGACGCTGCGCACCGTGGGTGAGGAGGTGCGCGCCACCGCCGCGACCGTGGCGGGGCTCTCCGGCATGTCGGAGCGGATCGGGGCGTTCGCGCAGACCATCGCGCGCATCGCGCGGCAGACGCACCTGCTCGCGCTCAACGCCGCCATCGAGGCCGCGCGGGCGGAAGAGCACGGCGAAGGGTTCGCGGTCGTGGCGGACGAGGTGCGGGGCCTCGCCGGGGAAGCGGGCAAGTCGGCCCGGGAGGTGGCGGAACTCGTCTCCGAGCTGCGGGCGGGGATCGACGCCGCGGCCCGCGCCATGCAGTCGGGCGAGGCCAAGGTGCGCGACATCGGCGCGGTGGCCGCCGAGGCCGACGGCGCGCTCCAGGAGCTGCATCAAGGGGTCGAGCTGGTCGGCGACCTGGTGAACGCCACGGTCGAGGTGTCGCGCGGCCAGGCCCAGCGGCTCGCGGACCTGGCGCAGTCGTTGCAGCAGGTGGCCGCCATCTCGAGCGCCTCGTCGCAGAGCGCCGACGGCGCCGCCGCCTCGACCCAGGCGCAAATCACCTCGATGGGCGATCTCACCGCCACGTCGCAACAGCTGGCGCAGCTCGCCGAGCGGTTGCGCGGCAGCATCGCCCGCTTCTCCGTGCTGCAGGGCGCCCAGGAGAAACGCGAGCCGCGGGCGCGCGCCGCGGCCGACTGATCACGCCGGTCCCGACCCGCGGGCCGCGTGGGGGCGTGGCGCCGCGTCAGCGGACACCGGCGAGAACGCGCGCAGCGTTTCCCGGTACGGGCTGATCCAGCAGTCCACGTAGCGCGCGAGCCAGCGGTCGAACGGGCAGCCACGGCGGAACTCCGCCACGGTGAGGCCGGCCCAGCGCTTCAGCTGGCGCGCGAACCCCCGCGGCGAGTCACAATTGAGCCGGTAGGCCACGTCGGTGAGCGTGATCCCCGAGCGCCCGAAATGGTAGGCGGCGTGGAGCAACCGCATCTCGACGAGGTAGACCTTGGGGGACGGCAGGCCCACCCGCGCGAAGCGCGAGCGGAGCGTCGTGGGGCGGAGCGCCAGTGCCCGCGCTAACCGGCCCAGCGTGCGCAGTTCGGGCGCGCGCCGCGCTAAGGGCGCGAAGAAGTCCCCGAGGGCGGGGCTCCCGTCACCGAGCGCGGGGGCCACGCGGGCGAGGATGGGCGCGGCGACCTCCGATGCGGCATCGAGCACGAGGTCGCGCAACCGGCACCAGCCCGCAGCCGCGGTGCAGTCCACCGCCGCCCGCACGCCGCTCGCGCCCAGGTGGGGGAGCAGCTCGGTTCCCTCGGGATCGTGACGGGACAGGAGGGCCACCGCCGGGACTGCCGGGAACGCCCGGACCAACCGCGCCACCATCGGCAGATCGTCGCGCCGGCAACTGTGCACCGAGAGAATGAGCGCGTCCACGGGCCGGTGGCGCAGCGCGCTCATGGCGTCCCGGCACGAGTCGACGTACAGCGCCGTGAAGCGCCCCGCCCCCGCCGCCTCGAGGCGCGGGCGCTCGCTCGGGGAGAGGAGGGCGCACACGGTCACCATGCGGGCGCCAGGGTAGCATCGCTCGATCAACGCCGGATCAACGTTGGATCAACGTTGGATCAACAGATTTCCATGGAGAGGGCACCTAACACCAATGCGTGCAACCTCTTAAGCCATGTGCCGCCGAACGAAAATTCGCGTACTGGGTTAGTGGACCGTTTGCGCCGACACGTGGCAGCGCTCGAGGGCGTCCGCCACCCCACGGCCGCCCCGGAGCGCCACCGGGCCGCCCGCGACTACATCGCCACCGAGCTCCGGGCGCTGGGTCTGGCGGTCGAGCTCGCCCCGTTCTCGTTCCGTCGTGGAACGTTCTACAACGTCGTCGCCCGGCGGCCGGGCCGCGATCCGCGGCGCCCGCGGCTGCTCGTGGGGGCCCACTACGACTCCACACCGGACACGCCCGGCGCCGACGACAATGCCAGCGGCGTCGCGGCCCTCCTCGAATGCGCCCGCCTCGTGGCCCCGCACCCACTCGATGCCGGCGTCGATTTCGTCGGCCTCGACCTCGAGGAGCAGCAGCTCACCACCTATCGTGTGGGCAGCCGGCGGCTGGCGCGGGAATGGCGCGCCCGGGGCGAGGTCCTGGCCGGCGCGCTCATTCTCGAGATGGTGGGATATCGCGACCCCACGCCGGGCGCGCAGACCGTCCCTCCGTTTCTCGGGGTCGCCGTGCCGCGCACCGGGGACTTCCTTGCCGCCGTGGGCGACACACAATCGCGCGCGCTGCTCGAGGGCTTCGTCGTCGCGGCGCGGGCGGCCGTCCCCGAGCTGCCGATCGTGCCCTACCGGGCACGGCTGCGGGGCTGGCTCCTGCCGCTCACGCGGCTCTCCGACAACGCGTCGTTCTGGGATGCGCGCTACCCGTCGCTGATGCTCACCGACACGGCGTTTCTGCGGAATCCGCACTACCACCGGCGCAGCGATACCAGTGCGACGCTCGACTTCGAATTCATGGCGCAGGTGACGGCGGCGACGAGCAGCGCGGTCGTACGGCTGGCCGGTGGACAATAGGCTGCGTCCGTCCGGGGCCGGCCGCAGCCGGCGCGTCGCGCTGCTCCTGGCCGCGGCGGCGCTCGGGTGCGCGGCGGGCGGTGCCCTGTGGGCGATGCGATTCGTGGCCCAGCTGCGGCGCGATCCGGGGCTCGTGTATCGCGATCGCAGCACGCTCGACCCGGTACTGCGGCGGGCCGGCGCCGCCGAGCGCGGCGGTGATCGCGCCACGGCGATCACGTTGTACCGCTTTGTGGCGGCCGTGGCGCAGGGCGGCGGGCCGGCGCTCGCGCCGTACCTCGAGGCGGCCCGGGCGGGGCTTACGCGGTTAGGAGCTTCCGATACACTGCCAGGTCCGTCTCGGTGAAACACACGAAGCGGACCACCTCCAGGCCGGTCGCCTGCCGCGCCTCCTCGCGTACCGTCGCAACCGCGAGCGCCGCCGCCCGCTCGAGCGGATAGCCGTACGCGCCGGTGCTGATCGCGGGGAACGCCAGGGAGCGGACGCCGTGCGCGACCGCGAGCCGGAGCGAGGTGGCGTAGCAGCTGCGCAGCCGCTCGGGCTCCCCCCGCTCGCCGCCACTCCACACGGGTCCCACGGTATGAATCACGTAGGTGGCCGGGAGCTCGAAGCCCGGCGTGAGGCGGGCTTCGCCCGTGGGGCAGCCGCCGAGCGCGCGGCAGGCCGCGAGCAGCCGGGGCCCCGCCGCGCGGTGGATGGCACCGTCGACGCCGCCTCCGCCCAGCAGCGTGGTGTTCGCGGCGTTGACGATCGCGTCGACCCGCTGCCGCGTGATGTCCCCCTGCACCGCCTCGAGCCGCGTCATAGGCGCCAATGTAGGCCTGGCACGCTCACCCCACGCCCCGGATCCGGGGTCGGCGGGTGCGTGGCCGCCCGGGGTCCGTGCGATCACGGGCCCGCCAGTAGCCCCATCCCGGGCCCGCACCTATGTTAGCCCGTGATGGCCGGACGCGAGCTGATCGAGCGGGTGCGCCAGGCGCTGGGCGACCGCTACACGGTCACGGCGGCGGTGGGTCGGGGCGGCAACGCATCCATCTTCGCCGCGCTGGACCGGGCCGGCGAGCACGTCGCCATCAAGGTGCTCCATCCCGAGCTCGCCGTTTCGGTCGCAGCCGACCGCTTCCTGCGCGAGATCCGCTACGCGTCGCAACTCGACCACCCGCACATCGCGCGGCTGCTCGACAGCGGCGAGACCGACTACCTCCTGTGGCTCGTCATGCGCTACGTGCCGGGCGCGACCCTGCGCGAGACGATGCGGCGCGAGCGCCGACTCGCGATCCCGCTCACCGTGCACATCGGATGCGAGGTGCTCGACGCGTTGGATCACGCGCACGCCCACGGCATCGCGCACCGGGACATCAAGCCCGACAACATTGTGCTCTCCCCGGACGGGGCCGTACTCGTGGACCTGGGAATCGCGCGGGCCATCGCGCGCTCGGGCGAGGACCGCGTGACCCGCAGCGGCTTCGTGGTGGGCACCGAGGCGTACATGAGCCCGGAGCAGGCCGTGGACGCGGCCGACGTGGACGGCGCGACCGACCTGTACTCGTTGGGCGTCGTGCTGTTCGAGTGCCTCGCGGGGCGTCCCCCGTTCTGCTCGCCCAGCGCCGCAGCGGTGCTGGACATGCAGCGGCATCAGCCGGCGCCCGACGTGCGGAGCCTGCGACCGGACACGCCTCCGCCGCTCGCCGCTGCGATCGCTCGCGCCCTCGCCAAGAGCCGCGCGGAGCGCTGGCAGACGGCGACCGAAATGCGCAGGGCACTCGAGCCCTTCGGGGTCAGTGCCTGAACGGCAATCCCGCGCAGCGCGCCGCGGAGCCGGGAGCGGCGTGCCCAGCACCACGGTGACCGCCCGGCGGCGCGGCGGAGGTGGACCGGCACCGTGGCGCGGCGCGGCCGGCGCGGTCCTCGTGCTTCTCACCGCATGCCAGCCCGAGGCGCGCCGGGCGTTACTGCTCGACCTCGCCCTCACCGATCCGGTGGTGTTGAGCGGCACCGCCGCGCCGTGGCGCGACGCGGGCTACACGGTCGAGTACCGGCAGTTCTATCCCCATCTCGCGCGCGCCGACCTGGGGCGCTACCACACCCTGCTCATCCTGCTCGGGGGCGAGCCGGAGGCCCCGTCCGACGCGCTCACGGCGGGAGACCTCGCGATGCTGCACGAGTGGGTGGCCCGGGGTGGTGTGGTCGTGCTGGGTTACGACGCCGACGGCGAGGGATCGCTCGACCGGTGGACGGCGAACCGTTGGCTCGCGTTCGAGGGCGCGGGGATCACGATCGGCGACCGGCTGCTCGAGGACACGACCACCCGTCCTCCCACGACGACGGGTCGCCCGCAGCCCTGGGGCGAGGCACGCACCGTAGGCGACGAACCCCTGGGGTCGGTGTACGATCCCTTCCCCCTGGACCGAAACCACGTCGTCGGCGTGCGGGACCGCGCCGCGCTCCTGGCGGTGACCGGCCGGCACACGTTCGTTCGCGCCGCGCGCGGCACTGCGGCGCAACCGGACGCCGGAGTGGCCGCCGCCGTGCGCATCGGGGACGGGCTCGTCGTGGTCATCAGCCGGTACGCCCTGGGCGCCCTCGGGCCGCAGTTCCGCCCGACGACGGCGCCGGTGTTGCAGCGCGACGCCTTGGAGCACACCCACGATTTCCTCTCGGCCCTCGCCCGCTGGACGCGGCGCCCGGCGGAATGGGCCCACGTGCCGCCCGCGGCGCACGGTGTGCCGCTCGCGCTCGCGCCGGCGCCCACGCCGGTTGAAGTCCAGCCGCCGCCCCTCGCGCCGCCGCCGGGCGTGGCCGCGATTGCGCTGCCGCTCGTCACCCCCCCGGCGCTTGAGCGGGCCACGAGCGTCCCCGATTGGCTGCGGCAGGGCGGCCTGCGGGTGCTGTGGGCCCCCCTGCTCGTCGGGCGCGAGGGGCATCGGATGGCACGCTCATCCGCGGCGCTCGATTCCCTGGTCGCACTGCTCGACGCCGGCGGCTTTAACCTCGTGGCGGGCGACGCCGATCCGGAGGGCAGCGACTCGGTGCATGCGCGGTGGGAGGAACGCGAGGCCGTGCGCCGGGCCTGGACCGACGCCGCCACCCGCCTGCAGCCCACCAGCGTGGCGTGGATCCCCGTGTTCGAGGCGGCGGGGGCGCGGTGGACGCCGGGCGACTCGGCCCGCGGCCCTCGCGGCGAGGCCCTCCCGTTGCCGTGCGCGTTCGACTCCACCGTGTGGGCGCGCGCGCTCGACCCCGCCTATCTGGCGCTCGCCCGCCTCGCCGCCGATCAGCGCACCCTGGTGATCGCGCTCGGCCTCGACTTGGCGGGTGGGCGAGTGCGCGGCCTCGAGTTCTGCGATGCGGCTTGGCACCGCGGGCTCGCGCGCCTGGCGCGCAGCGGCGCGCTCGACTCCCTGCCGTACGCCGCCCGCTACCCGCTGCTGCGCAACACCGGTCTCCTGGCGCGGTACCAACAGGCGCTCGAGGACGAGGTGGCCGCGCGAGCGGCCGCGGTACGGGATCGCGTGCTGCGGCAGCGGCGCGACCTCTACTTCGCGTTCCGGCTGGCGGCGCTGCCCGCGGACTGGTTCACGCTCGGCCTGCTGCGCGGGTTCGCGCTGTCGGATCGGCCGATCCTCCTCCTCACCCCGGAGCTCAAGACCCGGGCGGCGCTGGCCGCGTATCGCGCCCGGGATGTAAACCTGGTGCACGCGGTGGCACTCGTGCCGGCGTCGCTCCGCGCGCGGGACTGGTCCGGGCTGCGCCACCTCCTCTTCGAGGAAAACGACGGCTTCTGGCTTGCCGCGGACGAGGCCCGGGCGGGCGGTAGCACGGCCGCGCCGCGGCTCCCGCTCGACAGCCTGACCCGTTTCGTGCGCCGCCTGGGACGCTGAGCCTTGCCCCAACGCTTGCGGGGCCGGTAGCTTTGGTACCGGGTGGCGGTAGGGTGCGATGGTCGCGGCATGCCGGCGGGAGTGGCATGCTGAGGAAAGTCCGAGCTCCGCAGGGCAGACTGCCAGGTAACGCCTGGGCGCCGTGAGGCGACGGATAGGGCCACAGAAAACAGACCGCCCTTTGTCCAAGGGTAAGGGTGAAACGGTGGGGTAAGAGCCCACCGCGCGCCTGGCAACAGGCGTGGCACGGTAACCCCCAGTCGGAGCAAGGCCAAGTAAGCAGCGAGACCCGGCCCGGGTCGCCTGAGCTGCGGGTAGGCCGCGTGAGGTGGCTGGCGACAGCCATCCCAGAGAGATGACCATCTATCCGCTA
>DATBBW010000170.1:0-5703 GCA_036270795.1 Gemmatimonadales bacterium | reverse complement strand
ATGAGCGCCGACGCGGCGCAGGCCCTCGGCTACACGCCCCTCGCCTACGTGCGCTCGTACGCCGTGGCCGCCGTCGACCCCGGCTGGCAGCTGCTGCAGGCACCGATCTTCGCCGTGCCCAAGGCGCTCGACCGCGCTGGGATCGCGTGGGCGGACCTGGGCGTGATCGAGGTCCACGAGGCGTTCGCCGCCCAGGTGCTCTCGAACTTCCAAGGGTGGGCCGCGCGGGGGTGGGAGATCAACGAGGACATCATCAACGTCATGGGCGGCTCGATCGCGATCGGCCATCCCTTCGGCGCGACGGGCGGCCGCGTCGTCACGACGCTCGCGAACGAGATGGCGCGCCGCGACGTGCAGTTCGGCCTGGTGTCGATCTGCGCCCAGGGCGGGATGGCCATCGCCATCGTGCTGGAGCGACGCTGATGGCGCCGGGGGCGGCGCTCACGTGGGAGCTCGTCGATGGGACCGCCGTCGTCAGCCTCGACCTCAAGGGCGAGCCGGTCAACAAGATCTCGCGAGCGGTGAAGCAGGACCTGCTCGCGACCCTGGAGTCGCTGGAGCGCGACGGAACGGTCAAGGCCGTGGCGGTCTTCTCGGGAAAGCCCGACACCTTCATCGCCGGCGCGGACATCGAGGAGTTCGTCCAGCTTACGAGCGCCGCGGAAGCCGAGCGGCTCGCGGCCGAGGGCCAGGAGCTGCTGGAGCGCGTCGCCCGCTTCCCCAAGCCGATCGCGGTCGGGATCCACGGCGCGTGCCTCGGCGGCGGGCTCGAGTTCGCCCTCGCCTGCCGCTATCGGGTCGCCTCTGATCACCCCAAAACCCAACTCGGCCTCCCCGAAGTGCAGCTCGGCGTTCTCCCGGGCGCCGGCGGGTGCCAGCGGCTGCCGCGCCTCATCGGCGCGCGCGCCGCGCTCGACATGATCCTCGCTGGCAAGGTCGAGGCGGCTAGTAAGGCGTTCCGGCTGGGGATCGTGGATGAGCTGGTGCCTCCGGCCATCCTCCGGGACATCACCCTGGCCGCCGCGCAGCGGCTGGCCGGCGGCTGGCGCCCCAAGCGCCGGCGGCGCGGCGGCTTCGCCGCCTGGCTGCTCGACGGCAACCCGCTCGGCCGCCGGCTCGTGTTCCGCGCGGCGCGGCGCCAGCTCGCCGCGAAGACCGGCGGCCACTACCCCGCGCCCGTCGCCGCCCTCCAAGCGGTCGAGCACGGCCTGCGCCACGGCCTCGCCGCCGGCCTGAAGCGCGAAGCCCAGCTGTTCGGGCAGCTGGCCGTCACCGACGTGTCCCGCAAGCTCGTGCAGATCTTCTTCGCCACCACCGCGCTCAAGAAGGACTTCGGCATCGCGAACCCGCCGCCCCCCGCGACGGTGCGGCGCCTGGGGGTGGTGGGGGCGGGGTTCATGGGATCGGGCATCGCCGGCACCGCCATCGCGCAGGCCGGCGTCGACGTCCGCATGAAAGACGCCGACCTGCCGCGGATCGCCAAGGGTCTGGCGGCGGCGCGTGAGATCATCGACGACCGACTGAAACGCCGCCGCATCACGAAGTACGAGCATACGCGGCTCGTGGCGCTGCTCTCGGGCGGGGACGGCTACGCGGGGTTCGGCCGGGCGGAGCTCGTGATCGAGGCGGTGTTCGAGGACCTCGCGGTGAAGCAGCACGTGCTGCGCGAGGTCGAAGACGCGACGCCCGAGCACGCCGCGTTCGCCTCCAACACGTCCACCATCCCCATCGCCCGGATCGCCGCAGGCGCCCGGCGGCCAGCCCAAGTGATCGGGATGCATTTCTTCTCGCCCGTCGCCCGCATGCCGCTCCTCGAGGTGATCCCGTCGGCGCAGACCGCCCCGGCGGTGATCAGCACCGCGGTGGCCTTCGGGCGACGCATGGGCAAGACGGCGATCGTGGTGCAGGATCGCCCCGGGTTTTGGATCAACCGCATCCTCACGCCCTACATGAACGAAGCGGGCCATCTGCTCGCGGCGGGCGTCGCGATCGAGGAGCTCGACCGCCTGATGGTCGGGTTCGGCTTCCCGGTGGGGCCGATCACCCTGCTCGACGAGGTGGGGATGGATGTGGCAGAGAAGGTGGCGGGCGTGATGTACGACGCGTTCGGCGAGCGCTTCGCGCCGGCGCCGTCGTTTGCCGGGATGGTCAAGGCCGGCCGCTTGGGTCGCAAGGCGGGGAAGGGCTTCTACCGCTACGCGGGGGGCAAGAAGGGGGGCGTGGATCCGGCGGTGTACGAGCTCATCGGCACCCAACCGAACGGGGGCCCGCGACCGGCGGAGATCATCCAGCGCCTCGTCCTCGTGATGCTGAACGAGGCGGCACGCGCCCAGGGCGAGCACATCGTCCGCAGCCCGCGCGACGGCGACCTGGGCGCGATCTTCGGCTTCGGATTCCCGCCGTTCCGGGGCGGCCCGCTGCGCCACGCCGACGACTTGGGCGCCGCCCGCCTCGTCGCCGAGCTGGAGCGGCTCGCGGAGCGCTACGGCGCCCGCTTCGCGCCCTGCGAGGTGCTGGTGGACCAGGCCCGCCAGGGCACGCGCTTCTACCCCTAACACCGCCCCCGACTCCGCCGCCATGGTGCTGCGCGCCGGCCTGCTCTGGCTCAGCGAGCAACCGCGCATCTTTCGCTTCGTCCGCACGAACGGTCTCGCCCGCCGGTTCGCCGCGCGCTTCGTGGCCGGCGAGACGGTGGAGACGGGTGTGGCGGCGCTCCGCCAGCTCAACGCCGCGGGCATCACGGGGACGCTCGACCTGTTGGGCGAGGCGGTCCGCACCAGCGCCGAGGCCCGCGCCGCGCGCGACACCTACCTCGCGACGCTCGATCGCATCCAAGCGGTCGGGGCCACGGCCAACGTCTCCGTGAAGCTCACCCAGATGGGCCTCGACGTGGACGCCGCGCTGTGCGTCGAGCACCTGGGCGCGATCCTCGAGCGGGCGCAGGCCCAGGGCTCGTTCGTGCGCATCGACATGGAGCAGTCCGACTACACCGAGCGCACCCTGCAACTCTTCAAGCAGCGGTTGCACCCGGCGTTTGGGACCAGCGTGGGGGTGGTGCTCCAATCGTACCTGCGCCGCACCGAGCTGGATGTGGAGCAAATGGTCGCGCTGGGCGCGCGCGTGCGGCTGTGCAAGGGGGCCTACCAAGAGCCCGCCACGGTCGCGTTCCCGGACAAGCGGGACGTGGACGCGAACTACGTGCGCTGCATGGAGCGGCTGCTGTTGCGGGGCGCCTATCCTGCCATCGCCACCCACGACGCGCGCATCCTCGAGCACGCCAAGGCGTTCGCGCGCGACCGCGGCATCGCGCCCGCCCGGTTCGAGTTCCAAATGCTGTACGGCGTGCGGCGCGACCTGCAGCTGGCGCTGCGCCGCCAGGGCTACAACGTCCGCGTGTATGTGCCGTTCGGCACCCAGTGGTATCCTTACCTGATGCGCCGACTCGCCGAGCGGCCGGCGAACGTGGCATTCCTGCTCGGCAACGTGGTGCGGGAGTCGTTACGGCGGAGCTGACGGACGAGACCCTGGGTGGCTATCAGCGTGTGCACGAGCGGGCGCCCGCCTTCGGCGGCGCGGACGGCCAGGCCTACTCCGTGGCCACGTTCGTGGACGACGCACCGGACGCCAGCGGGCGCTACGGCGCGGCGCTGCTGTTCGTGCGCTGGGCGGAGGCGGGCGACCGCCCCGTGGGCCATCTCGAGACCCCCTACCTCGCTTGGGGCGCGACGCCCGCCGCGGCGCTCGCTCCCGTCCTCGCCCTCACGCTGCGCGACGTGAAAGAGCACCTCGATCGCTGCGTCGCCCTCCAGGGCGGGACGTGACGACGGGCGTGGTGTTGGCCCGCACGGGCTCAACCTTCCGCGTGCACACCGACCGGGGCGAAGTGACGGCGGCGCTGCGGGGGAAGCTGAAGCACCGCGACGACGATCGCGTCGTGGCGGGCGACGTCGTGGAGCTCGAGCTCGGCGGGGAGGGGGCGGCCACGATCTCGGGCATCCGGCCGCGGCGCAGCGTGCTCGCGCGGCGCGCGGCCGGCGGGCGCGGCTCGCGGGCCCAGCCGATCGCCGCCAACGTCGACCTGGTGCTCGCCGTCGCTGCGGCGCGCGACCCGGAGCCGAACCCGCGCCTGCTGGACCGCTTTCTCGTGATCGCCGAGGCGAACGGCCTGCCCAGCGTGGTGATCCTCAACAAGATCGAGCTCGACCGCGGCGCCTTGGAGCGCCTGCGCCGGCGCTTCGCCCCCGCCGGCTATCGGGTGCTCGCGACCTCGGTGAAAGAGCCCGAGGGGCTGACGGCGCTCGCCGAGTTGCTCGGCGGGCGGGAGTCGGTGCTGGCGGGGCAGTCGGGTGTCGGGAAGTCGAGCCTCCTGAACGCGCTCCATCCCGGCCTCAACCTCCGCATCGGCGCGGTCAGCGAGAAGTGGGGCACCGGGAAGCACACGACCCGCGCGGCGTTGCTCGTGCCGCTCGCCCGTGGCCCCGGCGGCGGGGGCGGCTACGTCGTCGACACGCCGGGGCTGCGCGAGCTTGCAACCTGGGGGATCGATCCCGAGATGCTCGGGGGGTGCTTCCCGGAATTCCGCCCGTTGCTCGATGAATGCCGCTTCCCGACCTGTCGCCATCTGGCGGAGCCGGGATGCGCGGTGCGGCAGGCGGCGGACGGGGGGGCCGTCGATCCCGACCGGCTGCTCTCCTACCAGCATCTGTACGCGGAGGTCAGCGTTCCTTCCTGGTCCACCGCGCGGCGTCGCGCGCGGTGACCTGCCGCATCATGGCGGCGAAGGCCTCGTCCAGGTCGATCCCCTGCGAGTTGGCGAGACAGATCACGACGAAGAGCACGTCGGCGAGCTCCCGCGCGATGGACCCCTCCGCTTCGTCGGGCTTCTTGGGCTTGGCGCCGAAGCGGTGGTTGAGCTCGCGCGCCAACTCGCCCACCTCCTCCGTCAGCCGGGCGAGGTTCGTGAGCGGGGGGAAGTAGCCTTCCTTATATTGGCCGATCCAGCGATCGACCGTCTGTTGCACGTTGCGCAGGGACACGGGAGGCTCCAGGCATTCGTGAACGCCGATCTGCCGCCGCTCGTCACGGCGTTCCGCGGCGAACGCTATGCCGCGAGCCAGCGCCTCGGCGCCCTCATCGCCCCGCCCTACGACGTGATCTCGCGTGAGGACCGGGCGCGCTACGCGGCCCAGGATCCCCACAATATCGTGCATCTCATGCTGCCGGAAGCGCCGGCCGGCGACGATCGCTACGCGCACGCCGCGACCCTGCTGGCCACGTGGCGCCGCGCGGGGGTGCTGGCCGCGGACGGCGTCGACTCGGTGTACTTAGTCGCTCAGGATTACGCCCTCCCGTCGGGTGAGCGTCGCACCCGCCGGGGGCTGCTCGCTGCGGTCCGCGCCGAGCCGTTCGGGACGGGGCGGGTGCGCCCGCACGAGCATACGCACGCCGCGCCCCGCGCCGACCGCCTGGCGCTGCTGCGGGCCACGCGCACCAATCTCGAGTCGATCTTCCTCTTCGCGCCCGACCCGGACCGCGCGCTGGCCCAGGCGCTCGCCGCGGGCGCGACCGGCGTGCCGACCGCGCGGGCCGAGCTCGAGGGCGTCGGGATCCGCTTATGGGTGGTGTCGGGGGAGCAGGCGTCGCGGCTCGCCGCCCTCGCCAGCCGGGGGCCGCTCTACATCGCCGACGGACACCACCGCTATG
>DATBBW010000169.1:0-10498 GCA_036270795.1 Gemmatimonadales bacterium | reverse complement strand
GTGGTCGGCGCGGGCACCATGGGGCACGGCATCGCCTACGCGGCGCTGCTCGCCGGCATGCCCGTCACGCTGTCCGATAGCCGCGGCGAGGCGCTCAGCGCCGCGCTCGCCCGGATCACCGAGCTCCTGGCGCGCGGTGTGGAGCGCGGCAAGCTCGACCGCGCGGCGAGCGCCGCCGCCGCGCACCGGATGCGCGCCGCGCCCGACCTCGCCCACGCGGTCGCGGACGCCACCGTCGTGATCGAGGCGGTGAGCGAGGACCTGGCCACCAAGCAGCGGGTGTTCGCCGAGCTCGACCGCGCCGCGCCCCCGGACGCGTTGCTCGCGACCAACACCTCCTCGCTCTCGGTCGCGGCGATCGCCGCCGGCGTGCGCGCGCCGGAACGCGTCGTCGGGCTGCATTTCTTCAATCCCGTGCACGCGATGCGCCTGGTCGAGGTGGTGACGCACCCGGGCGCGGCGGCGACGGCGGTCGAGCGCGCGGTGGCGTTCGCGCGCGCGCTCGGCAAGGAGCCGATCGTGGTGCGCGATTCGCCCGGCTTCGCGTCGAGCCGGCTGGGCCTCGTGCTCGGTCTCGAGGCGATGCGGATGCTCGAGCAGGGCGTCGCCTCGGCCGAGGATATCGACAAGGCGATGGAGCTGGGCTACAACCACCCGATGGGGCCGCTCAAGCTCAGCGACGTCGTCGGACTCGATGTCCGCCTGGCGATCGCCGACTATCTGTACCGCACCCTGGAGGAGCGGCAGTTCGAGCCGCCGCGCATCCTGCGCGACAAGGTGGCGCAGGGGGAGCTCGGGAAGAAGACGGGAAAGGGGTTCTACACCTGGAGCGACTGACCCGCATCACCGACGTCCATATCCATATCCAGCCGTTGCGCGACGTGAAGCCGCGCGTGCTCGAGGCGCTGCGCCGCGACAAGGGGGCGGACTGGGACCTGTTGCTCGCCCTGATGGACGACCCGCGCGCACTGCTCGAGGTGATGGACCAAGCCGGGGTGTGGCGCGTCGGCCTCGTGAACTACCCGTCGCCCGACATCATGGGCTTCACCGATACGACCAACACGTTCGCCGCGCGTTACGCCACGGCCGATCCCGAGCGGCTGCTGCCCTACGGCGGCGTGCACCCGCGCTTCACGAGCGATGCCGCGGGGGACGTGGACCGGCTGGTGGACCTGGGCATCCGGGTGTTGAAGATCCATCCCCCTCACCAGGGGTTCCCGGCGAATGCCTACACGAGCGGCCTCGACACCCTGGGACAGATCTACCGCCGCGCGGCGGAGCGCGGCCTCCCGGTGATGATTCACACCGGGACCAGCGTTTTTCCCGGCGCGCGCTCCAAGTATGGCAATCCCCTCGAGCTCGACGACATCGCCATCGACTTCCCCGACTTGCGGATCGTCATGGCGCACGGCGGACGGCCGCTCTACATGGCGGAGGCGTTTTTCGTGCTGCGGCGCCACCGGCAGGTGTGGCTCGACGTCTCCGGGATACCGCCCGCTCGGTTGCTCGAGTACTTTCCTCGCCTGGCCGAGGTGGCCGACCGGGTGCTGTGGGGCACCGACTGGCCGAGCCCCGGAGTGAAGGACATGCGCCGGAACGTGGACCAGTTCCTGGCGCTCCCGCTCACCGACGCTCACAAGCAGGCCGTACTCGAGACCAATGCGCTGGCTCTGTTTCCTGCTGCTCCTTAGCCCGGCGGCCGCGGCCCAGTCCGCGGGCGCCCCGACCCTGCGCTTCGACCTCACGCTGATCCCGGCGACCCGCGACTCGTTTCTGTTCCGCCTGAACGGCGCCGTGCGGGGCTGGGCCGTATGGCAGTACGAGATCCGGACCCGCGAGACGGCGGACGAGGTGCTCTACACCGCGACATCGGAGCTGCAACCCGCCGAGGCGGAACGGCTCCGTGTGGTGCTCGACCGCCGGACCGCGGCGCCGCGGGCGAGCTTCCATCACATCGACCTCTTCTCGCCCACGAGCGACACGGTGATGCTGGAGCACGACCTCGCCGTGGCGCCGGCCGAGATCACCGGGCGCCGCCGCGTCGGCATGAAGAGCGGCGCGGTGACGACCGTGACCGTGCGGCGCCGCATCCCGCCGGGCACGGTGCTGCACGACGACTACGCGCTGCTCGCCGCGGCCGTGACGAATGCGGCGCCGGGCGACTCGCTCGCCGCCCCGGCCTACAGCGAATTCGCCGATTCCCTCACCACCCTGAGCTTCGTGGCCGAGCGACCGACGACGATCGAGGTCCCGGCGGGTCGCTTCGAGGTGCTGCCGTTGCGGACGGGCGCGTTCCGGGTGTACGTCACCGAGCGAGCCCCCCGCCGGGTCGTGAAGGGCGAAACCCTGGACGGTGCGTTCGCCTTCGAGCTGGTGCACTCGGGACCCGTGCTCACGTCGGCCGAATGACGCCCGCCTACCGCCGGGCGCTCGTCGGCGCGCTGCTCGCGGTCGGGGCGGCGGGGCCCGCCACGCTCGCCGGCCAGTCCGGCCACATCACCTTCGAATCGTTCAAGCTGCCCAACGGCCTGCGGGTGATCTACGCCGAGGACCACGCCGCGCCGGTCGTGACCGTCGACATCTGGTACTACACCGGCGCCCGTAACGAGCGGCCGGGACGCGGCGGGTTCGCCCACCTGTTCGAGCATATGATGTTCCAGGGCTCAGCCCACGTGAAGAAGAGCGAGCACTTCCAGCTGGTCGAGCGCGCCGGCGGTTCGCTCAACGGCTCGACGCACTCCGATTACACCAATTACTACGAGACCGTCCCGTTGAACCGGCTCAACCTCGCGCTGTGGCTCGAGGCCGACCGGCTGCGCTCCCTCGCCGTCACGCCCGAGAACCTCGAGAACCAGCGCGCGACGGTGAAAGAGGAGAAGCGGCTCCGCGTCGACAACCAGCCCTACGCGCCCACCTTCCGCAACGGCATTATCTGGCCGTTCGACAGCACCCGGTGCTTCGCCTACGCGCACCCCGGGATCGGCTCGATGGACGACCTGGACGCCGCGCAGCTGGGCGACGTGCAGGCGTTCTTCGACACCTACTACGCGCCCAACAACGCGACCCTCGTCGTCACCGGCGACTTCCGGCCCGGCGCCCTGCGGCGGCTCGTGAACCAGTACTTCGCCGACATCCCGAGTCACGCGCCGCCCCCGCCCGTGAGCTGTGACTACCAGCTTTCCCCCGGCACCCAGCGCCGCGAGGTGACCGATGCGCACGCCACCCTGCCCGCCGCCTTCCGGTTCTACCGGTTACCCCCGCACGACCACGCCGACACGCCGGCGCTCGAGCTGTTGAGCAGCATCCTGGGCGATGGGGAGAGCGCGCGCTTGAACGTCAGCGTGGTGCGCCACGCCCAAGCGGCGCTGCAGGCCGGGCTGGGCGGTGTGGACGATCGGCGCGGGCCCGGTGTGCTGTTCGCCTACGGCATCGCCAACCAGGGCGTCGAGGTGCAGCGCGTCGACAGCCTGATTGGCGCCGAACTCGACAGCGTGCGCAAGAGCGGCGTCTCCGCCGACGAGCTCGCCCGGGCCAAGAACCAGTTCCGCGCGGCCTTCATCCGGGACCGCGAGACCACGTTCGGCCGCGCCGAGGCGCTGCAGCACTACACCCTGTTCCACGGCGGTGCGGCCGAGATCAACACCGACCTCGACCGCTACCTCGCCGTGTCGGCGGCCGACGTGCAGCGCGTGGCGCGGCAGTACCTGGACCCCGCGAACGCGGTGATCGTGCTGCTCCGTCCGGGCGCGGCCGCCCCCAGCAAGACGGGCGGCGCCGAGTGACGGCCGGCGCGCGCGCGGCGGGTCGGGGGCTCGGGCGCCTCCTGGCGCTGAGCGGGGCGCTCGCCGCCTGGCCGGGAGGCGCGGGCGCGCAGGGCTTCCCCCCCAAACCGCCGCGGCCGACGCCGCTCTCCCCCGCGCGCTACCCGCCGTTCCAGCAGACCACGCTCGCGAACGGACTCGAGCTCGTCATCATCGAGCATCACGCGCAACCCGTAGTGTCGGTGACGCTGAGCTTCCGCGCCGGGGCGATCTACGATCCGCCCGGGAAGGACGGGCTCGCGACGCTCGTGGCGGAGCTGCTCACCAAAGGCACCGAAGCGCGCAGCGCCGAGCAGATCGCGGCGTCGATCGAGGGGGCGGGCGGCTCGCTCGCAGCGGGCGCGGACGACGACTTCCTCACGATCTCGGCGGACGCGCTGGGCGATCAGCTGGAGCTGGTGTTCGACCTGCTGGGCGACGTCACGCTGCACTCGCGGTTCGCCGAGGGGGAGCTGGCGCTGGCGCGCACGCGCGCCCTGTCGGCCCTGGCCCTCGAGCTGTCCGAGCCGGCTGCGGTCGCGCACCGCTTGTTCGCGCGCGAGATCTACGGCCGCAACCCCTACGGCAAGAGCGCCACCCGGGAGAGCTACCAGGCCATCACCCGCGAGGACGTCACGCAGTTCGCCGCCCAGCGGTTGCGCCCGCGCGGCGCGCTGCTCGTCGTGGCCGGGGACGTCACCGAGTCGCAGGTGCGCGCGCTGGTGGAGCGCGCGTTCGGCACCTGGCGCGGCGCCCCGCCCCCGAGCCCCGCGCTCCCCGCCCCGCCCACGAAACCCGCAACCGACATCCTGCTGGTCCATCGACCGGGCTCGGCGCAAGCGACCATCGTGCTGGGGAACACCACCACAGGGCCCGGCGACCCCGGCTACTTCGCCGCGCGCATCGCCACCCAGGCGCTGGGCGGCGGGGCGGACTCACGGCTGTTCATGATCCTGCGGGAGCGGAAGGGATGGACCTACGGCGCCTACGCCTCCCTCACGCGCTATCGCGGCATGGGTTACTGGACGGCGACCGCCGCGGTCCGCACCGAGGTCACCGACAGCGCGCTCGGGGAACTGCTGCGCCAGGTCGAGCGGATCCGCACCGAGACGATCCCGGACTCCGAGCTCACCGCCGTGAAGGGCTTCCTCGTGGGATCGTTTCCCCTCACGGTGGAAACCCCCGGCCAGATCGCGACGCAGGTCGCGACCGCGAAGCTGCTCGGCCTGGGTGACGATTACCTGCGGTTGTATCGCGAGCGCTTGAGCGCCGTCACCGCGCGCCAGGCGGAGGCGGCTGCCGCACGACTGTACCGCCGCCAGGCGCTCACGATCGTGGTGGTGGGCGACGCCGCCGTGCTGTACGACCGCCTGAAACCGCTCGCGCCAGTCCGGCTGGTCGACCTCGACGGCACGGCGCTGGCGCCGGACGCCCTGCAGCCGCGCGCCGCCCCCGTGGCGCTCAACAAGCGCGTCGTCGTGGCCCGACGTGACAGCTTCAGCATTCTCGCGAACGGCAACCCGGTCGGCACCCTGGTGGCAGTCGTGGCGGGCGGTGGGGACTCGCTCGTCTACACCGAGCACACCGAGATCCCCCTGGCGAGCGTCACGCAACACACGCGCGTGGTGCTCGACACGGCCACGCTCGCCGTGCGGGCGGTGGAACAGACCGGCGTCGTGCGCGGGATGCACCTGGACGTGCGCCTGACGTACGCGGGGGGACGGGTGCGGGGCCACGCGAGCACGCCCCAGGCTGACGGCACCCTCAAGGCGCTCGACATCGACACGACGCTCGCCCCCGGCACGATCGACGGCGAGGCGTTGAACGTGCTGCTGCCGGCCCTCCCGCTCGAGCCCGGGAAGACGATCACTCTCAACGTGTTCACCGCCGGCGACGCCACGACCAGGGTGCTCACCCTCAAGGTCGGGGCCCCGGAGTCGGTCACCGTGCCAGCCGGCACATTCGCGGCGTGGCGCCTCGACGTGACGGGCGGGCAGACGCCGCTCGTGATTCACGTCTCGACCGCCGCGCCCCGCCGCACCGTGAAGACCGAACCCGTCGGCACGAGCCTGCAGTTCGTCCTGGTGCACTAGTACGGCAACCCGAGAGGACCTCATGCGCCGCCCATCCCCCGCCCTCCTCTTCGCCTTCGCGGTCGCGTGTGCGTCCGCCGGAGCCCGCCCGGGATCGCACCCCGCGGCGCCCCCGGCCCCCGCGACCGAGGCGACGATCAGCGCCGAGCGCGCCCAGTACCCCTCGACGTACGCGCGTCACCCCAACCCCCCGGTCGTGATCCGCAACGCGACGATCCTCACGGCGACTGGCCAGGAAATCCCCAACGGCTCGCTCGTCTTCAAGGATGGACGCATCATGGCCGTCGGGGCCAAGGTGGAGGCACCGGCCGGCGCGGTGGTTGTGGACGGGACGGGCAAGTACGTCACGCCCGGCTTGGTCGACGTGCACTCACACCTCGGCGTGTATGCGGCTCCGGGGACCTTCGCGGAGGATGACGGCAACGAGGCGACGACTCCGGTGACGGCGGAGGTGTGGGCTGAGCATTCGTTCTGGCCCCAGGACCCGCAGATCCCGCTCGCGATCGCCGGCGGCGTCACGACGATCGAGGCCCTGCCCGGGTCGGCGAACCTGATCGGCGGACGCAGCGCGGTCCTCAAACTGATCCCGGCGCGCACGGTGCAGGAGATGAAGTTCCCCGGCGCCCGCTATGGCCTGAAGATGGCGTGTGGCGAGAACCCCAAGCGCGTGTACGGGCGGCGCGGCGGCCCGTCGACCCGCATGGGCAGTATGGCGGGCTACCGCGGCGCCTTCGCCCAGGCCGAGACGTACCGTCGCCGGTGGGACACCTGGCACGCGGAGCACAAAGGCGAGGTGCCGGAGCGCAACCTGCGCCTCGAGACGCTGGCCGAAGTGCTGCGCGGCAATATCTACGTGCAGATGCACTGTTACCGCGCGGACGAGATGGCGGAGATGGTCGACTTGGCGCACGAGTTCGGGTTCAAGATCCGGGCGTTCCATCACGCGGTGGAAGCGTACAAGATCGCCGACCTCTTGACGCGCGAAGGCACGGCCGCCGCGGTGTGGGCCGACTGGTGGGGCTTCAAGGAAGAGGCGATGGACGGGATCCACGAGAACGCGGCGTTGATCCAGCAGGCCGGGGGGCGGGCCCTGCTCCACTCCGACAGCCCGAGCGGCATTCAGCGGCTGAACCAGGAGGCCGCGAAGGCGATGTACTACGGGCAGCGAGCCGGCATCGCCATCACCCGCGACCAAGCGCTGCGCTGGATCACGGCGACGCCGGCCTGGGTGCTGGGGCTCGACTCGCTCGTGGGCACGCTCGAACCGGGGAAGATGGCCGACGTCGTCGTGTGGTCCGGTGATCCCTTCTCCGTCTATACGAAGGCCCTGCAGGTGTACAACGACGGCTGGCTGGTGTACGACCGCAGCGACCCGGCGCACCAACCGCGCAGCGACTTCGAGCTCGGCCAGACGCCCGTGCCGGGGAGCGACCGATGATCACCCTGCTGCTCGCCCAGACGATCGCCATCACCGGGGGGACCGTGTACCCGGTCTCGGGCCCCAAGCTCGCGAACGCCACGGTCCTGATCCGCGACGGGATGATTGCGGCCGTCGGCACCGCGGTCGCCATTCCCGCCGGCGCGACCCGCATCGACGCCACCGGCAAGTGGGTCACGCCCGGGTTCATCGACGGCGGGGGCCAGTTGGGCCTCGTCGAGATCGGTGCGGTGGAGGGCACGCGCGAAGCCACGCTCAGCGACGACAGCGTGGCCGCGGCGTTCAACGTGGCGGAGGGACTCAATCCGGCGTCCACGCTGATCCCGGTCACCCGCATCGAGGGGATCACGACCGCGCTGGCGACACCGGAAGGCAACCTGATCAGCGGACAGGCGGTGTTGGTCGACCTCGCCGGCGCGACCATCGAGGACATGCTCGTCAAGTCGCCCGCCGGCCTCGTGGCTTCGCTCAACGAATCGGCCAAGCCTCAGGGCGGCACCTCCCGGGCTGGCGTGACGGCGCGGCTGCGCCGGGTGTTCAACGACGCGCTCGAGTACGGGCGCCGCCGGCCCGACTACGCCCGCGCCCAGATGCCGCAGCTCGCCGCGTCGGCGGCGGACCTCGAGGCGCTCCTCCCGGTGCTGCGCGGCGAAGTGCCGTTCCTCGCGGTCGCGAACCGGCGGAGTGACATCGCGACCGCGCTGCGCCTCGCGCGGGAGTACCACCTCAAGCTCGTGCTGGTGGGCGCCGCCGAGGCCTGGCAAATCGCCGACGCGATCGCGCGCGCCGCTGTGCCCGTGCTGGTCGCGCCGCTCGATAACATTCCGTCCTACGATGCGCTCGGCATCCGGTATGAGAACGCCGCGCTGCTGGCCAAGGCGGGCGTGAAGGTCGCGCTGCTCGAGGCCGACACGCACAACGCCCGCAACCTGCGCCAGCAGGCCGGCAACGCCGTGTCCTACGGCATGACGTGGGACCAGGCGCTCCGCGCCGTGACCCTCACCCCCGCCGAGATCTTCGGCGTGGCGGACCGCTACGGGGCGCTCGCGCCCGGCCGCGTCGCGAACGTCGTCGTGTGGTCGGGGGATCCGTTCGAGTTCACAACGGCCGTGCTCCACGTCTTGATCCGGGGCCGCGAGGTGCCGCTCACGAGCCGCCAGACGGAGCTGTTCGAGCGCTTCCGCAAGCTCCCCCCCACCTACTAGGCCGGCGTCACCAACACCGAGGCGGTCGAGCCCACCGGCCCGACCGCCTCGCGCCTGCCGTCCTGCGGGGAACGCCCCGCGCTTATTTGCCCGCCGCCGCTGCGGCGACGGGGTAGACGCTCACCCGGTAGCGCCGCTTGTTCTTGTGCTCGAACTTCACCTGCCCGTCGATCACCGTGAACAGCGTGTCGTCGGACGCGCGCCGCACGTTGGCGCCGGGATGGACCTTCGTCCCGCGCTGCTTCACGAGGATGCTGCCCGCCGTGACGAACTCGCCCGCGAAGCGCTTCACGCCCAGGTACTTGGGGCCCGAGTCGCGGCCGTTGCGGGACGAGCCAACGCCTTTCTTGTGTGCCATGGGTGCGCCTCAGTCCTTGAGCTTCACGTCGGCGATCTTGATCTCAGTGAACTGCTGGCGATGGCCGGCGTGGCGCCGGTACCCCGTGCGCCGTGCGAAGCGGTAGATCCGGATCTTCTCGCCCTTGGCGTGCCGCACCACCTCGGCCGTCACCCGGGCGCCCTTCAGCACGGGCTTGCCGGCCTGCACCCGCTTGCCATCGCTCGCCAGGAGCACCCGGTCGAACGTGACCTTCGTCCCGGGCTCGGCGGCGAGCAGCGGCACCTGCAGCGTGAGCCCGGGCTCGGCCCGAAACTGGCGTCCCCCGGTGGCGAAGATGGCGTACGTCATAGGGCGCGGAACCTAAACGGCCACCGGGACCCGGTCAAGCGACCGCGTACTGCTCGGTCACGTCCCGGCCCGCCGGCTTCGCCATCATCCGGAACTCGTCCAGGCGCATCATCGGATCGTCGCGCACCTCGAGCTCGAGGCCCGTTTGCTTCTCGAGTTGGCGCAAGAAGTTAGGCTCCTGCTCCACCAAGTAGAGGGCCACCTCGGGGTGCAGCCGCACGGCGAGCTGGCGCTCCTTGTGGTCGGCGCCCGCCCGCTTGAGCGAGCGCTCCATGCGCCGCACCACCACCTCGGGGCGGAACACGCGGCCGGTGCCGTGACAAGTGGGGCATTCGGCGGTCATCGAGTGCCACAGCGAGGGGCGCACGCGCTGGCGCGTCATCTCGACGAGCCCGAGCTCGGACACGGCGAACGCCCGGGTGCGCGCGCGGTCGCGTCCCAGATGCGCGCGCAGCTCCTGGAGCACCTTGTCGCGATTGGCGCGCGACTCCATGTCGATGAAATCGACGACGATGATGCCCCCGATGTCGCGCAGCCGCAGCTGCCGCGCCACTTCGCGCGCGGCCTCGAGATTGGTCTTCAGGATGGTGCTCTCGGGGTCCTTCTTGCCGGTGTAGCGACCCGTATTCACATCGATCGAGGTGAGCGCCTCGGTCGGCTGGATGATGAGGGAGCCGCCGGTCGGCAGGTCGACGTGGGCCTTGAAGAGATTGCGGATCTCGGCCTCGATATCGTACTCGTCAAACAGCGGGGTCTCCGCCGCGTACAGCTGCACGCGGGCGACGAGGTCCGGGTCGATCTGCTTCAGGTACTGCGCGATCTCCTGGTACAGCGCTTTCGAGTCGACGAGCAGCGAGTCCACCTTGTCCGAGAACAAGTCGCGGATGATGCCGCGCGTGAGGCTCTGCTCGCGCTGCAGCAGGGCCGGGGCGCGCACCGAGCCGGCCTTGCGTTTGATCTTGGTCCACAGGTTGTGGAGATGCGCGATCTCGCGCTTCGAGCTCTGCTCGGTGAGGTCTTCGGCGACGGTGCGGATAATCCAGCCGCCGGAATCGGGCGGGACTAGCTTCGCGACCATGTCGCGCAGCTTGGCGCGCTGCTCGCGGTTCTCGATCTTGCGCGACACGCCGACCTTGGTCGCGAACGGCATGTACACGAGGAAGCGGCCGGCGAGCGAGATCTGCGCCGTGACCCGCGGGCCCTTGGTGCCGATCGGCTCCTTGATGACCTGGACGATCTTGGGTTCGCCGCGCTTCAACTCGTCGGCGACGTTG
>DATBBW010000168.1:0-21294 GCA_036270795.1 Gemmatimonadales bacterium | reverse complement strand
CCGCCGGTTTTTTCCACCAACCGCACCGCCTGGATCTCCATCCCCCGGTCCGCCGACTTCACCATGTCGTAGACCGTGAGCAGCGCGACGGACACCGCCGTCAGTGCCTCCATTTCCACCCCGGTCCGGCCCACCGCCTTGGCGGCGGCGCGGATCCGCACTCCCGGCAGCGCCTCGTCGAGCGTCGCGCGCACTTCCACGTGGTCGAGCGCCAGCGGATGACACAGCGGAATCAGTTCCGCCGCTCGCTTCGCCGCGAGCGTTCCCGCCACCTCGCTCACCGCCACTACGTCGCCCTTCTGCGCGGCGCCCCGCTCGGCCACCAACCGGAACGCGGCGGGCGACATCCGAATCGCCCCTTCCGCCACGGCGCTCCGCACGGTGACCGGCTTGTCGCCCACATCTACCATCCGGGCCCGACCGGCCTCGTCGAGATGCGTCAGCAGCTTCATGCCGCCCCCCCCTCCGCCACGGCTGCTCCCAGTACGGCCGCCACGAGCTGCGGGTTCACGTTGCCCTGCGCCAGCGCGCGGGCCTCGAGCACCCGACTGATCGCCGCCACCACCTGGCCCGTCTCCCGCCCGGCGCGAGCGTGCTCGCGCAGCCGCCGCAGGAGCCCGTCCAACATCTCGGTAAACGCTCCGCGCGCTTGAAACGGTTGCTGCGCGAGGGCGAAAGCGTAGCGCTCCACCGGCCCTGCGGCCACCGCCGCGAGGAACCGCTCCGCGGCATCAGCGCCGCCGTCCCCTGGCGTCCCTGACGCAAGGAGCTTGCCGATGCACCCCTCTGCCGCCCCAACCCGTTGAGCTAGCTCGCGTTGCGCTGTCAGGCCGAGTAGACGCTGTGCGAACGCTGTTACGATACTGTCGGCGAGCCGTGCCACTCGGACACGCACTACGCGAGACAGGATCGTCGCCGGCAGCGCGTCGGGCTCGGCGGCCGTGAGCACGATCACCGTGTCGGCCGGCGGCTCTTCGAGCGCCTTAAGCAACGCGTTGGCCGCCGCGTCCGCACCGGGCTGCGGTACCAGGCGCTCCGCATCACCCAGGATGAACACCTTGCGCCGCGCGAGCCCCGGCGTGAGGGCCAGGCGACTGAGCAACAGCCGCACCGAAGCGATGCCGTGGCTCGCCAGCCCCGCCGCCGCTTCGTACAGCGGCTGTTCGCGCCGCGCCGCCATTTCCTCGCCGAGCGCCTCGCGCACCAGCTCGACTTGCTTATCGGCGTCCGCCGCTCGCGTCGGGAGCTCGAGCGGCACGATCCAGTGCACGTCCGGGTGCGACAGGGCCAGCACCATCGTGCAATGGCGGCAGCGGCCGCATCCCTCGCCTTGCTCCCGCTCGGTCAGCGGTCCATCACACACCAGAGCCTGGGCGAGCCACAGCGCCAACCGCTGCTTGCCGACCCCCCGCGGGCCCTCAAACAGCAGCGCTTGCGGCAACCGGCCGGAGGCGATGGCGCCTACCAGCCGGTGACGGATCCCCTCGTGGCCGTACAGGGGGGGGATGGGCATGGCGCTAATCTACCCCCGGTCCGTTTCGGGCCCCCGTCGTCATTTGAAACGTGTTGCGTACACGCAACTTAGCTCCATTGACGGGGGCTTGTGCTAACATAACAGCATAATATACATCATCTTACAGCGTAAAGTGAGAGCGCACTCGCGAGATAATGCCCAATTTCCCTAGTTTTTCGGCGTCCGTTCGGTGCTGTGGCCAGGTCGGTCTAGGCTGCCGCTCCCCCATGTTGCTCCATCCCGCGGCCTCCACCCCCCCAATTCCGTAGTCCTGGCCCCAGGGCCCTAGGCCGCGCGGGCGGGCCCGCTCGCAGCGTCCGACGCTCCAAGTCCCCTCCCCAGGCCGCACCGAGGTGTGCCGACTTGTCGGAACGACCGCGCTGGCCCCGTCCGTGACCCGGCGCACCCGGATCGCGTGGGCCTCGCGACGGCAGCCGGGGACGCGGCCTGCCAGGTTGTATGGCCCTTTTCAGGCACCACGACCCAGGTGAGCACCAACCGGTTCCGACTGCTGCGACCCGCTGCCACTGCCCGCGACGTGCCCCAGTCGCCGTCGGAGCAACAGCTGCGCGCCACGGCGCGACAGCAGGAGGCCGTGGCGCACCTGGGGCAGCAGGCGCTTGCCGGGGCGCCCGTGGCGGAGCTCGAGCAGGCGGCCGTGGCGGGGGCCGCGCGCGTGCTCGACGTCGACTTCGCGAGCGTGCTCGAGTTCCGCGCCGAGAGCCGCACGGCGCTGGTGCGCGCCGGTGTGGGATGGCCTGAAGGAACGGTGGGCCGAACCGTGTTGCCAGCGGACCCGGACTCGCACACGGGCTACGTGCTGCGCTCGTCCGGCGCCGTGGTCGTCGAGGACCTGGCGCAAGACCCGCGGTTCGGCAGCGCGCCGCTCCTCGCCCCCTGCGGGGTGGTCTCGAGCCTCAGCGTCGTCGTGGCCGGCAAGCAGCGTCCCTTCGGGGTCCTCGGCGTGCACGCGACCGCGCGCCGCGACTTTACCATCCACGACGCGCACTTCCTCCAGGCGGTCGCCAATGTGCTCGCGACCGCCATCGATCGCGCCCGCACCGAGGAGGCCCTGCGGCGGAGCGAGGAGCACTTCCGCTCGCTCATCGAGAACGCCTCGGACATCGTGACGATTGTGGGCGATGCGGGCGTGTTCCGCTATACGAGTCCGTCGGTGGAGCGGGTGCTCGGCTACCAGCCGGTGGAGTTGCTCGAGCGCAACGCCTTCGAGTTCGTGCATCCCGACGACATCGCCGGCGTCGCCGAGGCACTGTCCCGCGCCATCCAGCAGCCCGCTACGCCCCACGCGGCGCTGTTCCGGTTCCGCGCGCGCGACGGCTCCTGGCGCACACTCGAGGCGGTGGGGCAGGCGCGCGTCGCGGCCTCCGGCAGTGCGCATGTGATCGTGAATGCGCGCGACGTCACCGAGCGGCGGCGTCAGGAGCAGGCGCTGCGCGCCAACAAAGAGCGGCTACGCACGGTGATCGCCGGCGCGCCGCTCGTCTTGTTCGCGTTGGACCGCGACGCCGTGTTCACCCTCGTCGAGGGCAAGGGGCTCGACGCCCTCGGCGTGCGCTCCGCCCAACTGGTCGGGCAGTCGGTCGCCCAGCTGTACGTCGACCTCCCCCAGGCCCTGGCGGATGTGCGTCGCGCGCTGGCGGGCGAGACGTTCTCCTCGACCGTGGAGATCTATGGGGTGGTGTTTGACCTCTGGTACACGCCGATTCGGGAGGCGGACGGCGCCGTATCGGGAGTCATCGGAGTGGCGAACGACATCACCGAGCGGCGACGCGCCGAGGAGGCACTGCGCCGCTCTGAGGAGAGCAACCGCGCCCTCGTACAGCGGGCCACCCACGGCATCTATCGGTCCACACCGGAAGGCCGCTTCCTCGCCGTAAACCCCGCCCTCGTGAAGCTGCTCGGGTACGAGTCGGAAGCGCAGCTCCTCGCGGTGAACGTCACTCACGACGTGTACGCCGATGCCACCGAACGGGAGCGGGTCATCGCGCGGTTCGACGCGCTGGATGCGATGGACGGCGTGGAGGTGACGTGGAAACGGCGCGACGGGGAGCACATCCTGGTGCGGCTGTCCGGGCACGCCGTTCGCCGGCCCGACGGGACGATTGCGTGCTTTGAGACGCTCGCCGAGGACGTGACCGAGCGGCGGGCGCTGGAAGACCAGTTGCGGCAGTCGCAGAAGATGGAGGCGATCGGGCAGCTCACGGGCGGCATCGCCCACGATTTCAACAACCTGCTGACGATCATCCTCGCGAACGCGCAGCTCGTGGCCAAGGCGCTTCCCCCCGACTACGGCGACGCCCACGCCGACCTCCGCGACGTCATGTCGGCCGCGCTGCGCGGCCGCGTCATGGTCAAGGAGCTGTTGGGCTTCGCGCGGCGCTCGCGCCTCGAGTTGCAGCCCGTGCACTTGGGCGCGCTCGTGGCCGACGTCCAGGGCTTCCTGCGCCGCATCCTCCCGGCCGATGTGGAGATCGTGATCGCCAACGATCAGGATCTGCCGGACGCGCGGGCGGACCTGCACGCGACGGAGCAGATCCTCTTCAACCTCGCCACGAACGCCCGCGACGCGATGCCGGACGGCGGCGTGCTGCGCATTGAGACCCACCGCGTCCGGCTGGACGAAGAGCGGCGCAAGGCGTGCGGCGCCCAGCACGCGGGCGACTACGTCTGCCTCACCGTGGGGGATACCGGAACGGGCATGGACGAGGAGACGCGGCGCCGCATGTTCGAGCCGTTCTTCACCACCAAGGCGCCGGGGAAGGGGACCGGGTTGGGCTTAGCGACCGTGTACGGGCTGGCGCAGCAACACGGCGCCGGGATCGAGGTCGAGAGCCAACCGGGGAAGGGCACGCGCTTCCGGATGTACTTCCCCGTCGTGGTTGAGATGAGTGCGGATGCGCCCGCGCACCAGCCGTGCCCCCCGGAAACGCGCGGCGGTTCGGAGACCATTCTGGTGGTCGAAGACGACGACCAGCTGCGCCGCTCCGCGAAACGCATCCTCGAGGACGCGGGGTACCGGGTCCTCACGGCGGCCGACGGGCTCGAAGCGCTCGACGTGCTGCGCCACGGTCCCGCGGTCCAACTCGTGTTCTCGGACCTGGTGATGCCGCGGCTCGGCGGGCGGGCGCTGTACGACGCGGCCCGCCGCGACGGCCACGCGGTAGCGTTCCTCTTCGCGAGCGGCTACTCGGATCCGAACGGCCGCGGGACGGCGCCGCTCGACCCGTCCGCCCCGCTGTTGCACAAGCCGTGGACGGGGCCGGACCTCTTGGCCCGCCTCCGGGACCTGCTGGACCGGCCCTAGCGGGCCGCGGCCGCGCGGGCGGCCGAGCGCCCGTGGCTCTGCTCAGCCCCCGTCGAGCACGTCGCGTACCTTGCGCGCCAGCGTATCCGGGATGAACGGCTTCTGCAGGAACGCCACCCCCGCTGTGAGCACCCCCTGGCGCACCATGGCGTCGTCGGTGTAGCCGGACGTGTAGAGCACCTTCATGTGCGGCCGCGCTGCCGCCAGTCGCTCCGCGAGCTCGCGACCACCCATCCCCGGCATCACCACATCGGTGACCAGCAGGTCGATCGTGCCCCCGTGACTCGTGGCGACCGCCAACGCCGCGGCGCCGTCCGCCGCGTCGAGGACCGTGTACCCGCACGCCGCGAGGCTCTTGCGAGCCAGCGCGCGCACCGGCCCGGCATCCTCCACGAGGAGGACGGTCTCCGTGCCGCCCCGCACCGCCTGCGGCTCGGGAGCGAGCGCCGGCGTCTCCGCCGCGCCGGCGACCCGCGGGAGGTACACCTTGACGGTCGTGCCGTGGCCGACTTCGCTGTACACCCACACGTAGCCGCCGCTCTGCTTCACAATCCCGTACACCGTGGCGAGCCCGAGCCCGGTGCCCTTACCGACCTCCTTGGTCGTGAAGAACGGCTCGAACAGGTGGGCCTGCGTCGCTTCATCCATCCCCGCGCCGGTGTCCGTCACGGCGAGGCACACGTAGTCGCCTGGTGGCATCCGGTGCTGTCGCTCGACGTGCTCCGCGGTCAGCGTGAGGCGCTGAGTCTCGACGGTGAGGCGGCCGCCCGCGGGCATCGCGTCGCGGGCGTTCACGGCGAGGTTCAGAAGGACCTGCTCCAGCTGGCCCGGATCCGCGTTCACCGCGCCCGCGCCGGGGTCGAGCGTCGTCGCGAGCTCGATGTCCTCCCCTAACAGGCGCCGCACCATCCGATACATGGTGGCGACCACGGCGTTGAGCTCGAGCACCTTGGGCGCGAGCACCTGCCGTCGGCTGAACGCCAGCAGCTGCCGCGTGAGCTCGGCCGCGCGCAGCCCGGCGTTCTTGATCTCCACCACGTCCTCGTGGCGCGCGTCTTCGGGCGGGGTGGCGTGCAGCAACAGGTGCGCGGAGCCGAGGATCGCTGTCAGGAGATTGTTGAAGTCGTGGGCGATCCCGCCCGCCAGCTGCCCCACCGCCTCCATCTTTTGCGACTGCCGCAGCTGGTCCTCGAGCTGCCGCTGGGCCGTGACGTCGCGCGCCAGCACGAGGCGGGCCTGGCGCCCGGCGAACTCGATGGGGCGCGCCACCAGGTCGACCTCGATCACGCGGCCGTCCTTGGTGCGGTGGCGGATCCCCGTCCGCACCGCGCCTCCCTCGGGGCGGTCCTGCAACGCCTCGTCGAGCCGGGCGCGGTCCTCGGGGGGCCGGATGTCGCCGATCGTGAGCGCCAGGAACTCGGGCTCCGTGTACCCGTAGCGCGCCGTCGCGGCCTCGTTGACGGCCAGAATGCGGAGCGTCTCGTAATCGTACACCAGCATCGCCTCGGGGCTGGTCGCGAACAGGAGGCGGTACTTGCGTTCGCTGACCTGGAGCTGCTCCTCCGCCCGCTTGCGCTCGATGGCCATGGCGACCTGGGCAGAGACGAACTGCAGGATCTGCTTCTCGGTTTCGCCGTAGCGGACACCCGGCGTGTAGGTTTGGGCCACGAGCACGCCGATGGTCCGCTCGCCGATCTTCAACGGCACGCCGACCCGGTCGATGGACGGCGCCCCAATCAGCTCGACCTCGCCGCACCGCTCCAGTTCCGCGTGCACCTCGGGCGTGACGAGCAGCGGCTGGCCGGTGCGCAACACGTACTCCGTCAAGCCCTTGCCCAGCCGCTTGGGCGGAAAATCCGTGTCGTACTCGTCCACGAAGTAGGGGAAGCTGAGTAACTCGGTCGTGGCGTCGTACAGCGCGATGTAGAAGTTCTTCGCCGGCATCAGCTCGCCCACGATCCGGTGGATCGCGCCGAACAGCTCCGGCGGGTTGCCCGCCGCGTGCGCCGCTTCCGAGATGCGGTAGGTCGCGAGCTGAATGCGCTCGGCCCGCTGACGTTCGGTCACATCGCGGAAGCTCCACACCCGGCCCGCGCTCTTGCCCCCGATCCGTTGGGGCTGCGAGTAGCGCTCGAAGATCCGGCCATCCTTGAACGTTAGGATGTCGAAACTCGACGCCTCGGGCCGTGCGTACAGCTCCCGCACCTTGGCGAGGAAGCCCTCGGGGTCGGCGAGCTGCTCCAGCACGTAGGCGATGGTGTGCGCGTCATCCTGCGCTTCGAGGACCGAGTCCGGGATGCGCCACAGCTCCGCGAACGTGCGGTTGAAGCTGACGATCCGGCCGCCCAGGTCCACCACCAGGATCCCATCCGCGGTCGACTCGAACGTCGCGCCGAGGAGCGACAGCGTGCGGCGCAGGTCTTCCTCGGTGCGCCGCCGCTCGGTGACATCGCGGTAGTTGACGACGATCGCGGCGATCGCCGGGTCGTCCAGGCGGTTCACGGCCACCGCCTCGAGATGGCGCCAGGTGCCGTCCTTATGCAGGGCCCGGAGCTCCGCCCGCACGACGCGCCCAGGGCGTTCGCGCAGCTCGCCAAACAGCTCCCGCGCGCGGGGGCCATCGTCGGGGTGGACGAGCTCGAACGCGTTCCGCCCTACGTTTTCGCTTGCGGCGTAGCCGAGCACGGGCTCGCTCGACTGGCTGGCGTACAGCACCGTCCCGTCGGCGCTGAGCAGGGTGATGACGTCGCTTGAGTACTCGACCAGGGCGCGGAACCGCGCTTCGCTGGCCCGCGGGACGTCGGCCGCGCGCCGCCGCTCGGTGATGTCGCGCGCCACCCACACCACGCGATCCGCATCCATCGGCGCGATCGCGGCCGCGAACCAGACGTCCTGCCCGTCAATCGGCAGCAGGTACTCAGCGTGGACCGTCTCGCGACGCTCGAGCGCGCGCCGAATCAGGCCGAGAAACTCGTCGGCCTGGGCGGGCTCGAACACCTCGTGCAGGGTGCGGTCCAACAGCTCTCCGGCTGGCCGGTACAGGAGCGCGGCGTTGGTCGGCGCGATCTTGAGGTAGCGGCCCTCCACGTCGAGCACGAGGATGACGTCGCTCATCGCGGCGAACAGTGCCGCGAGCTCGGCGTCGGATTCGCGCCGAGCGGGTGGGGCCTGTGTGGGAACCGTCATGGGGGCGGGGACAATACTCACCGCCGGGCCCCGAGGGGGCAACACCCGGGCGCCGGGACCCGGATGGCACGCGACGGGCGTGTGACGCCCGTTACGGCGCCTCGGGCCGGGACACTATCACGGGGCCGCCGCGGGCTCGGGTGGCGGCTCGTTGAGCACCAACCAGTAGAGCCCGAGCTGGCGGACCGCTTCCACGAACTGGCCGAAGTCCACCGGCTTGCGGATGTAGCTGTTCGCGCCCAAGCCGTAGCCCGCGATCAGGTCCCGCTCCTCCCGCGATGACGTGAGGATCACGACGGGGAGCAAGCGCGTGCGCTCATCGGCGCGGATGCGCCGCAGCACCTCCAGGCCGTCGACCTTGGGTAATTTCAGGTCGAGCAGGATGACTTCCGGGGCGCCCGGCGTCCCCGCGCGCCCGCCGGTCCCCAGCAAGTAGTCGAGCGCCTCCGCGCCGTCGTGTGCCACCACGACGTCGTTGTGAATGTTGTTCTTCGCGAGGGCACGGCGCGTGAGCGCTTCGTCGTCGGGGTTGTCCTCCACGAGCAAGATCGTGCGTTGGCGCATGGGGTCTCGGCGATCCTCCAAAGTGAAGAAGCCCGGGGACGCCCCGGTGCGCGGCGCGTCGGGTCAGACGCGACGGCCGGGTCGTGAGTGCCAGTGCACGCGCGCGCGCCGCGCGCCAAAGACGCCTGGCGCGCTCACGCAGTTCCCCATCTCCAATATACGCGCGGCGGCGCCCGTTCCCGACGCAGCCCCTCGCTAGCGGCCGTCCAGCACCTCCCGCACCTTGCGGGCGATGGCGTCGGCCGTGAACGGCTTCTGCACGAAGGTGAGGCCGGGCTCGAGCACGCCGTGACGGGTGATGGCGTCGTCGGTATAGCCCGACATATAGATCACCCGCACCTCGGGCCGCACGGTCGCGAGCTGGTTGGCGAGTTCGTGCCCGCTCATTCCCGGCATGACGACGTCCGTCAAGAGCAAGTGGATGGTGCCCGAGTAGCGCGCCGCCACGTCCAGGGCCACCTCCGCGCTCGGGGCCTCGAGCACGGTGTACCCGTGGCGCTCGAGCACCTGGCGGGCCACGGCCCGCACCGGCGCCTCGTCTTCGGCGAGGAGCACCGTCTCTGTGCCGCGCGCCAGCGGGGCAGGCCCGGCGACCGCGGCCGGGCGTTCGGCCGATTCATCGACGCGGGGCAGATAGATCTTGAACGCGGCGCCGCGGCCGGGCTCGCTATACACCCACACGACCCCGCCGCTCTGCTTCACGATGCCGTACACCGTCGCGAGGCCGAGTCCCGTCCCTTTCCCCCGTTCCTTGGTCGTGAAAAACGGCTCGAACAGGTGGGCCTGCACGTCCGGGGTCATCCCGACGCCCGTATCGCTCACCGCCAGCATCACGTAGTGGCCGGGTGTGACGGGAAAATGGGCGCGGGCGTAGTCCCCGTCGAACTCCACGTTCCCGGTTTCGATCGTCAGCTTGCCCCCCTGCGGCATCGCATCCCGGGCGTTCACGGCGAGGTTCATCACCACTTGCTCGATCTGCCCCGGGTCCGCCTTGACGGCCGCGAGGACCGGGTCGAGCCGCGTCGCCAGGTCGACGTCCTCGCCCAGTAGGCGCCGCAGCATCTTCTCGAGATCGGCGACCAGCGTGTTGAGGTCGAGCACGCGCGGCTGCAGCACCTGCTGGCGGCTGAACGCGAGCAGCTGCCGCGTGAGCGCGGCCGCGCGGTCGGCGGCCTTGCGGACTTCCTGGGCGTCCTGCCGCCGGGGATCGCTGGCGGCGAGGTCCTCGAGCAGGAGATCCACGTAGCCCGTGATCGCCGTGAGGATGTTGTTGAAGTCGTGCGCGATGCCGCCGGCGAGTCGCCCCACCGCCTCCATCTTCTGCGCCTGCCGCAGCTGCTGCTCCAGGTGGACGCGCTCGGTGACGTCGCGGCCGATACCGAGGATGCCGACCAGCGCCCCCTCCCGGAGCTGGGCGCTCGCGCTGAACTCGGCGAGACGGTCCTCGCCGCGCTGGGTGCGCACGCGCAGCTGGCTCGTGGCGCGCGGCTCGCCGCGCAGCACGCGGCCGAACAGCTCCAGGGCGTCGGGCACGTCGGCGGGATGGAGCAGCGCCTCGAAGGGGCGTCCGAGCCATGCTGCGCGGGGCCAGCCCGTCATGGTCTCGAACGCGGGATTGAGCGCGGCGATCGCGCCGTCGGGCGTGAGCGCGAAGATGACGTCGCGCACGCCGTCCACCAGGTTGCGGTAGCGCTCTTCCGAGAGGCGCAGCGCGTCCTCGGCCTGCCGGCGCTCGGTGACGTCGCGAAAGTTCACCACGATCGCCCCCACCGCGGGTTCGCCCTGGCGGTTCACCGCGACGGCGTCGATGAACCGCCAGGAGCCGTCCGCGTGCTGCCACCGGAGCCCGACGGCGACGGCAACCCCGGGGCGCCGCGCGATCTCGGCGAACGCCGTCTGGAGGCGCGGCACATCATCCGGATGCACGCGCTCGAACCCCGCACGGCCCACCAGCTCCGCGGGGGCGAAGCCGAGCAGCCGCTCCGCCGATTGGCTCGCGAAGAGCACCGTGCCGTCGGGACCGACGAGGGCGATGGCGTCGGCGCCATGCTCGATCAACGCGCGGAACCGCTCCTCGCTCTGGTGGCGGGCCTCCTCGGCCCGGGCCTGTTCCACGCGAGCGGTCCGGAGCGAGAGCGCGCGCAGCACGGCGGCGCCGAGCCGCTCGAGCCGCTGCTTCACGACGTAATCGGTCGCGCCCGCTTTGATGTAATCCGCCGCCGTCTCCTCGTTCAAGCTGCCGGTCACCACCACGACGGGCGTGTCGGGACGCTCCACCTGGGCGATGCGCAGTGCGTCCGCGGCGGAGAAGCGCGGCATCGAGTGGTCGGTGAGGATCACGTCCGGTGCGAACTCGCGTAGCCCGTCCCGGAACTCCGGCTCGGTGTCCACGCGGCGCGTCGTGAGGAACAGCCCCGCCCGCCGCAGTTCGTGCTCGATGAGCTCCGCGTCCGCCGGAACGTCGTCGACGATGAGGATGCGCAGGCGCGCCGGCATCAGGTCAGCGGGGTGGTTCGTTCAAGAGCACCCAGTAGAGCCCGAGCTCCGAGACCGCGCGCGCGAACGCCTCGAAGTCCACCGGTTTCACGATGTAGCTGTTCGCCCCCCGCCGATACGCTTCGGCGATGTCGGGCTCCTCGCGCGACGACGTGAGCACCACGACGGGGAGCGTGCGCGTGCGCTCGTCGGCCTTGAGACGGCGTAGCACCTCGAGCCCATCGACCTTGGGGAGCTTCAGGTCGAGCAGGATCACCTTCGGCGTGATGCCGATGTCGCGCCACGGATGCGGGCCGGCGCCGAAGAAGAAATCGAGGGCTTCCGCCCCGTCGTGCGCCACGAACACCTGGTTGGCGAGGTTGCGGGAGCGGAGGGCTCGCAACGTGAGCTCCGCGTCGTTGGGATTGTCCTCGACCAGTAGAATCTCGACCTGCTGCGTGATGTTCATCCGGCCCACCGCTGGTGGGGGAGCGTGAAGGAGAACGTCGCTCCCTCGTTCACCCGCCCCTCGGCCCACACCCGCCCCCCATGGCGCTGGATGATGCGCTGCACTAAGGCGAGCCCGACGCCCGTGCCTTCGAACTCATCGGCGCGGTGCAGCCGTTGGAACACGCCGAACAGCTTGCCGGCATAGTGCATGTCGAATCCGACGCCGTTGTCCCGGACATAATACACGGTCTCGCCGTTGTCCTGCCGCGCGCCAATCTCCACGCGCGCGTTCTCGCGACCGCGCGTGAACTTCACCGCGTTGCCAATGAGGTTGACGAGCACCTGGCGCATGAGGCCGCGGTCCCCGTGCGCGGGAGGCAACGGGCCGATGACGACGTGCGGCGGCGGGGCGGCCGTCTCCTTGCGCAGTTGGTCGACCACGCTGTGCGCCAGGGCCTCGAGATCGAGGGGGACGGTGGTGAGCGGCTCGCGGTTGAGGCGCGCGAAATCGAGGAGGTCGTCGATCAGCTCGCCCATGCGCGCGGCGTTGTCGCGAATGATCCCGAGGAGCCGCTGCGCTTCGGGGTCGAGGGCCGGCCCGTGGTCTTCGACCAAAATGCGGGCGAATCCCCCGACGGCCCGCACCGGGGCGCGCAGGTCGTGCGAGACGGAGTACGAGAACGCTTCGAGCTCTCCGACGGCTGCGCGCAGCTCGCGGGTGCGCGCGGCCACCTCGTGTTCGAGCGTGTGCTGCGAGTCCCCGACGTGGCGGGCCATGACGTTGAACGCTTGGGCGAGCCGTCCCAGCTCGTCGGCCCGAACGAGATCGACGCGCCGCGCGTAGTCGCCGTCAGCGATCGCCGCCGCCGCGTCGGTCAATTGGCGCAGGGGATGGGTGATGGCGCGGCTGATCGCCCAGGTCGCCGTCGCTCCGAGTGCGAGCAAGAGCACAGCGAACAGGGTCGCCCGCGACAGGAACGCGTCCGCCCGCCCCAGCACCGCATCGCGGGAGAACTCGACCAGGATCATCCACGGCGTCGCGGCGACCGGAACGGCTCGGGCCAATTGGGCAATGCCGCGCCGCTCGTACTGGACCGTGCCTTTGCGCCCCGACAGGTCCACTGGCGGCGGGTCCACCGGTTTCCAGAAATCCGTCCACAAATCGCCCCGCGCGTTCCCGATGTAGAGCGCCGCGTCGCTGCCGATCAAGCTGCCGAGCTGGCGCGCCGCGTCGGGGTTGGTCGAAACATGGCGCCGCTCGACAAGATATCCCCCGCCGCGCGGGCCGGCGGGCACGGCGACCACAGAGGCGAACCAGAGGGTATCCCGCGCCAATTGCAGCGGACCGGGCGCTCCGGAGTCCCGACCGCGCGCGGCCGCCATCAGGTCGCGCGCGGCGCCTGTATCGAGCGGCGGGGGCGCGGCTCCGGCCGCCACCACGACCCGACCGCTCGCGTCCCACAGCTCCACCGCGACGGGTCCCTGACCCGTGGTGACCCGGCGGTTCAACGCCCGGAGCACGGCAGATCGCGCTTGCGGGCCGGCCGCCCGGCCCAGGTAGGCGCCCACCGCGGGGTCGCGCGCCACGGCGTGCAAGGCCCCGAGCTGTTGGCGGATACCCGTCTGGACGAGCTCCGCCACCTGGGTCGTCACCCGATCGAGCCGGTCGCTCGCCGCCAGCAGCGCCGAGTGTTTGACCTCTTGGTAGGCTCCCCAGACCGAGGCGAACACCGCGGCGACGAGCAAGGCGCCGATGAAGGCGGGGAGCCGAAACTCAATGGATCGGTGATTCACGGTGGTCATCGCTCCCCGGTCGGACGAGGCGTACGGGCGCGGCGCGACCGATTCCTCCCGAGGGGGGGCCAGCCGCGGCAGACGCGCTCGCTGGAGAGCGGCGTGCGCGGGGGCGCCCACGGGTCGCGCGGCGTACGAGCCGTCTCGGTCCTATCCCCGGGCCCGTCCGCCGTCGAGCTGCGGCTGCACGTGCTTCGCATAGCACTCGGGGCAGATGCCGTGGCTGAACTGCGCCTCCGAGCGCTTCTCGATGTACGCCTCGATCGACCCCCACTTCTCCTGGTCGTCCCGGATACGCTTGCAGTACGCACAGATTGGCAGGAGGCCCTCGAGCCGTTGCATCTCGCGCCGCAGCCCCAGGATGCGCTCGGCCACCGTGAGGCGCGCCCGCAGCTCGTCGGGGTCAACGGGCTTCGCGACGAAGTCGTCGGCACCCGCCTCCATCCCGGCCAGGTATTGCTGCTTCCCGCCCCGCGAGGTGATCAGCACGAAGTAGACGTAGGGCTCCCCCTCCCGGGCGCGAATGCGGCGACACAGCTCAGGCCCGTCCAGTTCGGGCATGTACCAGTCAGAGATCACCACGGGGATGCGCACGAGTTGGAGCATCTCCCAGGCTTCCCGGCCGTTCGTGGCGATACTCACGGCGTACCCGGCCGCCCCCACGAGCGCGCGGAGCTGAGCGCACGACACCGCGTCATCGTCCACGATCAAGACCGCAACCGCACCCGCCATGGGCCCCTCCCGGACCGGATGCCGCAGGTGTCGCCAGCCGTCGGCCTTGCGCCGCTCGGCCGCAGGACCCCCGGCGTGGCGGAGGAGTCGACTCCTCCGCCGCTCCAGACAGCGCGACGAATGCCACATTATAGCGGGAAGGGCCGTCCAGGTAGGCGGCGCCAGCCTCGATCGTAGCGCCCAGGCGTTCGATCCGACGGGAGCTGCCGGCCCGTGGGCATCGTCCCGGTTCAGCGCTCGAGCGACACGAGGCCCACACGCACGGCGTAGCGCACGAGCCCGGCGAGGTCCCGGATTCCGAGACGCCGCATCGCCTCGGCGCGATGGGTCTCGATCGTCTTGACGCTCAGCCGCAGCCGGCGCGCGATCTCCCGGGTGCGGTACCCCTCGGCCAGCAGTCGCAACACCTCGCGCTGACGCGGACTGAGCTTCTCGAGCGGGCGCCTGATGGCGAGCGCCCCCTGGATGACGGCCGCGAGACGGACGAGGTCGGTCTTCAGCACGTAGTCCTCGGCGCCGGCCTTCAGGCAGTCGACGACCGTCCGCTCATCATGCGTGCCGCTGACGATGATCAGCGGGATCGGTTCGTGCTTCATCTGAACGACCTTGAGGGCCTCTGCCGCATTGAACTGGGCCAGCGCGTGGTCGGAGAGGATCACATCGGGGGCGAAGTCGCGGAGCGCCTGCTCGAAGGGGTCGCGAGCGTCTACGCGCTCCGTGTCGGCCAGCATACCGGAGCGACGGAGCTCTCGCGTGATTAGCTCCGCGTCGGCGGCGTTGTCCTCGAGCAGGAGAATCCGGTAGGGACGTTCATCCATGGCGGGACATTACACGAACGACAACGCGCGACTATCAGGGAACACCCGAGGAGGACCGCCGTGCGCGGGGCGCGCAGTTGAACGATGGGCGCGAGTCTCGTCAGTGGCGTCGCGGGGATGCCGAGGCGACGGCCACGACGGCGAATCGGTACCAATGGCGGGCGCGTTCATCTGCTGCTGCCCGTCAAGAGGATATCGAGCGGCGGCGCGATCCGCCAGTCGTACGTTCTCGCCGAGCGGCGGGGGACGCCGCGCCCGCGGGTCCTGCGATCTAGTCCGCGCGCTTGGCTCGCGGGCGTCCTGCGTGAGCGGTGATCCCGAGGCCCCCGCGCTGCAGGGCGATCCGCGCGTCGGGAGCGAGCGCCGTGAGGAGCGCGTCCCAGATCTGCTCCAGCCGATCCAGCTGCGCTCCCTCGGCCTGGTCGATGAGCTCCATCAGCATCGACCCCACGTGCTCGAACGCTCGGTCGGAGGGCGTCTGCTGTTTTGGTTTCTTAGGCATCCGTCCTCCCGGCAGCAGGTTGTGGCCACCCTGCGTCGCGGTCGCGGTCGAGAAATGAAGATCACCCCCGCGGGCGTCGCGCGCGTGTTCAGCCCCGGCGGAGCAACCACAGCGCCAGCAGTGCTCCGATCGCGATCCACCATGCGATGCGCAGGAGCGGGCTCCGCCTCGCCTGGTCGTCTGGAACGACGGGTGGTGGCGACGACGCCGGTCGACGCTGAACGGCCGGCGGTGTGACGGCCCCCCGGTGGCCGGGCGCGGGCGCGGCAACGGCTTGCTCGAAGCGCTGACGGAGCTTGGGCGGCATCTCGTCGACGCTCCCATACTCCTTGCCGTTGACCACGAGGTTCCGGCGGATCGTCGCCTCCACCTTGAGCCCGACGGCGTGCAGCAGCTTCGAGACTATGTCTCGGTCCCCCATCTTACTCAACAGGTCCAAGGCGGCCTCGTACTCCTGCCGCACGTCCGGCGGCATGGCCTCGACGCCCGAGTACTCCTGGCCGTTGAACACGATCTTCACGCTCATGGGGGCTCATGCTAGGAGACGGGAGGGCGGCGAGTCAAGGTCAGAGCGCACAAGGCTTCGGGGCGCACGCCCTGGCCCTCCCTCAGCGTGCCGGCGCCTCCGGGGGGACGCCACGGACGCCCCGGGATCGTGGCGGTCTACGTGAACGTGCGCTGGAGCCGCGCGAGAATCTGCTCGATGTGGCGCTGCGGGTGGCGGCGCCGGATCAGCCGACCCCAGAGCCAGGCGGCGAGCGTCGCGGGAGCCCAGACCTCGCAGATCGTCAACGCCGTGCCGCGGTCGGCCGCGTTGAGACGGAACCACAATCGCCAACCCCTGCGTTGTCCGCGTTCCGCCCAACCAAAGCGATAGGGAGGCACGAAATCGACGACGTCGAACTCGGTCACGCGGGATCCGAAGCGCGCCCGGATGGGGACCCCCTGCTCGATCGGCCCATCGCTCGCGGCGCCGTCACAGCCGGGGAGCCACTCCGGCATCCGGGCGGGGGTCGTGAGCAGTGCGAACAGGCCGTCGATCTCGGTCGGCACGCGGCCGGCGGCGTAGAAACTCACCGGGCGCGCGAACGGGACCACGCGCCGCGCCGGCCGGCTCGGTTCGCCGGGTGTCATGTCAGGGAGCTCCCTCCCGGCGCGGGACCTCCCGACGGGGTCAGGCCTGGGGTCCAGCTCATTGACACAATATACCATAGGGTAGTATGGTATGTGTAAGCGGCCCGCCATGAGTTGTGACGGCCGTCCCTGGGCTCCTGGTGCGCCATGCTCGTCGGACCGTTCCCGCGGTTGCGGCGTCCGTCCCAGGCGTCGCTCATCTCCCGCCGTGATTCCGCGCGCGGCCCGCGACGGCGCCGCTGTCGCGCCCCAACGGGCAGCGCCGATTACACACGTGTAACACGAGGACCCGCGATGCACAGCGCCCCTGAGCGACCCGCTGTAACCGCGGCCGGGGCAGGGCGATGACGACCGCTCCGCCGCGCACCGCCGGTGCGGCCGTGGGTGCCGGGCGGTGGGATTCGACGCGCGTCCAGGAAGCCGCGATCGCCCCGCGCGAGGATGCGCTGCGCTTGTGTGCTGCCGTGGCCGAGGGCCTGACGCAAGCGGAGGCCGAACGCCGCCTCGCGGTGCACGGGCCCAACGAAATCGCCACCGAGCGCCCCGTCGGGTGGCCGCTGCGCTTGCTCCACGCGCTGCGCAATCCGCTTGTGGTCCTGCTCGCGGTTCTCGCCGCGGTGTCGCTCGCGACCGGTGACGTGCGCGCGGCGGCCGTGATGACCCTCATGATCGTGCTGGGTGTGTCGTTGCGGTTCGTGCAGGAGTCCCGGGCGGATGCCGCCGCCGCGGCACTGCGCGCCATGATTCGGGTGACGGCCACGGCCCTGCGCGACGGCCAGCCGCGCGAGATCCGGCTCCGCGATATCGTCCCGGGGGATGTCGTCGTGCTCGCGGCCGGCGATATGATCCCGGCGGATGTGCGGCTCCTCACCGCGAAGGACCTGTTTGTCAGCCAGTCGAGTCTCACGGGCGAGTCGCTCCCGGTGGAAAAGGGCGACACGCTCTCCGGCGCGCCGGATCGCTCGCCCCTCGAGTGCTCGAACCTCTGCTTCCTCGGCACCAGCGTGCAAAGCGGGACCGCCACGGCGGTCGTCGTCGACACCGGGGCGCGGACGCTGTTCGGCACGATGGCGCGGGCCATCGGTCGGGCGGCTCCTCAAACGGCGTTCGACCGCGGCGTCAACCGATTCACCTGGCTCATGATCCGATTCATCGCGGTGATGGTGCCTGTCGTCTTTCTCATCAACGGCCTGACCAAACACGACTGGCACGAGGCCTTCTTTTTTGCCCTCGCCGTCGCCGTGGGGCTGACACCCGAGATGCTGCCGATGATCGTCTCCGTGTCCCTCTCAAAAGGGGCGATGGCGATGTCGCGTAAGCGCGTGATCGTCAAGCGGCTGAACGCCATTCAGAACTTCGGCGCCATGGACGTCCTCTGCACGGACAAGACGGGCACGCTGACGATGGACACCGTGATCCTCGAGCGGCACTGTGACGTGCTGGGCAATGAGAGCGACCGCGTGCTCCTCGACGCCTTGTTAATTAGCCACCTGCAAACCGGCCTCAAGAGCACGCTCGACCGGGCGATCCTCAAGAAGCGTGAGGAACGGCCCGAGCTGTCGCTCGACGGGTACCGCAAAGTCGACGAGATGCCGTTCGACTTCTCGCGCAAGATCATGTCGATCGTGGTCGACGAGCCGGACGGGCGGCGCCGCCTCCTAGCCAAGGGGGCGCCGGAAGAGATCCTCCGCCGCTGCACGTCGTTTGAGGCCGAAGGCGAAACGTTTCCCTGCCCCCTAGGGTTCGCGCAGGACCTCCGCGAGGCGTGCGATGCCCTGAGTGCGGACGGGTTCCGGGTGCTGGGCGTCGCCTACCGCGCCGTGTCCCCTAAGCCCGCCTACGGCAAGGAGGACGAGTGCGACCTCGTGCTCCTCGGCTACGTCGCGTTCCTCGACCCCCCCAAGGAGACGGCGGCGCCCGCCATCGCCGCGCTGCGGGACCACGGGGTGAGTGTCAAGATTCTCACGGGCGACAACGAGCTCGTCACCCGCGCCATCTGCAAACACGTCGGTCTCACGAGCAAGAAGGTGCTGCTCGGGAGCGACGTGGCGCGGCTCAGCGACGCCAAACTGGCGGATGCGGTCGAGCGGACGACCTTGTTCGCGCGTCTGTCGCCGAGCGACAAGGAGCGCATCATTCGCTGCCTCCAAGCGCGAGGGCACGTCGTCGGGTTCCTGGGCGATGGCATCAACGACGCGGCCGCGCTCCGCGTGGCCGACGTCGGCATCTCGGTCGACACGGCTGTGGACGTGGCCAAGGAGTCGGCGGACATCATCCTGCTGGAAAAGAGCCTGCTCATCCTGGAGGAGGGGGTCCTCGAAGGCCGCAAAGTCTTCTCCAACGTCCTCAAGTACATCCGCATGGGGGCGAGCTCGAACTTCGGCAACATGTTCAGCGTGCTAGGCGCGAGCGCCCTCCTGCCGTTCGTGCCCATGGCGCCCCTGCAGGTGCTGACCAACAACATGCTGTACGACTTCTCGCAGGTGCCGATCCCCACCGACCACGTCGATCCCGAACAAATCGCCCGGCCCCGCCCGTGGGATATCGCGGAAATCACGCGGTTCATCCTGGCCATCGGGCCGATCAGTTCGGTGTTCGACTATACGACGTACGCCGTCATGTACTTCCTGTTCGGCGCGCGGACGCCCGCGCATGCGGCGCTGTTCCAGACCGGCTGGTTCGTGGAATCCCTGATGACCCAGACACTCATCATTCACGTGATCCGCACCAACAAGATCCCGTTCTTGCAGAGCCGGCCCAGCTGGCCGCTCGTCGCGACGACCGTCACCGTCATGGCCGTGGGTCTCTGGTTACCCGTCTCGCCGCTCGCCCCGGCGCTCGGGTTCGTGGCGCTCCCGCCGCTCTACTGGCCGATCCTGGTCCTGACACTGCTGTGCTACCTCGCCCTGACGCAGCTCGTGAAGCATCTGCTATCGCGCCGCCGCTGGATCTGAGGTCGGCGCCTGCCGCGGCCTCCCGGCGGGACCCGCTCCTCCCCACGGGCACCGGGCGCCGCGCGCCGGCCCTCGGCCGGCGTCAGGGCAGCGCGCCGGGTCCGGCCGGGGCGACGAGCGTCGCGCGCCGCACCTGGTCGAGCTTCGGGAACTCGCGATCGAGATACGCATTACCCTCGGCCTGAATCCGGCCCTGCACCGGGCCCAGCCCGCCGGGCGCGCCTTCGCCGTAGCCGGCGTACAGCCGATTGACGACGTCCATGCCCTCCACCACCTGCCCGAACGGTGCGAATCCCATCGCGTCGAGGCGGCTGTTGTCGCCGTAGTTGATGAAAACCTGCGTGGTCCGGGTGCCGGGACCCGCGGTGGCGAAGCTCGCCATCCCGGGGCGGTTGCTCTGGAGCACGGGATCGTCCGCGATCCGCTGATCGTGCCACGCGGCGGACGCAAGGGGATCGCCGTGGATGCCGAACTGGACCATGAACCCTGAGATGACGCGGAAAAACCGCGTGCCGTCGAAGTATCCGCTCTTCACCAGGTTGTAAAACCGGTCCGCGCCGAGCGGAGCCCACGCGCGGTGCACCTCGATCACGAAGGAACCGGCGGTGGTTTCGAAGCGGGCGCGAAAGGTGTCCGGAGCGCGCTCGCGCCACTGCGCGGGGTTCGCGAACGCGGGTGCGGCGACGGGCTTGGGGCGGTCGCGGCTACCGCACGCGGCCGCCACAACCGCGAGCGCGGCGATGCGCCGCCAGGTCCAACGACGAGTGGTCATGATGGCTCCGGGAGCATGGGTACGCTAGGGTAAACGGTGCCGCCGCTTCGCACCTGTCAACTGCGTGCTCTTGACGGGACTCGGGCGCCTCGCAGCTTCTCCGGGCGAGAGGCGCGCGCGCCGCTGCACGGGGCCCTGCGGCACACCCGGGAGGCAGGACATGGCACGTCAGCTTCGCTGTCTAGTGCTGCTTACCACACTGCCCCTGTCGCTGGCGGCGCAGGCCGCTCGGCCGGTGCCTCCAGCGGCGGCGCCGGAGCTCCTCGTGCGGGTGGACGACATCGGGATGAACCACTCCGTGAACATGGCGCTCGAGCAGCTGGCCGCGACGCGCCTGCCGCTTTCCGCCTCCGTGATGTTCGCGTGCCCCTGGTACCAGGAGGCCGTCGAGATCCTGCGGCGCAATCCGCAGATCGCGGTGGGCGTGCACCTCGTCCTCAACTCGGAGTGGAAGGGGTACCGCTGGGGACCGGTGCTCGGCAAGGAGAGCGTGCCGACGCTCGTCGACAGCGTCGGGTATTTCCTCGCCTCGAGTGACGCGTTCCTGGCTCACCCGTACGACTTGGGCGAGGTGGAGCGCGAGCTGAGCGCGCAGGTCGAGCGGGCCCGGCGGAGCGGGCTCAAGATCGCGTACGTCGATTATCACATGGGCACCGCCGTGGCCACGCCGGCCCTGCGGGCCGTCGTGGAGCGCATCGCGCAACAGTACGGCCTCGGGATCTCGCGGTATTTCGGGGAGGCGTACCACACGATGTTCGACACGCCCATCGCGGAGAAGCAGGCGGCCTTTCTCGCTTATGTCGGCGGGCTGGCGCCGGGCACCGTCAACCTGGTGGTGGTGCACGCCGCCCGCGCGACGCCCGAGATGAGCGTGCTGGTGGACATGAACAACGCGGCCCAGAACGGCCCGGGCGGCGCGCCGTTGATGAGCCGGCATCGCCAGGCCGAGCTCGACATGCTCCTCTCGCCCGCGTTCGCCCGGCTGCGCGACTCCCGGGGCATCGTTCTCCGCACCTACGCCGACCTGATCGCCCGGCAGGGCCTCGCGGCCATGCGGCCGCCCCCGAACTAGAAC
>DATBBW010000167.1:0-12053 GCA_036270795.1 Gemmatimonadales bacterium | reverse complement strand
CGCTGCCGCCAGGTGTAGGCGGTGTTGCGGACGATCGCCAGCAGCCACCCACGTCCCTCGCTACCGGCGCTGCCCCGGAACCCGTCGAAGTACTTCAGGGCCCGGAGGTAGGCGTCCTGCACGACGTCCTGCGCGTCCTGGTCGTCACGTAGCAGGTAGCGCGCCAGCGTGTAGGCCGCGTCCAGGTGCGGCAACACGATCGTTTCGAATCGAACCAGGTCGCTCGGTTCCAACCGATCCTCAGGGAGTGGCGCCACACGCCTTCGAGTGAAGGACCGGGCGTGCAGCAGGGTTATTCCCGGAAGCGACGGGCGGCGCCTCGGGCGTCGTAACGATACCGGCGGCACCGCCGCGCGCGAGGGACGCCCCGGGGTGCCGGAAACGCCACCGCTGCGATCCCAACGATCACCCGGGCTCGGTGGGCCTGCCCGCGCAGCGCTCAGCGTCGGGGACGGATCAGGTTTGCCTCAATCACGTCCAGCCCTCAGCTCAGGGAGTGGAGTAGCGTGCCGGCCAGCAGGATCAGAAACCACAATGCCAGGCTCGTGATCGAGGTCAGCCGGAAGCGGCGCCATGCGGCCAGGCCGCCCTGCCCGAGCGCCGTCTCAGCGCGCACCCGGCCATAGCCGTTAGCGAGCAACAAGGCGACGAGCCCCATCTTGGTCCAGAACACGGCGGACGTGGCGAAGGTCTCGAGCTCGGCCAGCGCCATTAGGATGCCGCTCGCGAAAATGATCGCCAGGCCCGCCAGCACAAAGCGGTGCACGCCGGCGAGGCGAACGAGTTCCTGGGACCAATCCGGCCGCGTGCCAGGCGAGAGGCGGAGCGAGGCGCGATCCGTCGCCACGGCTAAGCCGCCCCCCAACAGAATACCGGCCAGATGCAGATAGGTGACCGTCGTGCTCACGACGGTCGTGTGTCGGTAGAGGTGCGCCCAAGGCGCCAGCAGGTGCGACAGCGCCGTCAACGTCATCATGTGTCAATGCCTCCGTGCGGGGCCCGCCGGGGCGGGCGCCGCGGTGTCAGGTGCGTTCTCCCGCCGCCAGGGGCGGGTTTGCAGGGGGTGCGATGGCGGAGACCGCGCGGACCCCGCGGGTATTCCGGGCGACGACGGCGCGCTGGTCCCCGGTTCGCGGCATTCCGGGAATACGGTGCCCGTCCGAGCGGTCATGAGCTTCGGAGACACTTGCTGTCCGTACTCAAACCCTTGTGAGGAAGACCACTATGAACTGGCTTCGAGCGACCCGTGTGACGGGACGTGCCCTTGGCGGGCTGTTCTGCGCGGCGGCCCTGGCGGCGGCCGCAGGGCGGCCGACGATTGACGCCCCGGCGCAGGTGATTGTCCGGTTATCGGAGTGGAAGGTGGAGCTGTCGCAGCCGACGGTCACCGCGGGCGCGATCCGCTTCGCGGTCACGAATGCCGGCAGCATCCCACATGCTTTCGAGGTGGAGGGCCAGGGCCTCGAGCAGGAGACGGCGCTCATCCAGCCCGGTGCGACCGACACGCTCACCGTCACGCTGCAGCCAGGGGCTTACGAGGCGTACTGCCCGGTCGGCGAGGACTCGCATAAGAAGCTCGGGATGGAAGCGCACTTCCGCGTGAACGCGGCGACGGGCAGCGGCAGGAGCGCGCCGGCTGCCAGTGGGTACGGCGCGAGGGCATCGGGGGCGATGGAGGCCATCGCGGCACAGCCCGCGGCTGCCCAAGTGCGGTCGATCCGGGTGACGGGTGGCGGGCCGGTGATCCAGATTCTTCCCGGTCCCTTCCCCTTTCCGGACAGCGCGGCGCCCATTCTCAAGATGTTCGGGCCCGAGAAGGAAGGGCTCGAGTCGCAGGTGAAGAGCGGCCCGTACTCGGACAACCTGGTTCCGATTGCCGGCACCTTCACATTTACGGCGTGGGACAAGGGTGCGACGGGCGACTCCGTCGACGGCAACGCCGGGTTCACCACCCAGGACGGCACCCGCTGGAAGCTCGTGCTCGACCGCGTGCAGACGAAGGACGTGCCGCACCACCCGCGGTTCGGCGGCGTCATTCTCGGGCTGTACTACCATGGCAACACCGGCGTGCACACGCCGCTCGTGCCCACCATCAACAGCGCCGTCGCGCTGTGGGCGTTCGGTCACCTCTACAAGAACGGCGCGCTCGTCACGGATAACGCCATGGTGCACGTGATGCTGGTGTCGCGCACGCGGCGGGACGGCGACTTCGCGCTCGCGTGCTGGGACTGCTCGAAGAACCCGATCGATGAGCTGCAGCTGCAGGTTCTCCCCGGACCGGGCGAGCCGAAGTTCGAGGCGCCCGGTGGGTTCCTGTTCGTCAACTGGGAGCGCTCCAGCGGTCGCACGCCGGCGAGCGGAGGCGATTAGTCCGCTGTGCTGCCCTAGCGCACCGGACGGGAGATGATGGGCCGGTGGCGCTGCGGTAGGGAGCGGGTTCTGGCCGAGCGCGCCGCCCGCGCCGCCCGCGCCGTTCGGGGGCGGGAGCGGCGCGCGAAGCCGGGATCAGGACGCGAGCTGCCGGAGCACGTACTCGAGGATACCCCCGTGCCGGTAGTACTGCAGCTCTTGCGGCGTGTCGATCCGCACGGTGACCCGGAACTCGCGCGCCGCGCCCTCGGGGGGCCGAGCCTGCACCGCCAGCTCCTTGCCCTGCGGGAACCCCTCGGTGAGCACGCGGCCGAGATCGGTCAGGTCGAACGTCTCGCGGCCCGTCAGGTGCAGCGTCTCGGGCGTCTGGCCGGGCAGGAGCTGCAGCGGCAGGATCCCCATCCCGACGAGGTTCGAGCGGTGGATGCGCTCGTAGCTTTCGGCGATCACGGCGCGCACGCCGAGCAGCCGCGGCCCCTTGGCTGCCCAATCACGCGACGAGCCGGAGCCGTACTCCTTGCCGGCGAGCACGAGGAGCGGCACGCCCTCGGCCTGGTAGCGCACCGAGGCATCGAAGATGGTCATCGGCGCACCGTCGGGCAGGTGCACCGTCACCGGGCCCTCGGTCCCCGGGGCCAGCAGGTTCTTCAACCGCACGTTCGCGAAGGTGCCGCGCACCATCACCTCGTGATTGCCGCGACGCGAGCCGTAGGAATTAAAGTCAACCGGCTCGACGCCGTGGGCGATCAGGTACTGGCCTGCGGGGCTGGTCTTGCGGATCGAGCCGGCGGGGGAGATGTGGTCGGTCGTGATGCTGTCGCCCAGCAGGCACAGGACCCGCGCGCCGCGGATATCCGGGATCGGCTGCGGGGTGCGGGCCATCCCGTCGAAATAGGGCGCCCGGCGGATGTAGCTGGAGTCGGGCTCCCACGCGAACAGATCGCCCGCGGGGACAGGAAGGCCGTTCCAGCGCGCATCTCCCGCGAAGACCTCGGCGTACTCCTTGTGGAACATCGCCGACTTGACGGTGCTGCGCCCCACGGCGTCCACCTCCTTGGCGGACGGCCAGATGTCGCGCAGATACACGGGCTTCCCATCGGCCCCCGTGCCGAGCGGTTCCGTCTGCAGATCGAGATCGATGCGCCCCGCCAGCGCGTAGGCCACGACGAGCGGCGGCGAGGCGAGATAGTTAGCGCGCACCTCTTGCTGGATGCGCCCCTCGAAGTTGCGGTTGCCCGACAGCACTGCGCACACCACCAACTCGCCCTCGGCGATGGCCGCGGACACCGGCTCGGGCAGCGGACCTGAGTTGCCGATACAGGTTGTGCAGCCGTACCCGACCAGGTGGAAGCGCAGCGCTTCGAGGTACCGCATCAGACCGGCCTGTTCGAGATAATCGGTCACCACCTTCGAGCCAGGGGCGAGGCTGGTCTTGACCCACGGCTGGGACTTGAGCCCCCGCTCCACCGCGTGCTTCGCAACGAGCCCGGCGGCGATCATCACAGACGGATTCGACGTATTGGTGCAGCTCGTGATGGCGGCGATGACGACCGAGCCGTGGCTGAGCTTGCAGTCCGCGCCGTCGATCGTGAGCGCGACGTGCGAATCGCGCTGCGGCGGCGCTTCGACTGCGGCGGCCACGTGCCCGCCCTCCGCCTCCCAGCGACCGGAGTTCACGGGCGGCGCGACCGCTGGGGCGGGCTTCATGAGCGTCGGGAGCACGAGACGGAAGCTGCGGGGGAGGTCGCCCAGCGCCACGCGATCCTGCGGTCGCCGGGGCCCGGCGAGACTCGGCTCGACGCTCGCCAAGTCCAGCGCCAGGGTGTCCGAGTAGACCGGCTCGGGCGCGCCCGCCGCATGAAACAGGCCCTGCTCCTTCATGTACGCCTCGACGAGGGCGATGTCGGCCTTCGCCCGCCCGGTAAACTCGAGGTAGCGCAGCGTTTCCTGGTCCACGGGGAAGATCCCCACCGTGGCGCCGTACTCGGGTGCCATGTTCCCAATGGTCGCCCGGTCGGCGAGCGGCAGGGTGGCGATCCCGGGCCCGTAGAACTCCACGAACTTCCCCACGACGCCCTTCTTGCGCAGCAGTTCGGTCACGGTGAGCACGAGGTCGGTCGCGGTGGCGCCCTCGGCGAGTTTGCCGGTGAGCCGAAACCCGACGACCTGTGGCACGAGCATCGACACCGCTTGGCCGAGCAGGGCCGCCTCGGCCTCGATCCCCCCCACGCCCCACCCGAGCACGCCGAGCCCGTTGATCATCGTCGTGTGGGAATCGGTGCCCACGAGGGTGTCGGGGTAGGCTTGCGGGATCTTTCCGCCGGTCGCAAAGACCACGCGCGCCAGGTACTCCAGGTTCACCTGGTGCACGATCCCGGTGTCGGGCGGCACCACGCGGAAGCCCTGGAAGGTCTGTTGCGCCCAGCGGAGCAAGGCGTAGCGTTCGCGGTTCCGCTGGAACTCGAGGTCGGCGTTCACTTGGAACGCGCTCGGCGAGCCGAACGCATCCACGATCACCGAGTGATCGATGACGAGCTCGGCTGGCAGCAGGGGATTGACCGACTTCGGGTCACCGCCCAGCACCCGCATCGCGTCGCGCATAGCCGCGAGATCCACCACCGCCGGGACCCCGGTGAAGTCCTGCATCAGGACCCGCGCCGGCATGAACGCAATCTCGTCGTCCGGGGTCTTGTGGGGGTCCCAGCGCGCCAGCTTCTCGATCTCGTCGCGACGCACCGTCCGCCCGTCCTCGCGGCGGAGCAGGTTCTCGAGCAGGATGCGGAGCGAATAGGGGAGGTGACTCACCGCCAGCCCGCGCTGCTCGAGCACGCCGAGGCGAAAGATCTCGAAGCGTCGCCCGCCGACGGAAAGCGTGCCTCGGGTGCCGAAGCTGTCCGTGGTCGTCATTCGACCGGTTTCACATCCACGACGAAGTACTCCGTCTCGCCAAAGCAGCTCGTCGGGATCCCTTTGTGCTGCTTATAGGTGAGCGCGACCCGCTTGCCCAACGTCTGGTTGATGCGGCCGGCCATCGCGTCGTCCCGCACCGTGAAGTAGAACTTCTCCGCCAGCGTGCCCGGCAGCGAGACGATGGCGAGCTCCCCCTCCCAGGTCTTGCAGATCCAGCCCTTGCGGGAAAACTTCTGCACGTACCCGGCCCGCTCCCCTGAGGAATAGCTCCACGTAAGTGCCCCCCAGGTGTAGAGCCCAAAGATGAGGATCGGCGTGACCAGCACGCCGGCGATGACGAGCTTCTGTTCGCGTGACAGGGCGAAGGGCACGGCAGGAAATCTAGCTACGCAAGCGTAGAGGGATAAGGCGACGGGCTACGGGTGCAGCGGGCGCAGGTAACGCTCGGGGCGATTCCGACCGTCACGAGTCAGCGTGACGTCGTCCGGCTCCTCCTAGGCCACCACTTGCCGCTTGGCGGCCCACCGACCAGAGATGCGGTCAGTACACCTACGCCTCCGCCACCTCATATACCTCGGTCCGGTACGGTGCGAAACCGCGCGCCTGATAGTTGGGGAGCGCATGGGGGTGGTCGAGGGTGCAGGTGTGCAGCCACACGCGGGCCGGCCGCAACGCCCACGCGTCCCGCACCGCAGCGGACAGGAGATGCTTGCCGAGTCCCTGGCCGATGGCGTCGGGGGTGAGGCCGAAGTACGCGAGCTCGACGGAGTCATCCGCCGTGACGCGCCGCAGCTCGTACCACCCGACGAGCGTGTCGTGCTGTGTCGCGACGTGCAGCGTGATCCCCGGGCTCGCGAGGTGCGCGCGGATCTCGTCGTCGCTCCAGTCCCACCGGTCGCGCCAGTGGTAGGCCTCGCCTACCGTGCGGTAGCAGCGGCGGTATAGGGCCGGCGCGGGCCCCGTGACACGTCGCACGACGAGGTGCGGGAAATCCCCGAACGCCGGGCGGAATTGGCGGGGGCTTGTGAGCTCGAGATAGGTCCGCGTCGCCTGCACGTCGCTCCTTGGCGGGTCAGCGTTTCGGCCTCTATGTTTGTCGCATGACTTTCAACAAGATGGGGACCGTCCCCCTCCCCTTGGCGCTGCACCTCGCCAGCTACACGGCGCTCGGCCTATTCTGCTTCTTCGCGGGCGCCCTCAACCTGATCGACCCGGTCAAGATCCCCCACGGCGCCATGTTCCTCGTGGTGTGCGGCTTCAGTTGGGGCTACGTGTTCGGGATCCTGATGGCGCGCAAGGAGGTGCTCGTGCTCGGCGTCCTCGCGAGCATCGCCTGGGTGGTGGCCGGCCTCGTCGGCGCGGCCCGCGCCTCGTTTGATTGGCGGCTCACCGCGCTGCTCCTCGCGCTGGGCGGCTACGGGCTCGTGACGCTCGCCCTGTACCGTCGCCGCATCCTCGAGCACTGAGGCGTTCGCTCATCCCATCACGGTCGTCGGGACGTTCTCCGGCGCCGCCGGCAGCTCGACCACGAAGCGCGCGCCCCCGAGCGGAGAGTCCTCCAGCCAGATCTTCCCGCCGACCTCGGTCACGACGCGCTGGCAGATCGCCAGGCCGAGCCCCGTCCCCTCGTCCGGTCCCTTCGTCGTGAAGAAGGGGTCGAAGATGCGGGCCCGGATCCCTTTGGGGATGCCGGGCCCGGAGTCCTCCACGACGATCCGGACCCACCCCTCGCGCGCCTGGGTGGAGAGTTCCACGATGGCGGGCTTGCGGCCGCGCACTACGTACTCTGCATTGGTCACGAGGTTGATGACGACCTGCTGCAGCTCTTGGCCCAGGCCGAGCACCGGCGGCGCCGCCTGGTCGAGCCGCGTGCGAAACTCCACGCTCTCCGCCCGGAGCACGCGCTGCCGGATCTCGGCCACGTCGTGGACGAGATCATTCATCTGGACGCGCGTGGGCGCCGTGTCCGCGCGGCGTGCCAGCCGGAGCAGACTGCGCACGATGCGGGCGGCCCGGTCCACCTCTCGGGTGATCGTGGCGGCGGTGGTGCTCGTGTCCGGATCCTTGCTGGCGCGGCCCAGCAGCTCCGCCTCCATCCGGATCGCTGCGAGGGGATTATTGACCTCGTGCGCGACGCCGCTCGCGATCTCGCCGACCGTCGCGAGCTTCTCGCGCGCAATCAGCTCGCGCTGAGCGCGCAGTTCCTCGGTGCGGTCGTACAACGCGACGAGCAGGCTGTCCGGCCCGACCCCGGACACCCCCGTCAGGGTGCAGTCGCAGATCCGCCGATCGCCCGACGGCTGGCTGACCAGCACCCGGCCGTGCCAGGGTTCGCCATCGCGCGGGCGCGCGAGCACGAGGTGCAGCGACATTTCGCTGGGCGACAGCCCCAAGGCCTCGAGGTGGATCCCGAGCGCTTGGCCTTCGGAGGCGATGCCGAACAGGCGGCAGCCCGCTTGGTTGAGCTGCTGGACCCGGCCGTCGCGGCCCACGAGCGCCATCGGCAACGGGCTGCCGTTGACCATCGCGTGGGCTCGCTCGACCGCCGCGCGCGCGCCGCTCACCGCCTCGGACAGCTCGAGTCCCCCCGCGATGTAGGCCGCGACCGCCGCGAGGTACTGCAGCTCCACGAGCGCGAACGGCGCCGGCTCGTCCGCGCCCGGTTGGAGATAGCGTGCCACGGCGACCGCCCCGACGACGCCGCCCGTGGTCTTGAGCGGCGCGATCATCGCGGCGCGCGCTGTCCCGGAGGGCGATGGTGCGGGTTGGACATCCGGCTCGGCGAGGAGATTGGTGGTCAGGAGCGGCTCGCCCGTCCGCACGACGCGCCCCGTGGGGCTGTCGTTGAGCGGGATCTCAAGACCTTCGAGCTCGCGACACTGACCCGCCGTGGCGGCGACCCGGAGCAGGTCGCTCGCCGGGCTCTTCAGGGCGACGAAGGCCCCCTGGGCGTCTACGAGGTTGGTCAGGCTCTGCAGCGTGTAGCGCAGCAGCAGCTCCCGCTCCGGGGCGGCGAGCAGCCAGCGCGACAACTCCACGAGGAAGGTGCCGAGCCGACGCTCCCGCTCGAGTCCGCTGCGACGGGCCACCATCACCGCGAGATGTGAGGCGATCTCGATCGCCGAGGCGAGCACGTCGGCGGGGAAGCCCTCGGGCAGCCCGTGGAACCGGGCGCTCACGTGGCGGCCGTCGCTGTCGTGGAAGTCCGTCAGGAAGTGCTCGCCCTGTTCCGTCCGCGTGCCCGCGCGCAGTGTCCCCGATTCGTTCAGCCCCTTGTAGGTCAGCTCGACCCACGCGCCCGTCCACTCACTCAGGACGTCCGTGGCGGTTTGCCAGAACCCCTTCGTTTGCTTGGCGCGGCCGGCTTCGGTCAGCAGACGGCGGATCGGGTCGAGCATTCCGTTCAACCTATGTCGGGACAGGACGTCGCGGGACCCGGTCTCGACCGCGTGCGGGACACGGGCGTCGCGCGTCCGGCTAAGGGTTCGTGGGCCGCAGGTCGAGTTCGCTCACGAGCGCGCGATCGGCGAGCGTGAGCGTCGCGAGCACGGCCTGCGCGACATCCTCGGGGCTCAGGACCCGGTCGCGGTTGGCGCGGGGCCGGTCCCCGCGGCCCCCGAAGGACGTGTCGACCGATCCCGGACACAGGGCGACGACCCGCACATTGTGCTTGCGGACCTCGAGGAGCAGGGCCCGCGAGAACCCGAGCACGGCGTGCTTCGACGCGCAGTAGCCCGTGCCTCCCTCGACGCCGTTCTTGCCGGCGAGCGAGGCCACGTTCACGATCGTCCCGCCGCCCGCGCGCTTCATCCCCCCGAGGAATGCCCGCGTCATGAGGTACAGGGACCGCACGTTCACCCCCATCATCTGGTCCCACTCCTCGAGTGCGAGCTCCTCGAACGGCCTGAAGTGGGCGATGCCGGCGTTGTTGACGACGATCGTAGGCGCGCCGCGTTGCTCGGTGACGAACGCCGCGAAGGCGGCCACCGCTGAGGGGTTCGAAACGTCGCACGGCATCCCGACGGCGTCCACACCGGCGGCGTGCAGGGCCTCGAGCGTGGCGCGGACGGCGGCTGGCGTCCGGGCGCAGATGGCGAGCCGCGCTCCAGCCCGGCCCAGCGCGAAGCCCGTGGCGCGCCCGATCCCGGCGGTCGCGCCCGTGACGACCGCCAACGCCCCGCGGAGCTCCATAGCGGCCTAATATACGACGGGCCCCACTTTGCTGGGGGTGGGAACCGGGCGGCGTTGTTAAAGGCGTGACCGAGGAACTCCTGGACGCCTATTCCCAAGCTGTCACCGGCGCGGCCGAGCAGGTCGGCCCCGCGGTGGTGAGCGTCGAGGTCCGTCACCGCGTCGCGCGGCGTGGGCGCGACGCCCGGGAGGTGCCCGGCCACGGCTCCGGGTTCGTGTTCACCCCGGACGGCTTCCTGCTCACCAATAGCCACGTGGTGCATGAGGCGACGCGGGTCGAGGCGGCGTTCCCGGATGGGCGCCGGCTGCGCGCGGAGCTCGTGGGCGATGACCCCGATACCGACCTCGCCGTGCTGCGCGTCGAGCCCGGCGACTTGACGGTCGCCGAGCTCGGCGACTCGGCGACCCTCCGCGTGGGTCAGCTCGTCGTGGCGATCGGCAACCCGCTGGGGTTTGAAAGCACGGTGACGGCGGGCGTCGTGAGCGCGCTGGGCCGCTCATTCCGGGCCGTCACGGGGCGGCTGATCGACGACGTGATCCAAACGGACGCCGCGCTCAACCCAGGGAACTCAGGGGGACCGCTCGTGGACGCGCGCGGTCGCGTGGTCGGCGTCAACACCGCCGTGATCCTCCCGGCGCAGGGCCTCTGTTTCGCAGTGGGGATCAACACGGCCAAGGTCGTGACGGGACAGTTGCTGCGCCATGGCAGGATCCGCCGCGGCCGGCTCGGCGTGGCGGGGCAGAACGTGCCCCTACTGCGGCTCGCGCAGCGGGCCCACGGCCTCGACTCGCGGAACGGGGTCCTGGTGACGGGCGTCGAGCCGGACAGCCCGGCCGCGCGGGCGGGTCTCCGTTCGGGAGACATCATCGTGGCGTTCGACGGTACGCCCGTCACGGGCATCGACGACTTACACCGGCTGCTTGTGACGGAGCGGATCGGCGCCGCGACGACGGTCGCCGTGTTGCGGCAGGCGGACAAGCTCGAGCTCCCCATCGTCCCCGAGGAATCGGGCGCCCGTCCAACCGACGCGTGATGCGCCGCCTCAGACGCGGATGGCGCCCGGGAAGCGCGTCCCATCGGGTGTAAAGCCCGGGAATACGGCCGCCAGATCCGTGGCCCCGAGGTGGCGCGACAGGATCTCCGCGAACAGATCGCGAAAGTCGGTGGTGACCGAGACGTCTCGTCCCTCGAACCGCCGGGCGAGGTCGAGCCCGGGCCACTGCCCCAGCACCTTGCCGCCGTTGACTGGCCCGCCGAGCACCAGCATCGCGGTCGCGTGGCCGTGGTCGGTGCCTGCGTTGCCGTTCTCCCGCACCGTGCGGCCGAACTCGGACATCGTCAACACCACGACGTCGCGCAGCCGCTCACCCAGGTCTTGCGCGAAGGCGGCGAGTGTTTGCCCGAACTCCGCCAGGCGCGCGGCGAGCTGCCCCTCGCTCGCCCCTTGGTTCACGTGGGTGTCCCACCCGGTGACGTCCGCGAACGCCACCTGCAGGCCGACGTCGGCCTTGATCAGCTGCGCGATCTGCAGCATGGCCCGGCTGAATTTGCCGCGGGGGTAGGCGGCGCCGTGCGCGGGCTCGTAGCGCGCCGGGTCCACCTGTTTCAGCACCTGCACCGCCTGGAACGCCTCGTGGGAAGACGTCGAGAGCAACCCGGTGGCCGAGCCCGCGTACAGCTCCTCGAATGCCCGGGTCAGCCGATCGCGCACGGCGGGTTGGGGCGCCCGCAGGCCGAAGGCCTGGAGATCGTCGATCGCGAGGCTTGGCGCGGTGCCCGCCAGGATCCGGGGGAGCTGCGGTCCAAAGGCCACCGCGCGGAACGGCGTGTCGGCGTGTTCCCGATCGTGCTGGCAGTACCGGTTGAGCCAGCCGTCAGCGGTCGCCTTCAGGCCGGGCGTGCCGGACTCCATGTAGTCCTGTGCGTCAAAGTGGCTGCGCGTGGCGTCCGGCGACCCGATGGCGTGGATCGCCGCCAGACTCTTGTTGTCCCACAACGGCTTCAGCGCGGCAAGCCGGGGATGGAGGCCGAAGTACCCGTCCAGATCGACGACGTCCTGCGCCGGCACGGCGATGCGCGGCCGCTCGCGGTAGTAGAGCGGGTCCCCGTGCGGCACGACCATGTTGAGTCCATCGACGGCGCCGCGTTGGAACAGACAGACGAGGATCGGGCGGGTGGCGAGTGGGGCCGAGGGGCGGAGCGTGGCGTATGCCGCGCGCGCGAGAAACAGCGGATCCAGCCCGAAGCTGACCAACGCCAGGCCGCCGGACTTGAGGAACACGCGTCTCGAAAGCGTCATCGGTATCACTCCGCCTTAATGCCGTTGAAAGTCCGGCCCGCCGATCGCGAGCCCTACCGCCAGCGCCCGCGCGGCGGCCGGGTCGCGCGCGGTCGTGACCTCCGCGCGGATGACCGTCATGGTGTTCGCCGACATGGTGCCGCCCAGCAGGGCGTTGTTCGCCGCGGTGACCAACCCGTCCGCGTCCGTCGTGAGGGGGGCGATGGAGTCGAGCTCGACCGTCGCGCCGGGCAGCTTCCCGGCGGCCAGGGCTACGGCGACGTTCATGCGGTCGAGCAGCGC
>DATBBW010000166.1:0-5665 GCA_036270795.1 Gemmatimonadales bacterium | reverse complement strand
GGCTCCGCCGCTTCGACGCGACCAGGGTACGCACGAGCGGGCCCAGCGCGCGACCGGAGTCGGCGGTGCTCACGCAGGAAGACGGGACTCCCGCCCCATGAGGGGGATGGTCGTGGGCCGGGCGGCGCTGGTTGGCGCCGCCGTCGTGCTCGCGTTGAGTTGTGCAGATCAATCCCCGGTCGGCGTCGCCCCGCGAGCTCCCATGCCCGCGGCGCGGCGCGCCGACCTCCTGGGCCTGGACGTGCGCGTTCCGCTGTTGACCTGCACGCCGCTCCCCAGCGTCACCGTGACCCAGACGATCGGCCCCGACGGGGGAACCCTCCAAGTCGGTCCCCACACGCTCTCGATTCCGCCGGGCGCGCTGGACCTGCCGGTGAGCATCACCGCCACGGCGCCGTCAGACACCGTGAACCGGATCGTCTTCCAGCCGCAAGGCCTCACGTTCCGGCAGCCCGCGACCCTCACCATGAGCTACGCGAACTGCAGCGTGCTGGGGGTGTGGCTGCCCGAGCAGATCGTCTACACGACCGACGCCCTGCAAATCCTCGAGTACCTCCACTCGTGGGACGACGTGTGGTCGCAGACGGCGACGGCACCGCTGACGCACTTCTCCGACTATGCCATCGCGTGGTGAGCCCGCGGTGACCCCGCTCGTGGCAGGTGCGCCGCTGCCGACGCGGCGCCCGGCGGAGCTGCTGGACGAAGCGCGGGAGCGGGAGCGCGCCGGCTGCTTCGCCGAAGCGATCGCGGGCTACGAGTCCGCGGTCGCCGCTGCGGAAGCGAGCGGGAGCCACGTGACCATAGCCGAGGCGCTGCGGCGCCTCGCCGTGTTATCGCACCGCCGCGGCGAGTCCTTGCGCGCGCGCGAGCTGTGCCATCGGAGCTACGGCGTGGCGCGCGCCATCGGCCACGACCTGCTCGCGGCGGAAGCGCGCAACACGCTGGGCGGGCTCGATCTCGCGACGGGGTCGCTGGAAGATGCCCGCACAGAGTTCCTCGGGGCGCTGGAACTCGGGGGGCCGAGTCGCGAGCTGCGGGCGCGGGTCGAGCAGAACCTCGGCATCCTCGCCAACATCCAAGGGGAGCTCGACGAGGCCCTGATGCGCTACGAGCGCTCGCTCGAGGCGTACCAGAGCTCAGGCGACGACCACGGGTGCGCGATCGCCTACCACAACCTTGGGATGGTCAGCGCCGACTGCGAGCGGTTCGCGGAGGCGGACCGCTACTTCCGCGAGAGTCGCGTCGTCGCCGAGCGCACCGGCGACGTCTTCCTCCAGGGTCTCTGCCTCGTGAATCACGCCGAACTGGACGCGGCGCGCCAGCGCTTCGAGAACGCGCGCCAGAGCGCCGAGGCGGCGCTCGCCCTGTTCGATCAGCTGGGCGCGCGCGGCGCCAAGGCGGGCGCCTACCGGGTGCTCGGCATGGTATACCGCGAAACGGGCCGTCCCGCGCTGGCCGAGTCGCGCCTCCGGTCGGCGATCGACTTGGCGGTCGAGGACGGCTCCGTGCTGAACCACGCGGAGGCCTGCCGCGAACTCGCCCTGCTGTACCAGACCATGGGTCGGAACCAGGACGCCCTCGCGCTCCTCAACACCGCGTTCCGGCTGTTCCAGCGGCTCGATGCGCGGGTGGACCTGATCCATGTGGGCGGCAAAGTAGCGGAGCTCGAGGGTACCTACCTCGCCGTGGTGCGGGAGTGGGGCCGCTCGATCGAATCGAGCGACGGGTACACCTTCGGCCACTGCGAGCGCGTGGCGCGGCATGCCGTCGCCACGGCGCGCGTCCTCGGCCTGGACGAGCAGGCGGAGACGACCATCCTCTTGGGTGCCTACCTGCACGACGTGGGCAAGGTGCGGGTGCCGCACGAGATTCTCGCGAAGGCCGGGCCGCTCACGCCCGAGGAGCGCGCCCTGGTCGACCGGCACACGATCTGGGGGACCGAGTTGCTCGCGGGGATCGAGTTTCCCTGGGACCTGAAGCCGATCATCCGCTGGCACCACGAGCGCTACGACGGGAGCGGCTATCCCGACCGGCTGCAAGGGGAGGCGATCCCCCTCGGGGCGCAGATCGTGGGCGTGTGGGACGTGTACGACGCCCTCACCACGCCGCGGGTGTATCAACCCGTGCTGCCGATGGATCAGGCGCTCCAAGTGATGGCGGACCACCGGGCGTGGTGGTCGCCCCGGGTGTTCGAAGCCTTCTGGCGCGTCATCACTGAGTCCGCCCGAGCCGCGTCCGCGCGCCCCCTGCGGTGACGCGGCGTTAGAAGGGGTCGCCCAGGTCGATCTCGACCCGGGGCCAGGTGGTGTGGGTGGCCCCGGAGACACTCACCTGGAGGCGACCCGCAAACGTTTTCGCCCCGAGCTGGACGCTCACCCCTTCGACGTAGCCCCGCGGATCCCAAATCCAGCGATCGTACACGTTCCCGGCGTTCCACAGGACCCGCCCGAAGACATCCGGCGCGAGCTCCCACTGCGCGCCCAGCTCCAGCTTCTGCAATGCGCGGCCCCGCAACTCCTGCGTGTGGAGGCCGACGAAGGGGACGTCGCGGTCGGGAAACAGGTAGTACGTATTCGCCCCCCCGAGGGAGAACAGGTAGTGGGGGGGCGGCCCGCCGCTCGAGGCGCCGACGCTCACACCACCCCACACCGACACGGTCCGGTCCAGGGGCACGTACGCCTGGGCATCGGCGAAGTGGTGCGCGAACGGGCCCCCCGCGGCCACCAGGCGGTTACCCCATTCGGACCGGGCCCGCACCCCGATGCCGCGCCTGGGATAGACGCCGCGATCGTAGGTGTCGATGGTGAGGACGCCCGCCACCGTGTAGAACGTGCGATCGAGCGGGGCGGACGCCACGGCGGACACGGCATCGGTCCAGCTCGCGTACTCGGCCTTCACCCGCACCGAGAGGTCGGCCGCCGTTCCCATGCTGCGCGCGATCGACGCGGAGACCGCGCCCAGGTCGACCCGCGCCTGGGCCACTTCGCGCCCCTGGAGGTAGAGATCGAACGGGCTGCGCGCGTAGAGCGCGCCCATGCTGAGGGTGACGGTCCTGCCGTCTCCCAGGGGTTGCGCGGCGCCCAGGTCGACCGCGATCTGCTGGCCCAGGCGCGCATTCAGCTGGCCGCTCAACCCGAACCCCGCGACGCCACCCAACGTGCTGGACACCAGCACCGAAGCCTTGTACCGGCTGTCGTAGCGTAGGCCCAGGCCGAAGCGGCCCGGGGATCGCTCCCCGATGAGCACGGCGAGCTCGCGCGCCTCCGGTGGGCCGCCGGGCACGGGCTCCAGGCGATACCGCACGCTCTGGAACAGCCCCGTGGCATACAGGCGGTCGATGCCTCGGTCGAGGGCTCGGCGGGACACCCACCGCGGCGCATGCACGCCGAGGGTCCGGGTGAGCAACCCCTGCGGAACCCGCCCCGGGTGCTCGAACCGCACCCGCGCGACGAGCACCGAGTCGGCGGCTCGGGCGGGCGACCGGGCGGTGCGGCCGCCGGAACCACCCGCGAGCGCGGCCGCGATGGCCGGCAGGGCCGCGCGTGCCGCCGCTTCCCCCCGGGCGATGATCTCCCGCCCGCGAGTGAACCCGAGCGTCGCAAACCCGTGCACCTTGGGCGTGATCAGCACGTCGCACTGGTGCCGCTCGTCGCTCTCCGAGTCCCACACCCGGAAGGAGACCGCCTGCACCAACACGTCGACGAACGAGACGATCGAGTCGCGCGGATCCAAAGGGTCGGTCACATCGCTGCAGATCAGGAAGTCGGCGCCCAGGGCGCGCGCATCCTGCGCGGGAAGGTTGCGCACCACGCCACCGTCGATCAACGCCTTCCCGCTCAACTCGACCGGGGTGAAGAGGCTCGGCAGCGCCATACTGGCGCGCAGCGCGTCGGGAAGGAAGCCATGGTCCAGCACCACCCCTTTCCCCGTTTCCAGATCGGTCGCGACCGCGGCGAAGCCGCGTGGCAGCTGGCGGAAGTTCTCGATCGAGTGCACCGACCAGGTGAGCCCGCTCAAGAGCTGCGAGATCCGCTGGCCCGCCACGACGCCGCGCGGCAGATGGAGGCCGCTACGGTCGATCGGCAGGGTGAGGAGGTAGCGGTCCGCGGTGAGCTTCCGCTCCACCGGTAGATCGCGGCGCGCGACCGAGTCGGTGAGCAGCCCGTACCAGTCAATGGCCGTGGCGATGGTATCGAGTTGCGCCGCCGAGTAGCCGACGGCGTACAGGCCACCCACCACACTGCCCATGCTCGTGCCCGTGACCACCTGCACCGGCACCCCCGCCTCCTCGAGCACCTTCAGGACCCCGATGTGGGCGAGCCCGCGCGCGGCGCCGCCGCTCAACGCCACGCCGATCGTACGCGGCGGCGCTGGATGCGAGGGTCGGGCGGGTGGTGGGAGCGCGGGGGATCCCGATTGGGCACCCGCCGGCCGAGGAGCGAGGAGCATCACGGCCACGAGGGCTAGGCCCCGCACTCCCCCCCTCGGCCCCCGCAGCGGTGCTGGATGGCGTGCCACGCGTCCCCCTCTCCGGTACTCTGTCTACCGCGCGCCCCGCTGAAAGATCAACCGGAGAGGAGGCCTCGAGGTACTCCTTCAAAACCAGGTGTGTGGGGTTTGCGCTACGAGGGGACCGAGTCCTCGGTCAGGGCGCGGGAGAGCGCCGCCAGGGTCGTGGCATTCTGAGCGATGATCCGCTGCGCGACGGCCTTGAGCGCCGCGATGTGGGTGCTGCTCGCATCGTCCATCGCTTCCTCGTCGGGCGTCAAGGCTGCCTGAAAGCGATAATGACGTTTGGGGCCGCCAGGCGCGGGACGCAGCAATTGGTCCAGCTGATAGTCGACCGTGTCACTCACGCCGTCGAACACCACACTGAGGAGCGGCCGGGCCCACCCGGCGAGGCCCCACCCTTTCGCCTTGTCGTAGGAGATGCGATCCGCCGTCTGGCCCGTGCCGAGGGAGACCATCAGGAAGTCCCGCGCCTGGGGGCGGAGGGTGTGCCCCTCGACGTAGGCGCACAGCGCCGGGTTGTTCGCATACACTCCACCATCGACGAGCCCGTACTGGGGCCCCGGGGCGGGTGCGGGGAGGCCAAGCGGGGGAAAGTAGGTCGGCGCGGCCGATGTGGCGCGGGCCACTTCACGCATCGGGAAGTCGTGGTCGGTTTCCCGCTTGGCGCGCTCGCTCCGAAAGAACCACGGGTCGCGCCGCGCGATTTCGTAACCGGTGACGAGCACGGGGGTGATCGCCTGGGAGAGGCGAGCGTCGCCGAAATACCGGAGCAACACCGCCTCGATGTTGCGCGCGGGGTACCTTGGCGCGCACAGCTCCACGAGCGTCCGGATGACGGGGATCCGCATCCACACGGACGGGGCGAAGATGGTCGGCCCCTCGTGCTCGTACAGGCCGACGAGATCCCCCGCCGAGTAGGCGGGGGTGCCATCCGCCTTGGCCTTGACGAGGCCGAGTGCGAGGATGCCGCCCGTCGAGGTGCCGGCGATCAGGTCGAAGAGCCGGCAAATCGGTCGCCCGGCACGACGCTCCAGGTCGGCGAGCACCAGGGCCGGGATGATCCCGCGGATGCCCCCGCCATCAATGCTCAGAATGCGTACCGGACTCGCCATGCCACCTCCGCACAGCCAAAGTCGGCTGGCTGGGGTTCACC
>DATBBW010000165.1:0-5893 GCA_036270795.1 Gemmatimonadales bacterium | reverse complement strand
GACCCGCATGGTCAGCGCGTGAGGCGTCGCGCGCGTTCGGCGAACGCCCGGCGCAACGTCGGGCCGTACGGAACGTTGGTCTGGAGGGCGACGCGGTCCACGCCGGCCTGGAGCAGTTTGCGGGTGCGTACCTGGACCTGTCGCTCGGCCGCGACCCGCACCCGGGTCCGCGTGGGGGCGTGGCTCGTGTCCAGCAGGACGCGCTGGCCGGTCTCCGCGTCCTCCATGTCCACCCACCCGGCGTCCGGCAGCTCGACCTCGCGGGGGTCGTCGAGGGTGATCGCCACGATGTCGTGGTCCGCCGCGAGGCGTGCCAGGGGATCCTCCCAGCCCTCGGCGCGGAAATCCGACAGCACCACGACGATGGCGTGGTGGCGCAGCAGTTTGGTGGCGTAGCTCAAGGCCTCGGCCAGGTTCGTCCCGCGTCCCCGGGGCGTGAAGGCGACGAGGTCGCGGATGACGCGCAGCGCGTGGGGGCGGCCTTTGCGGGGCCGCACCACGAACTCGACCTTGTCGGCGAACATCAGCGCGCCGACGCGGTCGTTATGGCGCGCGGCGGCGAGCGCGAGCACGGCGGCCACCTCGACCGCGAGACCCGCCTTGGTGTAGGGCCGTCCGAACTGGCAGGAGCCGGACTGGTCCACCACGAGCAGCAAGGTGATCTCGCGCTCCTCGTGAAACGTCTTGACGAACGGATGGCCCATGCGGGCCGAGACGTTCCAGTCGATCGCGCGGAAATCGTCGCCCTGCTGATACGCTCGCACTTCGGCGAACTCGATGCCTTGGCCGCGGAACACCGAGCGGTATTCCCCGGTGAAGAGCGAGTTGACGAGGGAGCGGGTGCGCAGCTCGATCCCCTTCACCTGGCGCAGCACGTCGGCGGTGACCGTCCGCCGGCGCGCGCGCACCGGCGAGGTGGCCCCGCTGCGGCGTTCGTGGCCGGTGTAGGTCACGGCACGCCTACGGCTTCGAGGATCTTGGCGATCACGCGATCGGCGTCCATGTCCTCCGCCTCGGCCTCGAACGTGAGCAGGACGCGGTGGCGCAGCACGTCGAACGCCATGGCCTTGACGTCTTCCGGCACCACATAGGCGCGGCCGCGCAGATACGCGTGGGCGCGGGCGGCCTGGGCGAGATAGATCGAGGCCCGCGGGCTGGCGCCGAAGGCGATGAGCGGCTTCAGCTCCGGCAGCCCGAGCGCCTGCGGCTCGCGTGTGCCCCGCACCACGTCCACGATGTAGTCGACCACCTTCTGATCCATGAACAGATCGGCGATCGCGCTGCGGGCGGCGAGGATCTCGTCGGCCTCGGCGATGCGCTGTACCTCGATCGGCCGGCCCGACGCCATCCGGGCCACGATTTCCTTCTCGCCGTCGCGGGTGGGGTAGCCCACGCGCACCTTGAGCATGAAGCGGTCGAGCTGCGCCTCGGGCAGGGGATACGTGCCTTCCTGCTCGATCGGGTTCTGCGTCGCCAGCACGAGGAACGGCTCGCCCAGGAAAAACGTCTCGCCGCCGATCGTCACCTGCTTCTCCTGCATCGCCTCGAGCAGCGCTGACTGCACCTTGGCGGGGGCGCGGTTGATCTCGTCGGCGAGCACGAGATTGGCGAACAGCGGGCCTTTCTTGGCGTAGAACTCCTGCGATCGCTGATCGAATACCATGGTGCCGATCACGTCCGCAGGCAGGAGGTCGGGTGTAAACTGAATCCGCGAGAAGGCGATCCGCAGGCACTCGGACACGGTGCGCACGGCCAGCGTTTTCGCGAGGCCCGGCACGCCTTCGAGCAGGATGTGCCCCCCGGTGAGCAGCCCGATCAGCAGCCGCTCGACCATGAGCTCCTGCCCCACGACCCGTTTCCCCACCTCGCGCGTAATCGCGTGCGCGAGCGCGGCGTCGCCGGTTTTCACCGTCCGTGTCGTCACTTGAGTGCCGCCTCCGCCGCTTTTCGCACAGCCGGCTCCTTGTCTTTACTGTAGAGTTCCAAGAGGCCGCGCGCCTCGGGCCGGGCGATGTGCCGCAGCCCATCCACGGCAGCCGCCCGCACGGTCGCGCTGCGGCGGCTCATGACGCCGCCCGGTTCGGCATGGCGCGCCAGGACCTCGAGCGCCTCACGCGCCCCCAGCCGGCCGATGGCCCGCAACAACTCCGCCAGTACCCCTTCGTCGGCCTCCTGGTCCAAGCGGCGGATCAGCACGGTGGACGAGGAGGGGTCTCCGCCGGCGGCGACGGCGCGCGTGGCCGCCAGGCGCACCGCCACGCTCTCGTCCTTCAGCGCGGGCATCGCGGGCCGCGCGATCTCGCGGCCCCCCGCTTCGGCGAGCCCGAGCAGGGCCGCCTCCCGCACGAACTCCGACTGGTGGCGAATGAGCGGCACCAGGAGGGTCGGGGCCTGGGGGCTGCCGGTGAGCCCCACGAATTCCGCGGCGGCCGCGACGATCTGCGGGTCCTGGTGGGCCAGCAGGCCGGCGAGCGGCTCCAGCGCCCGGTCGGCCGCCTTGCGCACCACCGCGGTGTAGGGCGCGCGCCGATCGAGCGGCGCCGCGAGGAACGCCTCGAGGACGAGGGTCATCGAGAGTGACGGCAGCGCACCCGCCGCGGCGACCAGCGTTTCGCGCTCCTCCGGTGGGACGCGCGGCTCGCCCAGCCGGCGCACCATGCGCTCGAGCAGCGCGCGGTCCGACAGCGCGAGCGCGGCGCGATCGATCGCCCCGACGAGCTCCGGGTCCGCGGCGCCCCGCGCCAGCAACAGGTCGAGCGTCGCGATCGCGTCGGCCACCGTGGCGACGTCGCGCTGCGTGAGCAGGTCGGGCGCTAGCGCCGCCAGGTGCTCGACCGCCGCGCGCTGCTCCTCCGGGGCCGCCGCCGCCTTGAGTGCCGCGATGGCGCGCTTGGCGGCGACGCCGGGGGGCAGCACGTCGTGCCGCAGCACGGTGGTCGGCGCCTTCACCGGCGGCGCCTCAGGCGGGGCCAGCGGGGCCGCCTGGGCCGGAGCGTCCGCTGGTGTCTCGGGGACCGCGCGGACGCCCGCGGCCGGGGTCGCCGTGTACAACCGCTCGAGCCGCGCGGTGGAGCGGCGCCTGAGACCGACGGTCAACTGTCCCAACGTCGCATCGTCGGGCGGGACCGTGCCCGTCGCGACCCCGAACAGGGCGAGCACGTTCTCCGCCGTCATGCCCGGGTTCAGGGTGAGGGTCCGCACGCCGCGCGCGTACAACAGGCCCGCCAGTTGCGCGATCTGGGAATTGCGCGGCAAGAGCTGCTGGCCGTGCCAGTGGAGGCCCGTGGCCCCCACTTTCCACTCGATCGTGCCGAGCGCGGCGAGCGCGGGCAGGGCCTCGCCGATCTGGCGCAGCGCCTCCATCACCGCCGGGTGGTTCGGGGGGTACAGCCGCGTCAGGCGGAAGGTCGTCCCGATCGCGCCCACGGCGTGGTCGACTCCAGCGGTGTCCGTGGCCATGTTAGCGCTTGATCCGTTCCCCTCGCTCTTCGTAGCGGAACACCCAGGTGGCGAACTGGGCCGGGGCGATCGGGTCGTCGGCGCCGATGGCCGTCCAGTCCACGGCACTGCCCGACTCGGCGGCCCGACTGTGGCGTCGCTCGGCCTGCACCACCATTTCCTGCGCGCGCTTCACCCACACGCCGAACTGATCCGGGCGCAGATCCACCCAGCCGCGCGGCGCCGCCGCGCGCGGGTCCTCCCTGTCGCCCGCCACCACCACGAGGCTGCCGCGGTACAGCCCCTCGCCGTCGGGCGTCAGGATCGGGATTCCCACCGACAGAATATGGCTCCGCAGCGCTGCGTCGCGCGTCACCAGGGCGTGGGCCTCCGCAGCCAGCGCCCGGGCCTTGGACCCGGCGAGCGCGCGCACGCTGGGCCGGAGCAGCGCGCACAGGTGCGCCTCCCACAACAGCTTGGTCAGGCGGGGCGGCCCGAGCATCTCGTAGGCGACGCTGCGGCTCTTGGTCTGCCCCTCGAGCGTGCGCAGGTACGCGAGCGCCTGCGCCCGGAGCATCGCCGCTCGGTAGGTCGGGCCGGCGGTCGCGGCGTCGAGCGCGGCGACGATGTCGCGCCCGGTGGCGCGGCCCTCGAGCTCCATGAGCACGTACTCCGCCACCTCTTCCGGCGTGATGAATTCCATTTGGCCGAGGGCCGTGACCGTCTCGAACTCGTCGCGCGCGAACAAGCCGTTCTCCCCCACGTCGATGAACACGCCTTCGAGCGGTTTGCCGAGCTCGCACCAGGGGGCCGTCCCGGCCTGGAATGCCTGCGCCACCGGGACGGGCTGCGGGCAGTCGACGAGCGGGATCGGCTTGCCTTTGCGACGGATCGGCCCAAACGCGATCTCGCGCCAGGCGATGGTGGCGGTGGGCTTGATCTCGACCGTGGCGGGCGCGCCGGGGGTGCGGCCCAGCAGGAACAGCAAGAGCGACTGCGCGCCGGCCACGGCCGCCTTCGCCAACAGGGTTCGGCTGGGGCGCTCCTCGGAGTGGGTGTAGGGGATGTTGAAGCCCATGCCGCCGGTGCCGCTCGTCCCGATCTTCACGTAGGCCTTGGTCTCGGCGCGGCGCAACGCCTCGACCAGGATTTGCATGTGCCGGATGAGTTGCGGCGTCGTCAGCACCAGCACGAGCCGCTCCACCGCCGCGCGATCGAGCTTCCCCTCGGCCGCGAGCGCGAGCACGTCCTGGGCACTCCGCACCACGTCCTGGTAGGCAAACGCCGTCGCGGTGTTGATGCTGTCCACGACCGCGTCGGGGCGGTACTTCTGCAGCAGCTGGTACAGATGGTTGCGCTCCAGAATGTCGTCGCTCAGGTCGGACAGCACGTCGTGCAACAGCAGGGCGCGGTGCTCGGGGCTCGACGTCAGGGCGGTCCGCTCGAGCCGGGCGAGCGTCGCGGGCACGAAGACGTTGCCCCATTCGACCTCGATCGCGGCGCGCCCGCGGTACGGCTCGAGATTGCGGGCTGTGGCTTTCACCTCGTCCTCGAACAAGGCGACGAGCACGAGGCGCCGGGGCGCCGCCGCCAGCAGCCGGCGGGCCACCGCGTGCCCCACGAGGCCGCTGCCGCCGAGGATCATTGCCGTCCGATCACGTAGTTCCATGCAGTCGCTCGATGGCGGCGATCTCGCGGGGCGCGAGGGGGCGGTGTTTCCCCTCGGCGAGGCGGCCCAGGTGCACCGGGCCGTACGCTACGCGGTGCAGCCATTCGACCTTCAGCCCCAGCGCTTCGGCGAGTCGCCGCACGATGCGTTGCCGCCCCTCGGCGAGGGTCAGCTCCAGCTCCACGCTGCGGGCCACCGGCCGCACGCGGTAGTCGAGCACCCGCACCGCGCGGCCCTCGATCACGGGCGGATGGCCGAGCGCGGCGTCAAGCGCGGGGGCCTCGAGGCCGTGCGCCCGCAGCCAGTACGTCCGCGGCACGGCGAAGCGCGGGTGCATCAGCCGGTGGGCCGCCGCCCCGTCGGTGGTGAGCAACAGGAGGCCCGACGTCATGACATCCAGGCGTCCAACGTACGTGAGGCCGGGAACCTTGGGGAGGAGGGCAAAGATCGTGCGCCGGCCCTCGGGATCGCCCCGGCTCACCACGTAGCCGACGGGCTTGTTGAGCGCCAGCCAGGTGACCGGCGCCAGGCGGACCACCCGGCCGTCGACCGTGACCCGCTGGCGCGCGGGGTCGGCGCTCATGCCGAGGGTGGCCACGGCGCCGTCGACCTTCACCCGGCCCGCGCGGATCAACTCCTCGGCCTTCCGGCGCGACGTCACGCCCGCGCGCGCCAAGGCGCGCTGCAGGCGCATCAGCGTAATTCCGGCGCGGCGGGCGCGGGCGGACGCAGCGCCACCGACAGCTCTTCCAGTCGGGGCAACTCGTCCAGGTCCCGGAGCCCGAG
>DATBBW010000164.1:0-11297 GCA_036270795.1 Gemmatimonadales bacterium | reverse complement strand
CACCCATGCGTCCGTCGACTCGAACGGCAACAGCGTCGTGAAATGGTCGGCGGTGCGCCGCCCCACCGCGACGGGCGTGCGGAAGTGACCCTTCACCTGCACCCGCTCGGTGATCTCGGCCGTGTCCACGTTGGCCTTGTCGAGCTGCTCGGTGAACTGACTGAAGGAGACGTCCACCCACTCTTGGCGCCGGTTCGACGCGAACTGCACCAACGCGATCGACCCCACGATCAAGAGCGCCCAGAAGGACAGGGTGCGGAGCGTGCGGGTCCAGCTAAACTCGCGCGGCGGCGGGACGCGGTTGGCCATCAGGTCAGGCTCGCGATATACGGCAGATGCCGGAAGTTCTCGGCGTGGTCCAGCCCGTACCCCACGAGGAACGCGCGGGGCGCGTCGAACCCGACCAGCCGCGGCTCGAGCACCAAGTGTTCGGCGACATGCTTATGCAACAAGGCACAGATCTCCAGACTCTTCGGGTGCCGCTCGCGCAGGAGCGTCACCAGGCGATTCAGGGTTGTCCCGGTGTCGACGATGTCCTCCACCAGGAGGATGTGCTTACCCCGCAGCTCCGTTTCCGGATCGTACAGTAGCCGCACATTCCCGCTCGAGATCGTGTCGCGGCCGTAGCTCGCTGCGACCAAGAAATCCACCTGGAGCGGCCGCTCGATGCGGCGCACCAAGTCGCTCAGGAAGATGAAGCTCCCCTTGAGGAGGCCGAGCACGACGAGTTCGCCGTCCGGATAGGCCGCCGTGATCGCCCGGCCCAACTCGCGCACCCGCGCGGCGAGGGTCTGCTCGTCGAAGACGATGCGGTCAAATTCACGTCCGCCGGTCTGCTTCAGGCTCGCTGCGCTTGGTAACATCGACCCGTACCGACGGGGTTCCTGGCTGCGGGAGATCGGCGGCGCTCCGGCAGACTCCGGGGACCCACAGAATGGTTGCGCCGCGGGCGAGCACCGGGTAGCTGGCCCGGTCGGTGCGCGACACCCGCGCCTCCATGAACAGCCGCCGCAGCGGCCGGCGGCCCACGCCGCCCAAGGGGACCACGCGGTCGCCCGGGCGCGGCGGCCGCACTTCCCAATTCGCGCCGGCGATCCACGTCGTCCATTCGGTCCGCGGCACCCGGGCGGGCGCCGCGTCGGGGGCCCACGCCACCTGGAAGTCCCCGAACACCGCGCGACCCTGCGCGACCGCCACGAGGTGGGCCGGGGCGGCGGCGCGGGGGCGAATCAGGCGCAGCCGGTCGAACGCCACTTCGGCGATCCAGCCGCCCCGCCCCAGCGCCAAGCGGCGCCCCGACGGCCGGCGCGCCAGGGCCACCACCTGCCGCGCGGCGCGAATCCCTAGCACCAATCCGACGCGCCGCGCGGTGGCCCGCACGAGCGTCACGGATACCGCGTCATCATAGCGGGCGAGCCCGTCACGAGCAACTTCACAGCCGTGGCGCACCCGGCGCAGCCCCAAGTCGGGCAGCTGTTCGAGCAACTCGTCCCAGGCGCGCCGCTCCAGCGCCGCCGCGCGCCCCGCCCGCAAGAGGTCGTCGCTCACCCGCGCGCCCAAGCGCTCGACGAGCAGCGGCACGAGCGTGGTCCGGACCCAGCTCCGCAGGTGGCGCGCGTCGCGATTCGCCGGGTCCTCGTGCGTGGCGAGCCCGCGGGCCGCGGCGTGCCCGATCAGCTCGGCTTTCGAGAACGGCAAGAGCGGCCGCACGAGGCCGCCGCGGCTGACCGGCGCCATCGCCGCGAGCCCCGCCGGTCCACTGCCCTTGAGGACCCGCATCAGGATCGTCTCGAGCTGGTCGTCGCGGTGGTGGCCGAGCACGACGTAGCGCGCGCTCACGCGGCGCCGGACGTCCCGGAGCCAGGTGTAGCGGGCGCGGCGCGCGAGCGTCTCCGTCGCATCCGGACCGAGCGCGAGCGCGGCGTGCTCGCAGGGCAGCTGGTAGTGAGCGGCGAGGGCGCCGACCGCTTCGGCGACCGCTGCGCTCGCCGCGGCGATCCCGTGGTCGGCGTGCCCCACGATGAGCGACAGCCCGAGCTCGCCCGCGACCGTATATAGCAGGTCGAGCAGCGTGACTGAGTCGGGACCGCCCGAGACGGCGACGAGCGCCGTGCCGGGCTCCGGGAAGAGCCCGGCTTCGAGCACATGGTCCCGGAAGCGGTGGACGAGCGAGTCCATATATAATGATACCCTCATGCACCCCGACCCTGTGTATCAGCTGCTCCGGCACCTCACCTCGCCCGTGGTGGCGGTGACCGCGGAGCGCGATGGTAAGCGCAACGGGATGATCTTGGATAGCGCGGTGCGGGCCTCCATCGTGCCCGCGATTCCGCGCGTGTCGGTGTACATCCACAAGTTCAACTACAGCCACGACATGATCTTTGACAGCGGGCGCTTCGCCGTGCATCTGCTGCGCAATGATCAGTTCGAGCTGATCCACCGGCTCGGGTTTGCGAGCGGCCGCACCCGGGACAAGCTCGCCGACGTGCCGCATCACGTCGGCACGCTCGGCGTGCCGGTGCTCGACGAGTGCCACGCCCATTTCGAGTGCCGCGTCGTGAACGTCATGGACACGGGCAGCTCGACCTGCTTCCTGGGCGACGTTGCGGCGGTGGGCTACGGCACGGCGAGTCGCCCCACGGGGGTCGTAATGACGGCGGCCTATTTCCGCGCCAACATGCCGGCCGAGTGGCAGACGGACTACGCGGCCCTCCTCAAGACGGCGCAGCGCTTTGCCGAGGAGCGCTCGCGCGACATCAAACCGGTGATCTGGCGGGGACTCGCGGGCTAGCGCTGGGGGTGGTCCCCCGTGTCCCGGCGCCCGCTCTATACGCCGGGCGTCGTGATAACACCCGCCCCGCGGTCACCGACATGACCGCGGGGCGGTGCGTATGGTCGAACCCGCTATGAGCGCGTGACGGTGTACTGGCCACACGCCGTGAAGCTGATCGTCACGGTCGTGGTGGTGCCGTTGCGGGTGGCGATCACCTGGATCGTACCGGCGTCGAACTTGGGCCAGACGGTGCAGTTGGCGTTGTAGTGCAGCGACGGCGCGGTCGACACGGTGAGCGCATAGCTGTTCGTGCCGTGCGTCCAGGTCGCCGTTGCTTTGATGTTCAGGCTGCCACTCGGCAGCGGCGCGTCGGGGTTGATCGACCCCGCGACATCCGCCGTGAACGTGCTGGTCCCGTCGCGTTCGCTGGTCGCCGTGGTCCCGTCAGGAAACGTGTAGGTACTCCCGAAGCTCGAATCGGTCATCGCGATCGTCGTGGCGTCGCGCAGCGCTTGGCGCATGCCGTTCAGGACGAACGAGCGCTCTTTGCCGTCAAACACCAGAATGCGCGTGAACGCGATGAAGCGGAGCCTCCCGTCATGATCCGCCACCGTCGGCGTGGGATCCACGAGGTCGATCGAGCCGCGGACCGTGTCAGCCGCGCTCCCCATCGCGAAGCCGCAGCTGGGGAAGGTGACGCGCACCGAATCCGGCACGCCGTCGTGGTCGGTATCCACGACCGGCGACGGGCTGATCGTGGGGACGCACAGGGGATCGATCAATCCGAACGCACTGACCAGGCCGGGCATCAGTCCGCCGCCCGTGACGGTGATGCCTTCCAGTTCACCCTGGGCGTCGGCCGTCATCGCTTCCGCGAGGGAGCTTGCTTCGGCCGCGCTCAGCGCGGGGGGTTGGGTTGGGGGGACGGTGGAGGGGGCGGTGGCCCTATCGGCGTGGCACGCGGCTAACAGCGCGAGCGCGGCGGCCGCGACACCGGCCGCGAGCGGGCGCCCCCGGGGGATCGAGCGCATAGTGGTATCCTCCGCAGTTGCCTGATTCAGGGGTCACCCTAAAGACTGCCGCGAGGCACGCCGGAGTAACGCGACGGTGACGCCCGCAGCACTTCGAGGACGCAACCTGAAACGTCCCCGTCGCGCCACCAAATCACCGTCACCGGCGCGGGCGCCTAGCGCTGCCTCTTCAGCGTCACCACAATCGCCGTCTGGCCGTCGGTGGGCCCGTAGCGGCCCTCCGCCTCGTTCGCGCTGAGCCAGCGCAGCTCGAGCACGTTGGCCACGGGAGTGGTCTTCAGGTAATGCGCCGCTTGCGTCCAAGATCTCGGCCGCCACGACGCCGCGAGCTCAAGTAGCAGGGGCGGGACTCGAACCCGCGACCCCGGCATTATGAGTGCCGTGCTCTAACCAGCTGAGCTACCCTGCCCTACCGGCAATGTACCGCCGCTTGTCCCGGTGAAACAACTCTGCCGCGGTCACGGCGCCCACATGATCAAATCGGGTCGATCGTATTACTACCGATGCCGTCACTGCCCACTCGGGCGCGCCCAGTGGTAAACTGTGGTGAGCTTCAGCCGGTGCGTCTAGCACGGGCGTAGCGGGTACGCGAGCGAAGGAGGAAGGGCGACGCGTAACCCGAGCCGACCGGTCGTGCTCCAGAAGATGACCGGCGGTCGCGTAAACGAAACGTTCACCACACTCGACCACAGGCTGGTGCTGTTCCTCTGGTCGAATGTTTGCTCGTCACGGCGCGAGAGTATTGGACCTGCAATGCCGAGCGAACCTGCTCGCCAGTCACAACGAGACCGAGAGGATCCACGAACGGACCGCATCATGGACGATCGGGCGACCATTTTTCGCGTGACACCCATCACCCGCTCGAGCAAACGGCTGTCGAGTCGGCGACACACTCGTTGCCGGCAGGCGGCGAACCTCTAGCGCCGTGCGACGCGGGCGGCGCGGTGCGCCGATTGCGGAGGGGTCGCAGCCATGAAGCCGCTCCGGTTGCTCCGCTCGGGCGCGCTCCTCGCCAGCCTGGTCGCACCTGCCGCCTGTCATCTCGACGCGCTGCTCCACGCTCCAGGCCGCGGCGGGCCGGGAGCGGTGTATCCCGACGTGGCGGCACTCAGCTTCACGACCCCGCCGCCGAGCCAGGTGACCGCGGGTCAAGCGATCACACCCGCGCTTACGGTGACCGCGGAAGATGCGAGCGGCCACACCGTCGCGGGCTTCACTGGCGCAGTCACCGTTGCGCTCGGCCCGACCCCATCGGGCGGCAAGCTGGGCGGCGATACCACGGTGACCGCGATCCAGGGGGTCGCGACGTTCAGCAATCTCCGCCTCGGGCGGAGCGGCACGGGGTACACGCTCACCGCGGCGTGTTGCGGCCTCCCGCCCGTCGCGAGTACCGGGTTCGCCGTCGTGCCCGGCCCGGCGACGCGCCTGGCGTTCAGCACGCAGCCGAGTCAGACGATGCTCGACAGCATCATCAAGCCACCGGTGCAGGTCACGGCGTACGATGGCATGGGCAACGTCGCTACGAGCTTCGCGGACTCGATCGCGGTCGCCAAGGGCAAGGACGGGAGCGCCGGGAAGAACGCGACCCTGTCGGGCCATCTCATGGTCCTCGCGGCGGGCGGGGTCGCGAGCTTCACCGACCTCAGTATCAATCAGCTGGGCACGGGCTACACGCTGACCGCCGCGTTTGGCACCGGGCCGGTGGTCGTCGAGAGCGCGCCGTTCGACGTCACCGCCACGCCCCCCGCCCCGGGGTCCGCTCGTGCGCTCAGCTTCGTCTTGCAACCCCAGTCGGCACCGGCCAGCACAACGCTCGCCCCGGTGCAGGTGGCGGCGGTCGACGCGGCAGGGCACACCGTCCCGAGTTTCACGGGACCGATCACCGTCACGCTCGGCACCAATCCAGGCGGTGGGAGGCTGTCCGGCACGACCCAAGTGGCGGCGGTGAGCGGCCTCGCGACGTTCTCCGACCTGATGATCGACAAGGCCGGGACTGGCTATACGCTGACCGCGACGGCTCCCGGCTCGGGCCTCGCCGGCGCCGCGAGCACCGCGTTCGATATCACCGCGCCGCCGCCACCGGCGCCACCCACGCGAGTCGCGTTCGTGGGGCAGCCGCAGACGACGGCCGCGGGATCCCTGATCGCGCCCCCGGTGCAGGTTGCCGCGGTTGACGGTGCCGGCAACACCGTGACGAGCTACAGCGGGCCCATTATGGTGGGGCTCGGCGCTAATCCGGGTGGCGGGACGCTCACGGGCGTGCAGCAGGTGAACGCCGTGAACGGGGTCGCCACATTCTCCGATCTCAGCCTCGACAAGACGGGCACCGGTTACACACTGACCGCCAGCGCCAGTGGGCTCGCGGGAGACACCAGTACGCCGTTCGCCATCACTCCGGGGCCTGCCACGCAGCTCCTGTTCACCGTGCAGCCGAGCAACGCGCTGCCCACGGCCACGATCCAGCCGCCGGTGCAGGTCACGGCTTTCGATGCGCTCGGCAACTTGGCGACGAACTTTACCGGCTTCGTGCGTCTGACGATCGGGCACGACGCCAGTCTGCTCGGGAACGCGACGCTTTCCGGCACGACGAGCGTTGCCGCGACAGGCGGGGTCGCTACCTTCGGAGACTTGAGCATCGGCGCGCCCGGGATCAACTACACGCTTAAGGCCGCGTTCGGGACCAGCACCCCCATCGCCGAGAGTGCGCAATTCACTATCCTGCTGCCGTGATGCGCTGCCCCCACTGCCGGCTCGCCAACATCGACGACCACACCGGCCGGTGCGCGCGATGCGGCTTCGCTCCGGGCGCGGGCGGCGCCGACGAGGCATCGCCGGCGTGGCCGAGCGAGCTGGACGCGCGCCGGGAGCTGGCGCCCGACTTTCGCTTGAGCACCCTCCTGGCCCAGAGCGCGTCGGGGTTCGTGTACCTCGCGCGCGACAAGGCGGATCGCCCCGTCGTCCTGAAGACGGTGGCGCGGGCCGCGTGCGGTCCGGCGGCAGACGAGGGGTTGCGATCGGCGGGGGAGGCGACGGCGGAGCTCGATCACCCCCACATCATCCCCCTGTGCGGCTGGGGGGCAACGCCCAGTTTCCTGTGGTACTCGGGGCAGCACGTCGCGGGTCGCTCCCTCTTGCAGGTGCTTGAGAGCGACGGCCGGCTCGAGGTGGGCGTGTGCCACCGCCTCATCCGCGAGCTTGCGAGCGCCCTGGACCACGCGCACCGTCAGGGCGTGTCCCATGGCGACCTCACCGCTGCGCACGTGATCATCGACCCCGTCGGCGACGCCTTCGTCGCCGACTTCGCCATCGCCGGGTTCTTCGCTGGCGGCGACCCGAGCCCGGCGGCGGACCAGCGCGCGTTGGCGGCGCTCGCCTACGAGTGTCTCACAGGGATCGCGCCGCCTCCAGACGCCGCGCCTCGTCGGCCGAGCGACCTGCGGCCGGACACGCCCCCGTACTTCTCGGAGGCGGTGCAGCGCGCGTTGCACCCGCAGCCCGCGGCGCGCTTCCCCACCGTGCGCGATTTCGCGGCCGCGGCCATCGGGGCCCCCGCGGGGGTGGCCATCCCGCCGCCGCGGCCGTCGCCCGGTGGGTCGGCGTTGCCGCTCGTGATCATGGACTTCGAACCGCCGCGGCGACGGCTCGCGCCCCGCATCGCGCTGGCTGCGCTGGGGCTCGTCTTGGCCGCTGTGGGGGTCAGGCTAGGCATTTCGTCGGCCCACGTCGCGCGCCCGCGCATCGCGCTGCCTCCCGCCCCCCTGCCCGTCCACACCCCGGACACGCTCGCGCGGGTTCCGGCCGTTCCCGTTCCGGCGCCGGCCCCGGCGCTCGCCACGACGGCCCCGCCCCCACCGGCGCAGCCCAAGGCAGCGCACGCCCGTCGCCGCCCCACCCCGCGTCCCGCGGTGCGCCGTTCCGAACGCCCCGCGGTCGCGGTCGAGCCGGGTCGCTTGTCGATCAACGCGACCCCCTGGGGTGTCGTGTCGATCGACGGACGGGTGGTCGGCAACACGCCGCTCCTCGATCTCGCCGTGGCGCCGGGACTTCACCGGATGCGGGTGCAGCGCGCGGGATTCAAGGCGGTTGAGCGGGTCATTCCCGTGACCGCGGGCCAGGGCGTGCGGATCACGGACGTGGTGCTCGAGAGCCTCGCGCCGTGAGGCTCCCCGCGCGAGCGCTCAGTGTCGCCGTGCTCGCGCTGATCGCGCCCCAGCGCTCGCCCGCGCAGACGACCACCGACTTCTTCTCCCTCGGCGTGCGGGCGTACCAGAACCTGGATTACGAAGCGGCCGTGAGCGAACTGCGCGGCGCGCTCGCCCGCACTGCGGGCGATACGCTGACGCGCCATGACCGCCTCGAGGCGCTCAGCTATCTCGGCGCGACCGAGCTGTTCCTGGGTCGCCGCGACTCTTCCGCCGCCACGTTCCGACGGCTCGTGTGGCTCGAGCCGACCTACCGGCCCAACGAGTTGATCTTTCCACCGGCCGTGACCAGCCTGTTTGGCGACGTGCGGCGCGCGACGAAGGCGGTCGCCGTGCGCGTCGCCCCCGTGACCGAGCTGCGGGTCGGGACCGGACGGTTCACAGCCCGGTTCCGGGCCAGCGAGCCGCATGCCCTGACCGTCGCCATCACGCGTCCTGATGGGACGCCGCTGCGCGTGTTGTACGCCGGGGCGATCGCGGAGAGCCTGGAGGTCGAGTGGGACGGTCGGACGAGTGCGGGCGCCCGGTGGGATGACGGCGAGTACGTGCTCCGCGCCACCTCGGCCGCCGGCCCGGACCGCGGGCTGCACGCCGTGCTCGTACCGCTCACGATCACACGCGTGCTGGCGGACACCGAGCCGTCTCCCCGAGACACTGCGCGACCCGCGCCACCGCCCCCGGCCCCCCGGCGGCCGTCCGTGCGGCCGCTCGTTGCGGGGCTCTTGGCCGCCGCGGCCGTGGTCGCCCTGCCGGCCATTGTGGGGCACAGCTCGGATGCCACGCCGGCGCGCTTCACGATCGCCGGGGCGATTGGTCTGTCCGGGTTCCTGGGATTCCGCCAATCGCACACGCCCCCCCGTCCCCCGGCTGCAGGCCCGCCCTCCCGCGTCGGCACCCCGGCGCAGCCCGTGGCGCGGCCAGCCGTGACGCTGATGATCCGCGCCGGTCCACCCACGGTATTCGCGCCCGAGGGACCGTGAGAGCGCCCATGCTCGCGCTCACACTCGCCGTGGGGGGCAATGCCCTCCGGGCGCAGACGCCCCCGGCGCTCGGCGGCGCCCTGGGCGGGGCGTTCGCCCGCATCCACCCCGCGCTCGGGACCGCACCGGGATTGTTCTCCGGCCCCGCGTTCACCGCCGAGGGGCGCGCCGCGTGGAGCCGGGTGGTCCTGGGGGTCGACTACCTCGGGGCGCACTTGAGTCCGGGCGCCGCCGGTCCGGCCTCGCGCGATCTCGTCGAAGGCCGCGCCTTCATCGGCGTGACGCCCCGGCCCTGGCTCACCGTGAGCGTCGGACCACAGGTCCGCGCCTACGTCACCGACTCGAGCACGCAGCGCTGGGTCTTCTGGCAAGCCCGGGCCCGGGTGCAGAGCCCGCTCGGCAGCTCGCGGCTGGGGACGTACGTCGAGCTGTGGCGCGCGCTCTCGTCGACCGTCAACCCGTCGTTGCCGCTCGGGCGAGCGCAGGGCGGTGAGGCCGGACTGGTACTCCGCCCCCCGCGCGGCCCGCTGTGGGTGCGGCTCGCCTATCGCCTGGACAATGCGACCGTGGGCGGCGCGAGCGAGATGGTGGAGGCGCTCAGTCTGGCCGTGGGGGTGGGGGCGACGCTGGGGGTGGGGACGGGGGAGAGCCGGTGACGCCGCTCCCGGCGTCCGTCCGAGGGACGATGCGGTAGAGCATCTCACCTTTGCGGATCATCCCGAACTGCGCGCGTGCCGCGTGCTCCTGCGCCACGGGATCGGTCTCGAGGGCGTGGGCGAGACGGTCGAGCGAGTCAAGTTGGACCTCGAGGTCCCGCACGGTCTGGCGCTCGCGCGCGAGCTGGCGGCGCAACTTGAGCCAGTCGAGCGTGCTGTATTCGCCCGCCAGGAAGGCGAGGGCCGCGAGCCCGCAGGCGGCGACCAGGCCGGCCCCGCGCGCCCGCGTCACAGGCCGTAGAGGTGGCGGCCCGGATAGGTCGCCACGTCGCCCAGCTCTTCGGCGATGCGCAACAACTGGTTGTATTTAGCGACGCGGTCGCTGCGCGAGGCACTTCCCGTCTTGATCTGGCCCGCCCCCGTCGCCACCGCCAAGTCCGCGATGAAGGTGTCTTCGGTCTCCCCCGAGCGGTGGGAGATCACCACGCCGTAGCCGTTGGAGCGCGCGTGCTCGATGCACTGCAGCGTCTCGCTCAGCGTGCCGATCTGGTTCAGCTTGATGAGAATCGCGTTCGCCACGGCTTCTTCGATCCCGCGGTCGAGGCGTTCGATGTTGGTGCAGAACAGGTCATCGCCCACGAGTTGCACGCGGGAGCCGAGCGCCGCGGTGAGCTTCGCCCAACCCGCCCAGTCGTCTTCCGCGAGCCCGTCCTCGATCGAGACGATGGGGTAGCGGTCGATCCAGCCTTTGTAGAGCGCGATCATCTCGTCGACGGACTTGGTGCCGGCCCCACTCTTCTGGAACACGTAGTTCGGCTCCTGATACAACTCCGACGCGGCCGGATCGAGCGCGATGGCCACGTGCTTCCCCGGCTCGTAGCCCGCCGTCTCGATCGCCGCCATCACGGCCTCCAGCGCCGCTTCGTCGCTCGGGAGGTTGGGGGCGAACCCCCCCTCGTCGCCCACCGCGGTCGAGAGGTTGCGTTTGAGCAGCACCTTCTGGAGCGCGTGAAACACCTCGACGCCGATGCGCAACCCTTCGCCGAAGCTGTCCGCGCCGATCGGCACCACCATGAACTCCTGGAAGTCGACGGTGTTCGCGGCGTGCGCGCCGCCGTTCAGGATGTTCATCATCGGCACGGGGAGCACGTTGGTGACCGGGCCGCCCAGGTAGCGATACAGCGGCAGGCCCGCCTCCTCCGCGGCGGCCCGGGCCACCGCCATGGAGACCGCGAGGATCGCGTTGGCACCGAGGTGGCTCTTGTTGGGCGTGCCGTCCAGGTCGAGCATCGCGTAGTCCACCGCGAGCTGCTCCTCGGCCGATAGCCCCTCGAGCCGCGGGCCGATCACTTCGTTCACGTTCTTCACGGCCTCGAGGACGCCCTTGCCCCCGAACCGCTTCTGGTCGCCGTCGCGCAGCTCGACCGCCTCGTGCTCGCCGGTCGACGCGCCGCTCGGCACCGCCGCCCGGCCCGCGGCGCCGCTCGCCAGGGTCACGTCCGCCTCGATCGTGGGGTTGCCCCGACTGTCGAGGATCTCGCGCGCGTGCACCGAAATGATCGTGCTCATGGTGGCCCTACCCTAGCGGGCGACGGCGCCCGCGTCAACGCGCGCCTGCAACCGCACGATGGCCGCCCGGACCCGGTCGCGCAGCG